>DAOPZV010000057.1:0-20362 GCA_035353575.1 Prolixibacteraceae bacterium | reverse complement strand
ATATCATTATATTTACTAACAATTAACGGTGAATTGCGCAACAGGCACATCAGCTGTTGGGCAGCCAGTTTAGCAACCAAATTTGCACCTTCAACCGAAAGGTGTGTATCGTCTTTTCGTCCCTCAGGAAATTTTGTATTGGGTTGAGTCCACAGGTAAACCTGTTTCGAAAGCTCGTCGCCCAAAGCAGTAACTGCACCAGCAGTGAGCAGTTGCAAATCAACTAACGGTACCTTCATCTCATTGGCGACAATTCGTGTTACAACCGGATAATTTCCATGAGTGTCGCTTAACATTCCATTTTCGAATTTGCGGCGAACGATTGAGGTGAATAAAACTGGCGTTGCTCCTTTTTCTCGTGTTTCGCGTACAAACCGCTCCAGGTTCTTGCGATACAAAGTAAATGGTTCGGTGTACCGGGTAGAATCCTGATTCTTTTCGTCGTTGTGCCCAAACTGGATGAACACGTAATCGCCGGGTTTCAACGAATCGAGCACCCATTTCCAGCGACCTTCGGTTATGAAGCTTTTTGAGCTCCGCCCGTTCATTGCCCGGTTTTTAATCTCAACTTTGTCTGACACAAAATTCGGGAATGCCTGGCACCAGCCTGTTTCAGGAGCTACTTCTTCCTTTTTATTGGCCATAGTCGAATCGCCGATAGTCCAAACGGTAAATTTTCCGGAGAAAGTTTGCTGGGCAAAAATTTCCGGGCAAAAAAGTAATAGCATTACCAATACGCCTAAAAATTTGATCTTACTCATCTTGCTTTATTTTACGAGTTGGACAACATTCTTTGGAACTTCACTCCCGATAATTAATTGCTTTTCAGGATTAGTTAATCCGGCATTTTTTATTACTGTGCTTCCCGTTAACGGACCTGCAATTTTAAGCACGGGTTCGGTTCCCTGGATTGTTTTCAGGCCATCAATAGATACGTTGCTACTATTCTTCAAATCAATTGCTGGTCCTTTTTTCGAAAGCAACGTAAGGTTTTTAACTTTCACATTCTTCGCATCCGAACATGTCATTCCATTATCAGCCTCCATCGTAATATTTTCCAACTCAATATTTTCGAGGTTCATTTCAGGCAACCCCTGCAGCTGAATACCCAACAGTGCTCCTTTGCAATTCACGTTCCGGATAAAAATATTCTTGAATTGCGGGGTTTCTTCTGTAACTGGCAAAAGTTTTGGTGCCTGGCCGCCTTCACCAGCTTCCAGATCTTCAGATGCCGAGCGTCCGCTATAAAAAAGGTTGAATGAAATGGCCTGAGTTGGGATGTTGATCATTTCAATATTCGAAATAAAAATATTCTCGACAACTCCGCCACGTCCGCGATTACTCTTAAACCGCAGACCAACATCAGTTCCAAGAAAAGTACAGTTGGATACATGCAGGTTTTTTACCCCGCTCGACATCTCGCTGCCAACGGTTACACCACCGTGTCCATGAAAAACAATGCAATTTTTAATGATCAGGTTTTCGTTGGGCATTTTGCGGTCGCGTCCTTCCTTGTCTTTTCCCGATTTAATGCAGATTCCATCGTCGCCTGCGTCGAAGGTGCTGTCGTGAATCACACTGTTTTTGCACGATTCAATATCGATTGCATCACCATTTTGCGAATACCACGGATTGCGTATAGTCATGTTCCGGAAAGTAAAATCTTCGCACATGAGCGGGTGAATGCACCATGCCGGTGAGTTTTGAAATACAGGACCGTCGAAAAGTACCTTTTTGCATGAAATCAGACTTACCATCACCGGACGCAGAAAATCGCGTATTTTTTCGAATTCAGCTTTTGTCTTCAGCGAACGGGGAACATTCATTTCGGCCAGCTTTTCGCCATCAATAAACTGCTGCGACGGATACCAGGTTTTCCCGTTTCCTCCAACAATACCACCCGATGCAACCAGGGATTTCCACTGCGATTCGGTTAGTTTGTCCTTTTTCACAGCACGCCATGCCTCGCCCGAGCCATCGAATACACCATGACCGGTAATGGCGATATTTTCCAGATTTCGGCCATTAATAGGCGACATGCAACGAAACGTATTAAACCCTTCGAAATTGGTTTCAACCAGCGGATACAGGTCCTTATTTTTGCTGAAAATAACCAGAGCGCCATTTTCAGAATAGAGTTCGATATTGCTTTTTAATGTTATTGGGCCGGTAAGCCAGGTCCCGCGTGGTATCACAACACGTCCACCACCTTTTTTCGAAACGGCAGCAATTGCTTCAGCGAAAGCTTTTGTACAAAGCTCCTGTCCGCCGCTTTTAGCTCCAAAATCAGTAATTGAAACCGAATTTTGGGGAATCACCGGTTCCTGAACTTTAGGCATTTTGAATTCAATATTCTTATATAAATCAGGATATTTCTCCATTTGCGCAAATACACAAACCGAAATTAGGACGGCTGAAAACAGCGTGATTGTTGATTTTAGAATGTTCATATTTTAAAGTTTAAAATTGTCATTTATGGTCATTCAATGGTCATTGGTTGTCATTCGCTAAATTTTAATGACGCGAAGCAAATGACTATTAATGACCTTTTACTGATCGGCAGCCACTATGAAATTGTACTCGGAAGCAAAGGCTGAAAAAAGGTGGCCATAGCAAGTGTAATCAAATAAAGTAGCTTCATCTCTTTCTACGATTACAATTCATACCATTTCTTTTTAGCAGGCAGTTCCCATTGCCAGGGCGCAAATATTTTTTCTTTGGCGAAGTTTGATGCCTCATCTTGAGCGAGTTCGTGCGACCAGCTTACTCTTTTAGAACGGTCGGCTCCGGCCCCAGTGTTTTTATATTCCTGAAATGTGACCGTTTTTTCGTTTTCGGCATTCGACCAATTGTCCCATCCTTCAGGAACGATGAATGCACCCATTTCGCAATTGAGGTAAGCCACTTTGGCGTATCCGCGCCACGGACGACCCAGAAAAACCTTTGTGACTCCTTCGGCGGCAGTTATTTTACAATCCTGAAAAACATAGCCAAATGCCTTGCCCGGCGCAGTGCTGGCAGCAGTTATAAACGAATTGGCTTTGGCATGTATCGTGCATTTCTCGAACAAAGCGGTAGCCTCGCCAAAAATAAAGTCGGTTGTTCCTTCGATGTAACAGTTGTAAAAATACTGGCGGCCAATTCTTCCGGCGGCATAAATGGTATCCTGATTTCCGAGAAAACGGCAGTTCACAAAAACACAATGATCGCCTTCAACAGACAATGCCAAGGCCTGTCCAACGGGTCCTGCGGTATTTTCAACAGTCATGTTTTCCATCCTGAAATCGCCTGCCTCCACGTTCAGGGTATAGGTATAAAATGTACTGTTCCGGCCACGGTTGATTTTATTAAAATGATCGTCCCAGCTGATGATGGTTTTATCAACACTTTCGCCAATAATGGTCAAGAACGTGTTGCCTTCGAGAATGGCAACTTTTTCGCGATAAATTCCATTCTTTACGCGAATTGTAAATGGTTTGTCGGGAAATATCCGACACGCATCCACCGCCTGTTGAATGGTTTTGTAATCGCCTGAACCATCTTGTGCCACCACCAAATCGTATTTTTCTGCGGAGAATAGGCTCAACGAGAACAAGCAACAAATGATGATTGTCTGTATTAACTTCATTGACACAGGTATTAGAGAATTAGACAATATAACTGAAAAACGAGCAAATAAATGTGTTTTATTACAAATAATTAAATAAGGTGCATCAACAGTTTTTACACTGCCAATGCACCTTCATAACAATACAAATTTATGAACCTAAATTCTTATTAGTAGCCGTCGTTCTGCCAGAATCCGCTGCCAGCTGTGGTGCTTTTATTTGTAACAGCATCCATCTGAGCTTGCGGAATTGGACGGAGATAATGGTAGCTCTTAATATTTGCTCCACCCTGTGCATTGTATGCTTTCACTCTATCCACAAGAGTTTTAGTACGTTTGAGGTCGAACCAGCGTTGTTGCTCACCGCAAAGCTCAATAGCTCTTTCATCCAAAATTGTATTGATATCCACGGTTCCAGAAATAGAGTTGTTCTTTCCTGAAATTGCTCTTTTTGCACGAAGCACATTAATTGTTGCAAGTGATGATGTCTGATCGCCTGTTCCAAGCTCGGCTTCGGCTTTAATCAGATACATTTCTGCTAAGCGCAGTACCATGGCATCTCGACCAGAAATATCGTTAGTAGGATATTTGGAGTCGTAAACATTATCGAGGAATTTCTTGATTCCGGGGAACGAACACCATCCTCCAATTTTATAAGAATTGTAACGAGCGTCGCTGTACACATCTGATTTTGCTTTGGCAGCCTCTGTAGGTTTTGCAACAGAAGGGTCAGACGATGTATAAACAGGAATATCGCCGTTGTTTAAGAACTGAATACGGTAGCGGCCTTTTGCCCACGCTTGTTTTGCCTTTCCAGCAGCCGAATTACCGTCGAGCGGACAATAGTAAATCGCTGTATCTTTAATGTTTGGATAATTTTTCGAACTGCTTTCCAGTCCAGGAGCAATGGTATAAGCCTCCAAAATTGTAGCGTCAGTACGCTGATCAGTAGCACGGTTTTTATCAAGTAATTTCCAAAGGTAAACTGAAGGCAAATAGCGTGTAAATCCGCGTCCGTATGGAGAATAATAAGGGGCGACATACACTTTCTCTTTCGTTTTAATATTGGTAACGTATGAAGTTGATTCACCCAAAACGCGAACAAATGTTTCTTTACCATCACCACCTAAATCGCTGGCACCATTATTCCACATACCAACAAACATCAGCAACGCTGCGCTTCCCCCACGAGTGTAACCAGTTCTGGTGATCAAACCATTGTACGACAATGCGGTACCGCTGGCATTTGTCCGGTAACGATATGGAATACAGTTGACATTCGTCGTTAAATCGGGAGAATAGCTCACACCCCAGATTGATTCTTTATTTTTTGCAACACTTTCGTTATTCATCGACCATGTGTCGGCGTAATTATCGTAGAATGATGCTATTCCGCTATTAATAACCGCTTCAGACTCTGTTTTTGCAAGAGCATAAAGATCTTTTCCATTATAAGAAGCGTTGGTGGTAATACTGCTTTTGCCCAACCAGGAAGCAGCATACAACAACGTGCGGGCTTTCAGCGCACGTGCGGCCCAGTAACTTGCACGACCATCGGCTTTGGTCATGTAATTGGCAGTCTGAAATGCAGCGATGGATTTGTCCAAATCAGAAAGGATGTTGCTGTAAACAACTTCCTCAGGAACCCGTTGAGCATCTGTCACAACAGAGGTAGGCGGTTCTGAATTGTAGGGTATTGGTCCCCATATATTTACCATGTGCAGATAGTAGAAAGCTCTCAAGAAATAGGCTTCTGCCATATACTGGCTGCGAGTTGCCTCGTTTATTACCTTGTTCTCAGGAACATATTTTAATGCCGTATTACAAGCGTCAACAGCGCAATAAAACAACTCCCAGTATTGATCCAAACAAGCGTTATCCGCAGTATTGTCATCAAGACTAATGGCAGTTAAGTTATACGAATTCAAAGATTTCTGCTTGTTATCGTATCCGTAATAGAATAAATCGGTTCCCATTTCAGACAGGCCTAATCCGGCTTCCTTGCCATACCAGCCTCTGGCAAAACTGTAACAAGAACTTATCAGGCCCTGTACTCCAGTTGAAGTTGAATAGGTCAAGTCAGCAGTTGCACCCACCTTGTTTTCCTCATCCAGAAAATCGGAGCAGGACGGCATGCCGAGCGAAAGCGCTGCGGCAGCTAGTAACATATATAATTTCTTTTTCATTGTAGTTTCGTATTATTAATTAAAATTCAACATTTACACCAACAACCGCCTGTTTCGATAACGGGAACGAAATAGCGCCACCGCGTTCCGGGTCGTAGTTGTCGATTTTACTGAATGTGAAATAGTTCTTCAATGATCCATAAACTTTCACGTTGTTTAGACCAACCTTTTTAATTGTACCCTTGGGCAGTGTGTAACCCAGTGTTATGTCTTTAATTTTCAGATAATCAGCTTTTTCATATAATAAAGCTGAACCGTAGCTTCCGAAAGTAGTACTTGCAGCACCAGGGCTTGGGAATTTGGCTGCAATATTTTTTGGTGTCCAGTAGTCGAGATCACCCCAGTTTGCTGACTCGTAGTTCAGCTGAGAGTTCATGTCGTATGAAATGTATCCACCTAAACGAGCATAAACCAATACAGACAACGAAAAGTTTTTGTATGACATGGAGTTGTTCATACCAAAAATATGTTTCGGAGAGCGGTTGTAAACGATCTTATCAGCATCAGTCAATTTGCCATCATCGTCGCGATCGACAATTTTAATGGTACCCGGAGCTCCATAGGCTGCAACATAACCAATCGTTTGGCCTGGATGACGGCTTTCCCAATCAGCTTTGTAAGTTGCGTATTCGCCAACATTCCAGTTCCCGTTAGCTTCAAAATCATAATAGATTGAAACTGGTTTACCAACAATTTGGCCGGTGTTTCCGCTAATGTTTGTTGTTACACCATCAGATAATTTGGTGATTTCGTCTTTGAAGGTTGTATATGTCCAGTTGATGTCCCATGAAAAATCTTTCTTTTTCAGAACTAAAGTGTTTAACGAAACTTCGATTCCGTGACCTTTAGTTTCGCCAATGTTAGCCAAAACACTAGGATATACTGAAGACGCTGGAGCACTCTTGCGGTAAAGCAGGTCGGAAGTCTGACTGATAAAATAATCAACCGTACCTGAAATGCGATTATCGAATACACCAAAATCCAACCCAACGTTATAGGCGGCAGTTTTTTCCCAGGTTAAGTCGCTGTTTCCCATCGAACTTGGAAGATTTCCTGCTAAGTCTGAGCCACCAATGTAATAATAAACCGGAGTTGTACTCAACGTTGTTAACGTGCTATATGGATTTACAGCAGCATTACCCGAAATACCCCACGATGTACGAAGTTTCATGTTATTGAGCCAGTGATAACCTTTGAGGAAAGACTCTTCGCTAACCCTCCATGCCAAAGCAGCTGAAGGGAAATAACCCCACTGATGACCTTTTGCCAAGGTTGACGAACCATCAGCGCGAAGTGAAGCAGTTAAAAGATATTTCTCGTTGTATTTATAATTAACACGACCGAAGTATGACATCATGGTTGATTTTACATACTGGCTTGTATTCTTAGGCGAAGGAATCTTTGAAAGATCGTAGAACAAGCTGGTATAATAGTGTTCGCGACCTACATCGCCCGTGGTCAGCGCTTCTTCGTAAACACTTTGCTTCATACTGTGACCAAGCAAACCGGTGAAATCATGTTTTGTACCGCCAAAATTTGTCGAGTAATTCAAAGTATTTTCCCAGGTCAGGCCTGTTTTATTTTCATATTCAAGCGAGATATTACTTGTTCCCGGAGACTGGTAACGAGCTACACTCTGATAATCCTGGTAAATACCAGTGCGTATGTTGTTTCGGTCAACTGCGAAAATCGACTTGGCATTCATTCCCTTTATCGGGGTTATTTCCAAATAAGCGTTTCCAAAGAAGCGCGATGATTCACCATTATTTTTGTATGCACCATCGATTTCGTCGAGCAGCGGATTACAATGTGCGGCATAGCGTGGATTTGGTGTTGCAATCAATGTGCCATCGGCAGTGTAGGCATGTGTGATAGTAGTCATTTTCATTGCCTGACCAAATACGCTTGAATTCCGTTTGTCATTGTCTTTATAAGTAAACAACAAACTGGTTCCAGCCTTGAAAATGTTGCTGATTTTGTGATCAACATTGGCTTTTACGTTATAACGGTTCATCTTGTCATCTTTCATAAGGCCTTCTTCGAACATTGAACCTAATGACAAATTGAATGTAGTTTTATCGGTACCACCGGAAACTGACAGTTCATAGTTCTTGGTAACGCCATTCTGAAGAATTTGATCCAACCAATTGGTGTACGATTTATCGTTATAAATGCCGATTTCAGTAAAATCTTCGAGTTTCTCTGTTAATACCTGTTCAGGAGTAAGATTGCTCGTGCCCCAGTTGCCGGAGGTAGCATCAGCCTGATAATTCGCTTTGTCGATCAGGCGCTGTACTTCTCTGTCGCCATACATTACTTTCGGAACGTTTGTTGGTGAGTTGGAAGAATAGTAGGCATTGAAATTAACCTTTGTTGTACCTGATTTTCCGCGTTTTGTTGTAATGATTATAACACCATTTGCGCCGCGTGTACCGTAAATAGCTGTTGAAGAAGCGTCTTTCAATACTTCCATCGATTCAATGTCTGAGGGGTTGATGTCGAGGGTTGAACCATACTCGATTCCATCCACCAGAATAAGAGGGCTGTTTGAAGCAGAAATAGAACGGTTACCACGTAGGTTAATGTTGATGCCCGCACCAGCCTGACCATTCGATTGCTGGATATCCAGACCGGGAACACGGGCCTGCATGGCCTGCATTGCGTTGCTGGTGGTTGCTTTCGAAATCTCGTCGGATTTTACCGAAGCAACAGAACCGGTTAAGTCTCTCTTTTTAACCACGCCATAACCAACAGCAACTACCTCTTCAAGCTGAAGATTACTGCTGGTAAGCTGAATGTCAATTAGTTTCTCGCCATTAATTTTGACTTCTTTTGTGTCGTAACCAATGAACGAAAATTGCAGAATATCCTTTTGGACGTCTTTGGGGGCAATGGAATATTTTCCATCCATATCGGTAATGACTCCATTGGTAGTTCCTTTTACTACCACATTTACGCCTGGCAGCGGTGAGTTGGTCTCATCCACTACTACACCCGTAACTTTTTGCGCAAACGATTGCGCGCTTACAAAAATTACAAATAGTGCAAACAGGCAAACTTTACTTAGAAAACTTCGATTCATTTTCATCATAGCTAATTGTTAAGTTTGAGTATTGCTTTTTTAATTATCTCTTATTGTATTCGAGTGCCGCCATTATAAATGGGCCAACACCTTTTGGATCATTATCTCTAACTGTTTCTTTAATGTAATATTCATAGCTTCCGTCGCGATAGGGATTACCTCCCAAGCCAGCAACTGCGCAGCAATGGGTTAAGCTTATTGTGCCGTCACTATTGTGCTTTATCAAATTGGTTAGAATTCCCTGGAAGCCTTTTTCAGCAACAGCTTCGTAATCTTTGCTGATATAGCCCATCCTGACTGCTTTTAACATGGCATATACAAACATCGACGATCCGGTTGCTTCGTAGTAATTTCCTTCTCTACCTCCCTGATCTATAACCTGGTACCATAACCCAGTTTTTTCATCCTGATATTTTTTTATACCGGCAACAACCTGATCCAGGATTGATCGTATTTGAGCGCGCCCCGAGTGATCTTCAGGAAGAAAATCAAGTACATCAACCAAGGCCATCGCGTACCAGCCTTCGGCCCGGCTCCAGTAATTGGGAGAGCAACCGGTCTTCGGATCGGCCCACTTTTGCAGCCGACTTTCGTCCCAACCATGATAATTCAACCCAGTTTTGGGATTGTATGTGTATTTGTGAATCAAAACAAACTGCTTCACTACGTCATCAAAAATCGCCTGATCGTTAAAATATTTCGCATACTGGGCGTAGAAAGGCGCTCCCATATACAGACCGTCGAGCCACATTTGATTGGGATAACGCTTTTTATGCCAAAAGCCGCCTTCCCTGGTGCGCGGATGCGTTTTTAATTGCTCTCTGAGATTTTGAATTGCCTTTAAATATTTCTGATCTTTAGTCTTTTCATACAGATCAAACAGAAATTTTCCGGAGTTTACTGCATCAATATTATAATCGGATAAATCATAAGCTCCAATGGTCCCGTCAGCAGCAATAAATTTGTCGGCGTAAGTTTTTGCGTAGTTATAATATTTTTCATTTCCGCTGGCCTGCCATGCTTTAATCATTGATTGCGCAATCAATCCCTGTGTATAATTCCATACTGGTGTTGGATTGAAATCAACTGTCCATGGTTCGGGGAAATGGGCAATCTCCGAATCAGCCATTTTGCAGGCAATGTCTAAGCCCGACTTGCCAACAAGCGTTTTTTGCGCAAAACACGACTGAATAACTACAAGAAGCCCTAAAAGAAGTAGCCACCTTTTTTTCATCATTAGTTAAGCTGTTAGTTTAATAATTTGCCTCAATCAGAAACTTGTGAAAAGCAAGAGCAAAATGAAAGCAGAAAGAACTATTGCCATGACCACAATAAGCCAGGAAACACCTTCTTTTTCTTCATTCTTTTCTTCCATAAGTTTCGGGATAGTTGCATTGTAAAACTACAACCAAACGCGAAAAGCGGGCTTCTACGGCGTATCACGGATAGGGGATATTTGTAACAACACGGGGAAATATTTCCCAGAAAGCGAGGTTAATTTTCCCATCACAGAGATGAGCCGCAATAGTACATTCAATTAATCACTTAATAACAAACAAGTTATACGAAGAGCAATTTAAAATCACTTTTGAAGGAGATCTAACAAAAATAAGAAGGAGAAACAGGCACAAAGCATCAGATTTCCCGACGTAAAACTCTATTCACCGTGTTTTTCTACGTACTCACTGGCATTCATTCCAAACTCTTGCCTGAAACATTTTCGGAAATGAGACAAATCCCGGAAGCCAACAGCATAAGCAACTTCAGAAATATTGAGTTTGCGTTGCACTAAAAGCTGGGCAGCACGTTTCAGGCGAATACTACGCACGAACTCCTTCACAGTCATTTCAGTAAGCGCATTCAGCTTACGGTACAACTGCATACGGCTCACTCCTATTTCAGTTGCAAAGCGCTCGATATCCAAATCAGGATCAGAGATATTGGCTTCAATCACATCAATAGCTTTCTGCAGGAATCGTTCATCGGGCGAACTTAAAATAACATTGCGGGGTTGCAGCAAAATTTCGCTCGTATATTTTTGCTTTAACGACTGTCTCACTGACAGAATATTTTCGACTTTTGTTTGCAGAATCACCAAATCGAAAGGTTTGGTAATGTAATCGTCGGCACCATAACTAAGGCCTTCTATTTCGTGCTCGCGCGAGCCTAATGCAGTAACCAGCAGCACCGGAATATGCGAAGTACGCTCATCTTTCCTGATTCTTTTACAGAACTCATATCCATCTAAATCGGGCATGAGCACGTCGCTGATAATTATATCGGGAATAGTTTTCAAAGCCAAATCCCAACCTTCAACGCCATTGGCGGCCTCCAGAACCTGGTATGTTTCCTGAAAATGTGTTTTGATAAAATAACGAACATCAGCATTGTCATCAACCAACAGCATGATTTTCTTTTCATCTGAAATTTGATCCGGCGATTTGGTACCTTTCAATATATTTTCAGGCTGAACTTCAGTTGAAACAGGACTTGTTGGAACAACCACTTCTTTTTCGGTTGCCGAGACCTCTTCGTAAGGCAGTTGAATTGTAAATTTAGAACCCTTGCCTGGCTTGCTTGTGACGAATAGTTTACCGTTGTGCAGCTTCACCAATTCTTTAACCAGAGCAAGCCCTATTCCTGTTCCGGTTGTTTGGTTCTGGTTTTCGCCAATCTGGAAGAAACGAACAAAAATCTTTTCCAGATTTGATTCGGCAATGCCAATTCCTGTGTCCCGAACGGTGATTTCCACCAGCCGTTTTTCGTCGGAATTTCCAACTAAATCAGCTTCAGCAGAATCAAAAACCAACGACAAATTCACACTTACTTTTCCGCCTTTGGCCGTGAATTTAAATGCATTGGAAAGAAGGTTATTCATCATTTTCCCAACTTTTTCTGCATCAAAGCGGGTAACAATGTGCTTCTTCAACGAATTGAACTTCAGCTCAATTTCTTTTTCTTCGGCTAATTTTTCGAATGAAGCAACCGTTTCTGACAGAAAAGACACCAAATCGCCCTGAGCCAAATTCAGTTTCAGGTTTCCGGTCTCCATTTTTCTGAAATCGAGCAACTGATTGATTAACTGCAATAACTGAACCGCATTGCGGTGCATCACCTCCACGTGCCCTTTCAGGTCAGAAGGCGAAATCAGATTATTCTTCATTTTCTCGAGTGGCCCTAGAATGAGCGTTAGCGGAGTACGAATTTCATGTGAAATATTGGTGTAAAACTTAAGCTTCATCGTATCAAGTTCATGCAACTTATTGGCTTTGAGTTTCTCGAGTACCAGATCGTTCTTTAGCTTTTCTTTATTCAAAAGGAAGGCAATAAACAAATAGATCAATCCAACTAAGGCGGCAAACATTAAAAGCCTGAACCACCAAGTTTTCCAATAAGGCGGAAGCACAACTATTTTTAATTCCGGTCCTGAATTACTTTCCTGCCGATCGATGGAAACCGTTTTCACACGGAAGGTATAATCACCCGGATCAAGGTTTGTGTAATTCGCCGAATGATTAAGCGACGGCTCGTTCCAGTCTTTGTCAAAACCCTCAAGGACATAGGAATACTGAACGCTTTGGCTATTGGCAAAATCGAACGACGCAAAATCAAGTGTTATCGAATTCTGATCATATTTTAGCCTGATTTTCTCCGTTTCCGATATTGACTTAGTCAGTAAATCACGTTTTTTATCACCAATCTTAACCGATTTATTGAATATTTTAAGATCAGTCAGAACGACCGGGGCCGAGAATTTTCCCGGCTTGATCTTTACCGGATCAAAGATATTGAAGCCCGAAATACCTCCGAAAATCAGTTCGCCATTCTTCATTTTATAGGCAGAGGCATAACAAAACTGGTTATTTTCGAAACCATTCTTTTGGCTGAAATTGTGGAAACGCTCATTCTCCGGATCAAATTTTGACAAACCATTCGTGGTACTTATCCAAAGAAAGTGCTCGTTATCTTCGACGATTGCCTGTGTCTGATTGTTAGATAAGCCGTTCTTTTCATTAAAATACTTCACAATGCCTTTACCCTTAACGTACTGAGCAATACCAGCATTAAACGTTGCGAGCCAAAATCGTTTCCGCGAATCCTGCAGCATGTAACGGGTTGGCTCGTTAACCTTTACAATGCTTTGGTCGGCAGGATTATAAATTACCAGGATATCAGAGCATATCCACAGGCAATGCTCATCATCTTCACCAATCCAGTTCACTTGCCCATCGCTCAAATCGGTGTAATGCTTAAATGTCTTTGTTTCACGATTAAACAAATCGACTCCAGCTGATGTGCCAACCCAAATCTGGTTTTTACTATCCTTAAGTATTGTCCACACTTTATTATCAGCAATGCTCGAAGGATTATTGGCATCGTGGGTATAATGAGTGAATTTATTTGTGCGAATATTGAGAACATCGAGCCCTCCCAGGAACGTTCCGATCCATAAATTATCGCTGCCATCGTAAACTAGCGCCTTAATGCAATTGCTCGACAGCGAATTAATGTCTCCCTTTTTAGGCTGAAGATATCTAAACCTTCCGGAATCTCGGTCCAAAATATTGAGACCTCCGCTTTCGGTTCCAACCCATATATCACCCCGGGGATCTTCCCAGAATGCATACGCTTCGCTGCTGTTCAAATATCTCGAATCGTCGGGCATTGCTTTATACCCAAAAATGCTCTGCCTTTCTTCCACTAAAAAGTTGATCCCATTGCGCGTACCAATCCAAACGTCACCTTTCAGGTCATGATAAATACATTGCACCGAATTGTTAACCAAACTTTTGGGCTCACGTTCGTCGTGGTAATAAAAGCCGGTAACTCCGTTTATCTTGTCGTAGGTGTACAAACCACCGCGGGTTCCTATCCAGTATTTGCCGTTTTTATCTTTAGCAATCGAGCGCACAGTGCGGCTTCTCTCATTGGCAGGATCAATTTCAAGATGTCGTTGTCCAAATGTTTCAGAATCAACAATGAAAACTCCATTGGCATAAGTCCCTACCCAGACCGAACCGTCCTGATCAACTGAAATCGCCCATATTTCCTGATTTGAGCTTTGATCTGTTGTCAGATTAATTTTATTTGCGGTGTTCGATCTCTCGTCATAAACATATAAGCCGCGATTGGTTCCAATCCATATTTTCCCTGATTTATCTGTTCGCAGAACCCGAAAATATTCGGTAAACCCGGACAGATTGGAAGGCTTAATCTCGGCTATTGTCTTCTCGTCTTTAACCAGGTACAAATGTTGTTCGGTTCCAACGATTAAATTTCCGGATTTATCTTCGTTGATTGATGTTACCGAAACACCTCTTAACAGCGAATTTTCACCTGAATAAAAAAGATGGCTGAAATGTTCTTTCTCGCGGTTGAACTTGTTTAAGCCACCGTTTTCTGTTCCAAACCATAGTTGTCCCTTTTTATCTTCGTAAATAACCCGAACCAGATTGCCTTTAATGCTGGTCGAATCGTCTGGATCGTTTTTAAATGCAGTAAATTTATATCCATCAAACCGGCATGCGCCCTGTGATGTGCCAAACCACATCCAGCCACGCCTGTCCTGCAGAATACTGTGAATTTGGTTGTTTGACAAGCCATTTTCCTGCGAATAAAAATCGAAGCTTAGTTTATTTATTGATTCAAATTTCTGGGCACCCGCTTGCCCAAAACACATCAGGAATAAAATCAGTAAGGCAATGAAACGGCTTCCTTTAGCAACATACAATTCAGCCACAACCAAATCACTCGTACTTATTCGCTTCATAATTTGTCTGATTTCATTACGGAGCCTAAATTACAACCTTTTATAGGGATTTCAGCAAGAAAAGCTCATGTCCCTTCATATACGCATTATTTGTTTGACTTGAAACTGCCGTCCACAAAACTGCCCAAATTCAAAATGTCGAAATTCCGCTCGTAACTCGTTACAAACAAACTTTTATTAACATATCCACCCATAGGAGCAACCTTGTCAAAGCTGAAATTCATTTGAGTTAATTCTGCTTTATAATTTGGCAAACAATCTCTGAAATCCTTTCCAAAACGCTGAAGAGCGCCCAGAAAGTAACAGGTAACGTCAAATCCCTGGAAACTAAACGGACTCGGCTCGGCAGCATAAACCTCCCTGAATTGGGCAACTACCCGCTTAACCAATGACTTTCGGTAATCCACAAAATAAGGAGACAGATAACGCAATTGCACTTTGTGGAAATTCTCGGGTTGAATACTTTTCAGCTTGGTAAGCATGCTTGAGCCAACTAAAATAACGTTCGAGGTTTCGGCCAGCGTATTCAGATTTGTAATTGCCAAACTCACCTGAGCTTCGTTGTCGGTTGGAATAAAAAATACATTTTCACTGGTTCCGGAGAGCACTGTGTTAATATCGTTTAATCCATTTTGCTGCAAATTGTATTCGTGAAACGATGCACCACGTGAACTGAGTTTATCTTTGCAAAGTTTGGCCAACTGTGCATCGGCCGAATTCGGATTCCCATCGTATTGAAGTAAAACGTAATTTTTTTGACCAAGCTCCTTATCAACATAGGTCGCAGTTTGTTCTATCTGGTAGTCGCGCGTTGGACTCACTTTGAAATACCATGAATTGTTGATCTCAAGATTGCCGTTCGATGCCAGCGGCGAAATCATCGGAATTCTGTTCTTTGCAGCAAACGAAGCCACGGTTTCCTGAAATTCAGGATAAACTGGGCCAACAATCAGGTCTATATCGCGCATTACATCCAATTGCAAAAGGGCATTCACCATTTTTTGGTTACTGACGTCGAAAGCATAAGTTTCCACTGTCATGCCTGTTCGCTGCAAACTATCCACAGCCAGAAGAGCACCTTCGTAAAACTCCAGAAATCCCAACGCTTTTGAATCGATGTTAACGCCGGCATACACAACGGTGTCAACCGAGGCTGCCGCTTGTTTTTCAAGGTTTATTTTGCTTAACACCTGATTCTTGTCTATGCTGGCCGGATTCTCATTTCCGTCGAGATAAAACGGCAACAAAAATGCTACTTTATAATTTTGCTTTTTAACACTTGCCGGATTACAATCACTCTTTGTCCCGGGAGTATCCGGAATTGAAACAGTTTGTAAATTTTCTTCTTGTTGACCCGACTTATTTTCCGCTCCTTTTCGTGGAATCAGGATGATTTCACCAGCCTCCAGGCTTCGGGACAATAAAGACGGATTGGCGTTTTTGATATCGTCAACATCAACGCCAAACCTTGCAGCCAGTGAAAAAAGAGTTTCTCCCTGCCCCACCTTGTATTTTGTCACATTCTTTTCCTCCGGAACAACTTGTGGAACTGGCTCCTGCGAAACTTTTTTCATTGGAATCTTAAGCTTCATTCCAGTTTTCAGGCCATTTTCAAGAGTGGGATTATACTTCATCATCTCGTCGTGCGAAATGCCATATCGCTGCTCGAGACTGTACAATGTTTCGCCGGAAACAACCGGATGAACTGAATACTGCGAAACGTCTAATTCCTGATTTTGTGCCTCTTCTGCTTTTTTATCAATGTTTACCGGAATTTTAAGTATCTGGCCAACGCTGATTCCTTTGGTTGCTTCAGGATTAAAACGAATGATGTCGTTTACCGTAATCTCGTATTGGCGGGCAATTGTAAATATCGTTTGCTTGACCCCAACCTTGTGGTAGTAAAACTGCCCCTCTTCTACCGCAGGCTGGCGTTCCGGGTCAGCCTTTTTTGTTTCCTGGGCAACCTGCGCAACCGGTATTTTTACCGTTGTTCCCGCTTTTACAACGCCCGAGATACCAGGATTGGCCTTTACCAAATCGTCCTGACTTACCTTATATTTCTGGCAAATACTGAAAACCGATTCGCTTTTGGTCACATCGTATAAAATGAATTTTTGCCCCGATATCTCAACCTGCTTCTGTGCAAAACAGAAGCTTGCCGAAAAGACAAAAACAAGAACCCAGAAAACTGAAAAAAACTTCATAAAATTGATGGTCTAAAACAGAGACCAAAAGTAAAATAAAAGCCAGTACTTCACAAATCGGAAAGTACTGGCTGAATTATCAAAAAAATGTAGATTGTACTTAGTCTTACTTGAAAGCTTTTTCGCCAAAATATTTCATAAACTGAGCGCGTTCCCAGGCTTGTGCCGACGAGGTTTTCTGGCTTAATTTACCTTTAAATTCGTCGATGGTTTTGTAGCCTTTTTTATCCATCCATTCTGCAATTTCCTTGTTCATTTTAGTAATTACCGATGGGCCTGAAGGATAAATTACCGAAGCAATCTGCACGGCCGAAGCGCCTGCCAATAAGAATTTTATCGCGGTTTCGGAGGTGTGAATACCTGAAGTCCCGGCTAAATCCGTATCAACAATACCCGACAAAATGCCTGTCCATTTCAAAGGCAGCAAATAATCGTGCGGAGTGCTTAAAACATCTGCAACGACAACAGTTTCCGAATCAATGTCGATATCCGGATTATAAAAGCGGTTAAAAATAACGATACCGGCCACGCCTGTTTCAGCAAGTTTCTGCACCATTCCGGCTAAATTTGAGAAATAGTGGCTGATTTTCACGGTTACCGGAATCTTTACAACCTGCAATACTTTCTGAACGGTTTCCAAGTAAAAATTTTCGCTCGAATCGTTGCCTTTTGCCGGGTCAGAAGGAGTCACAAACATGTTTAATTCAAGGGCATCAGCGCCCGCTTCTTCAATTTTACGGGCAAATAATGTCCATTCGCTCGTACTTACGCAGTTGATGCTGGCAACAATTGGAACTGTTGTTTTAGCTTTTACGTCGGAAATTAAATGCAAATATTTACGAAGGGTATCTTCTTTAATTACATAGTCGAAATAATCCATGTATTCAGGATCGGAATTGAATCCGTTGCGAAGAGCCAATTCTTCTTGCAACTCCGAAAAAATTTCTTCTTCAAATATCGATTTCAATACGATTGCCCCGGCTCCTGCTTCTGCCAGTTTCAAAACCTGTTCGGCATGCCCTGTCATGCTGCTACTGCCTGCAATGATCGGACTCTTTAAATCAAGTCCAAAAAATCGGGTTGATATATTTGCCATAATCTAATAATTTACAATTTAATGATTTACAATTGACGATTGAACCGTCCTAACAAAAATAGTAAATAAACTAATCGTCAATTTACTGATGTTTACTTTGCAGATATTCGTGCATGTTAGCGGCGGCTCTGCGCCCATCACCCATTGCCAGAATAACTGTTGCCCCGCCACGAACAATGTCGCCACCGGCAAACAATTGCGGGATTGAACTTTGCATCGTTTCTTCTCCAACTTCGATGGTTCCCCACTTGCTTACGTTCAATTCGCTCAAAGCTGAAGGAATCAGCGGATTTGGCGAAACACCAACAGCTACAATGACTAAGTCAACCGGAATATCAAAGTCTGATCCTTCCAAAACAATCGGGCGACGGCGGCCTGAAGCGTCAGGTTCGCCAAGTCCCATGCGCTGAACACGCATCCGGTTTACTTTTCCTTTTTCGTCGGCAAAATACTCGATCGGATTGGCCAGGTTGATAAATTCAATGCCTTCTTCTTCGGCATGGTGAACTTCTTCCACACGGGCTGGCATCTCGGCACGCGAACGACGGTAAATAATCATAGCCCGCTCAGCGCCTAAACGTTTGGCTGTACGAACCGAGTCCATTGCGGTATTTCCGCCACCAATTACAGCTACATTTTTGCCTTTAATAACGGGAGTATCAAACTCGTCGCTGGCGGCATTCATCAAGTTTACGCGGGTTAGATATTCGTTCGACGACAAAATGCCGTTGTAGTTTTCACCCGGGATTCCCATAAAACGTGGAAGACCTGCCCCACTGGCCACAAAGAAAGCTTCGTAACCTTCAGCTTTCAGGTCATCAAAGCTTACTGTTTTTCCAACAATGAAGTTATTTACGAACTTCACACCCATCTTTCTCAGGTTATTCAGCTCTACATCAACAATTTTGTTTGGAAGACGGAATTCAGGAATACCATATTTTAATACGCCGCCAATTTCGTGCAGCGCTTCGAAAACAGTAACGTCATAGCCCAGTTTAATCATATCGCCCGCAAACGAAAGCGAAGCAGGACCCGAACCAATGGCGGCAATTTTGATTCCGTTTGAAGGAGCAACTTCAGGAACCGACATGAAACCGCTTTCGCGCTCGTAATCGGCTGCAAAACGTTCGAGATACCCAATTGCAACCGGATCCTTTTTCATTTTCTGTGTATAGAAACAGGTCGATTCGCACTGCTTTTCCTGCGGACAAACACGACCGCAAACAGCCGGTAACGCTGATGTTTCTTTCAATGCTTTGGCCGCATCGAGGAATAAACCAGCCTCAATATATTTTACAAACTTCGGGATATTAATGCTTACCGGACAACCGTCCATACAGGTTGGGTTAGGGCAATCCAAACAACGCGTGGCCTCAGCTTGCGCCTGTTCTGCAGTTAATCCAAGGTTTACTTCGCGGTTCTGATATTTGATGCGCTCGAAAGGATCCATCTCGTTCATGCGAACCCGCTCTTTAGCGGTACGCTCTTTGTTGGCAATTTTCTTTCTCAGTTCAACGCGCCATTCTTTTTCGCGTTCATTCTGAAGATATTCTTTGTTAGTCGACATTTCTTTGAATTTAGTTTTTTGGATTACTGATACCTTTCCCAGGCCATTTTTTCTTCGGCTGCATAACCGCCCAAACGCATAATCAGCTCGTCAAAATCAATTTGATGAGCATCAAATTCAGGGCCGTCAACACATGTAAAATAAGTGTTTCCTCCAACACTAACGCGGCAAGCACCACACATCCCAGTTCCGTCAACCATGATGGCATTTAAACTGGCTTGCGTTGGAATATCGTATTTTTTTGTCAGCAGCGAGGTAAATTTCATCATCACTGCGGGGCCAATAGCAATACATTCATCAACCTTTTCGCGCTGAATTACAGCTTCGGCACCAACGGTAACAACACCTTTGGTCCCGTACGATCCGTCGTCGGTCATAATAATCACTTCATCCGACCATTGACGAATTTCGTCTTCCAGAATGATCAAATCTTTATTACGTGCTGCCAGAACAGAAATCACGCGATTACCGGCTTTTTTGAAACCTTCAACAATTGGAAGCATCGGTGCAACACCTACTCCGCCGCCACAAGCCAAAACCGTTCCTACCTTATGAATATGGGTTGCCTTACCCAGCGGCCCAACTAAATCGAGAATAGAATCGCCCACATTAAGTTCGAACAACTTCGCTGAGCTTACACCCATTTTCTGAACCACCAGAACAATAGTTCCTTTTACCGGATCAGCACCTGCAATGGTCAACGGAATCCTCTCCCCTTTCTCATCAACTCGCAATATCACGAAATGACCAGGCTTACGCGAACGGGCAATTCGCGGAGCTTCAACAACAAATTTGGCTACTTTTTCAGAAAAAAGAACCTTCTCAACAATCTGGTTCATGTATTAGT
>DAOPZV010000056.1:16974-20372 GCA_035353575.1 Prolixibacteraceae bacterium | reverse complement strand
AAAATCTTTCAGGAAACGGGTAGCCACGTTCGAGTACAAATTGTCCATATCGCCGGTCCAAATCCAGATTTTCCCCTGAAGTTTCGGCCCGAGCGTTGCCCAGTTTCGTTCGAGTATTTTTTTCAGATCGTACTTTTCCCATTGCCTGGCAACCTCGTGATCTATTTTTCCGGTGAACGGATCGAATGCCAGCGCCGGTAATCCATCTTTCCCTTTCGGACTGAAAACCGCATTGTAAGCGCCAAATTGCCCGCCCGAAACCAGGTAGTTTCCGGTACGACTTCCCACATTTTCTCCGGCAATCCAGTCTTTCATCGAGCGGGTTGGTTCGCCATAAATGGTGCGCCGCCCTGGTTGCAAATAGCCGTATTTGTTGTAAAAAATGGTTTCGTCGGCATACATATCAATCAGGCCAAAATGCCCAAAATCAACCGGATCGGGACTATAAGACCAGGTTCCATCAAAAAAATCGGGATAAAAAATCTGCAAACCTAACGCAATCCAACCACCTGTTGAATAACCGGTTAAAAAGCGTTGGTGACTTTTTGCGTCGTACCTTACCTGCCGTTCAATTTCAGGAATAAGTTCTTCGGTTAACGCTTTTCCGCAGGGGCCATTATTTTCAGAATCAACCTGGTAGGTGTCGCCGTATGGTCCCTGAGAATCAAGAAAAACGTAAATAATCTGTGGCGCATCTTTCGAGAACCACCAATCTGCAAATTCCTTTTCTTCGAGCAACCCGTTGATGTAATACGAGCGGCCATTCAAGCCGGGAGCGCGGTAGCAAATCGGGTAGGTTTTGTTCGGATTGTCGAAATAGCCCGACGGCAGCAAAGCAGCGGCTTTCAGAAAGCGGTCGTGCCCCGAAAATTCGGAAAGCAAACGGCTTTTAATCACCACTGGTTTGACGAATTTATGGTTGATCACTTCGGTTGGTGCTATCAGTTGGTCAAGGTTTAGATTCAAATTCATGCTGGCCGAAATTTTCACAGAATCAACTTTGCTAAAGAGATTTCCGGCGACGTTTTCCTGTCCATCATCGGTGTTCTGCTTGTAAATCAGCTGAAAATAGCACATTTCAGATTTGTTCTTTTCATCAAAATTCCCCAGAACCAATACATTTTTATCTTTCGACGAAAATTGGAATGGAGATTTGGCGTCCCAATTCAAGGCTGTCACTCCAATGGTGAGTTCAGCCCCTTTCCGGGGCTCTTTTCCGCGCACTTTTGTCAGGCGCAAAATCAGGCGTCCATCTTTGACAAATGCACCTTTCATTTCAGGAGAAACCGAAATTTTAGCGTTTACAGATGGCGTATCTTCGGCAGTTGCGATGCAACTCCAAAGTATAAAAATGATACAAAACAAATTCTTCATAAGGCTAGTCTTAATAATTTATAATATCTGAAGTTTTAAGGGTTCTCGCTCCACCCTGCCTTAAGACGGAGTTATTGTTTTTTACCCTGTAATCCGGGATCGAGTTTTTGCGATAAAAGTCACCTTCAATCAACGCCCACCGATCAAACACCCGGTTAACCGGCTGACCATTAATAGCCTGAATAACCCACGAATCTTTCGGGCTATTCACATCATATTCCAGTTTCGTTTCGTCGGGCATGGTAAACTGATGATCTAATTTACGGCTATCGGAGTTTAAACCGATAATCGTATTCAAAAAATTCTCGGGGTTTTGGTTCTCGGAAATGACCATAATTCCCAGCTTTTCAGAAGAAAAAACGGCTACCGAAACACTGTCGCTCATCAAATAAACCGACCAGCTGTTTTTAGCCTGAATGGGTTTTAATCCGGCGGGAATTTTCACCGGCCCGGCGGCACAGGCAAAATTCCGGTAAACCCCGGTATTGTTCCACTTCTTAAAATCGTTACCCGGCCCGGCCAAGTGAAAAACATGGGAGAGCACCGAAGCCGTATCGTTCAGGAAAAGGCAAATTGGGCGTGCCACGATTATCGAATTTTCGCCCTGATTGGCTCCGCCTGCTGAAAGCAAAAAGTGCTTTCCTGCCGAATAAATTTCGGGACAACTGTTTTTGCCATGTCCAAGCTGTACGAAGTAGCCATTCCCTTTGTCGAAAATGGTTTTTATCACCTCATCGGCTGGCTGATACGGAATACAAACGCCCATCAGCGCATGAGCTTCAGCCTTGTAAAAATCGGTATCGAATTTCTCAACCGGCGAAAAACTTAGCCACGATTTCATAAAAGCTGAATGGTAATCGGTGAGCAACTTCTGGATATAAGCCTTCTCGTAACGGCGACGCATGGGCGGATAATGCTTCAACTGGTAGCTGCCCAACGCGTAGCACCAATTCGCATAATCGAGCACCTCGCGGGCTTTGGCGCTCAATTTCTCCGACCCGAATGCCTCCATGTTTAAAAGCGCTACCAGCGTGTAACCCATGTATGGCAACGAATTAAACTCGTACAAACCATTAACGCGCATTTCGTCCATAAAGGCCAGCAACTTCTCCTCCAAGCCATTCCTGATATTATCGTATTTTTCGTTGGCATTCCCATGAAGCGCCAGCCAGCGGTTTTTCAGGTAACGCGAGCCTTCAGTCATTAAAATATGGTTTTCGGTATCTTTCCAAATCCCCAGAGAATAGGGCACTGCATACCGAAACTGCCCGCCTTCTTCTGACAGCAAAGTGTTGATCAGGTAATCGCGCGTTTCGGGAAACAGAATGTCATTTTTTTCGCCAAACAGCCATAAAATGGTGGTCAGGTTGGTAATCGTAAAATCGTAATCGCCCTTTTTATTCAATGCCCATGTTGAGCCCGAAATTCCCCAAACCTTAAATTTCAGGAGTGTTTGATTCATTTCCTGAATGTCTTTTTTCAGCATCATGCGAGCCAGAATAATGTTTTGCACAGTGCCTTTGCGGTTAATATCTTCGTCACGAATAGGCTTGTTCGCCCACAAGCTGAGAATGCTGTCGGCGTAAGCAGAATGGTCTTTCCACGCAAACGTCCGCTTAGTCGGAATCTCAATGTTTCCGGGGATGAGCTGATGTTTTTTGTATCCGTCGCCACCAAACAAAACGGTAGCTATCTGCCTGTTAGCCATCAGCAAAAACAGGTAGATAAGGGCAATACCAACGAATATCCATTTCAGGATTCGCATCATGTTTTAGTTGGTTTAGGTTATAAAAAATCAGTTCTTTATTGTAATCTGACTATTGTTTATCAATTGCTATAATGCTTCCGGCAATATACCGGTTCCCGTTGTTGTGATTAAAGTAATAAACGACCAAAACCCTGTTTTGATCAATCATTTCAGACCAACTATAGCCCAGATCGCCACTTCCGCCATCGTCCCTAATTATTAATTCAGGAGCCGAAGCGAAATCGGTACATTCGGCATTTAAAATTCGGGCCCGAAT
>DAOPZV010000056.1:0-16874 GCA_035353575.1 Prolixibacteraceae bacterium | reverse complement strand
ATTCAGGAGCCGAAGCGAAATCGGTACATTCGGCATTTAAAATTCGGGCCCGAATCCCATAAGGTATATGCCGGTAGCCATAGGTGAGCAAAACCCGGTTGTCGGGTAACCTCAATGCATGCAACGGATAGCCATAAAATCCAAGGCTTTGCCATTGAAACGATTTTCCACCATCGGTTGACCTGGCAATGCAGGAATACTCGTTGGGCATATCTGCTGTTCGAAGAAAAGCTACCAAATTGCCTTTGGGCGTTTCCATGATCGATGTCTCGTTAAACGATATTTTTTTGTCGACAGCAATTGGCGCCAAATAATTCCAGCTAAGCCCTTTATCGTCGGATGTGATTAGATATACCGATGTTTTCGATGGCGAATCGGAGTCCTTTGCTGCAACAGCCCAGTATATCGGGCCATTTTTCCCTTCGCACAACGCTCCCCTGTTGTAAGCTGGCAACTTATTTCCAAAAATATCAACCTGAATATCGGCCGGTACCGAGGTTGGGTAAATTGGTCCCTTCCATGTTCCGCCACCGTCAATCGAGCGGATCAGGTACCCACCCATAAATGTAAAGGCCGGAGAATATTTGCTTTTACCCTTAACCAGCGTTAATTTCCGGTTGAGTACAGTGTCGGCATCAGGCCGAATAAGTCCCCATGTATAGCTTGTACAAAGTAGTGTTCCGTCGTTCAGCTGCAATAAACACGGATCTTGCGAACCACCCTGCGGATGGGCAAAAATCAATTCCGGTTCGTTGGTCCAGGTTTCACCATCGCGCGAGCGAACCACCACCAGATAGCTGTTCGGATCGGTATGCGAAATACCTTGCTGACCGAATAGTCTTCGGTCGGGAGCCCTGCGAAAAGCAACCAGCAACTCTCCGTCCGGACGTTTAACCACCGACGGAAAGGCAGAATAGAACAACGAATCTTTATAGACGATGATATCTTTAACTTTCCGGATGCCTGTCAACGAAATGTTTTGCGCAACTATTTCATTCAAATTAATCAATGAAACAGCTATAAGGGTAATAATAGTCCGGATCTTCATTTTCAATTGCCTCAATTAGTTTGCTTTCCTGATCTCCAGTTTCCCGATTCCCGATTTTGCCGGAAGTGTAATCATTAACGTTCCTTTGCAAATTTCAGTTTGTTGAACCGCTTTCCCATTCCAGAAAACCTGATAATGAAAGTCGGGGTTCATGCAAGCCACTGCGGAACATGTTTCGTTGGTATCGGGAAATAATTTAATATCGGCAACCAAGGCACTGTTGTCCGCAGCAAATTGTTTCTTTTCAATCCAGAAATTCAAACCACCGGTTAAAGTTCCAGGTTCGAAATAGGTTTTGAACCACGACAAAACGGGCGTTGAAAGACCGCCAAACTCGTGCCAGCCTGCGCCGCGACCGGTTTCAATAATGAAATGCTCCATGCAGTTGTACGAAGCTTCCACTTCGCGCTTCCATACATCGAGGCCGGTTTTGGCAATTTTCCAGGCAAACTCGCCTTCGCCCAAATCGAGCATGGTTTTCCAGAAAAACCACTGGTGGGGCATCCAAACTGTTCCGTTCCAGTAACCGGTATTGGTATAATAAGGGGCAGTTTGATCGACTGCCGAAAGTCCTGCGTCTGACCATATTTGTCCCGGAGTTTTCAGGTGCGACAGCATAATGCCCGTTTGCTCTTTGGTTGTGATTCCGGCCACCAGTGGCGACAATCCATCGAAGCCCATGTCGAGGTTTACTTTGTCCTGATAGAGCAATTTGCCATTGGGTTTCTTGTTTTCATCGTACAACACATACGAGAAATAGCCCGAAGATGCATCCCACGAATATTTTTGCAGAGCTGTTGCAAATCGGGTAATATCTTTGTCGTACAGCTTAATATCGTCTTTCAGCCCTAGTTCGCTGGCTGCCATTTTCAGGATTTTGGCAATGCGGATAGCGTGCGATGTAGTAACAACCGGTGTCGCTTTTTCCTCCATCGCTTTGTCGTGCATGTATTTCTGCGGCGGATAATCGTCCCAGCCACCCGAGTTGTAGAAGTAATCCCACGTGCTTAAAATATCGGAGTTAAATTTATTGGTCGAAGAACTCTCGCCACCCGCCAAAAACTGGTAATAACGCTTCAGTTTCGGATAGAAATAGCTTAAAATTTCGCGCGACTGCGTTTTGTTCCACAATTCGAGGAACAAATAATGCTGAA
The DNA here is from genome assembly GCA_035353575.1 of Prolixibacteraceae bacterium. GTDB lineage: Bacteria > Bacteroidota > Bacteroidia > Bacteroidales > Prolixibacteraceae > Aquipluma. The sequence continues at coordinate 14,672 of DAOPZV010000056.1, read as the reverse complement.
CGGGAAGCGGCGTTCCGTGGTGAATAAAGGCCGATTGCTCGTCGGGCTCATTCACATAGGCATTCAGGTTTTCGACAGCGCTGCGCACATCGTCGGTCAACAGACCAATTCCAATAAATCCTGAATCCCAAGTATAAAGGCAGTCCCACCAGCGACCGGGTGCCCGGTGACGAATGTATTGTTTCTGGGTATAAACCGGATAAACCACGTTGCATGCAACAACGGCTTCCATCCGCTTCTGGCTGAACACATACTTTTCTCCTTCGGGATTAACCTGATTTTTAGGCAGGAAAGAACGTGCCTGCGTGTAATATCTTTCCCAGTCGTTAGTTTGACTGGCTTTTTTCAGTTTGGCCTCCACCTCTGCTTTTGTTCCCGAGCAAACCATTCCGTAAACCACTTGCGTAGTTTTGGGCTCGCATTTTATTGGCCTGAAAAATACGTTGGTATAATGGCCATTTTTCGATCCGTTGTGGAATTCTTTCTGAACATGCTCATTCACCTGATGCTTAAAATCGTCGCCCAATTCGTCGTAGAACCATTGACGGACGTCGGTTTGCGGGTATTCCCAGTAGATGCCATAATAATTATCGAATTGCTCGTATTTCAGCATCAGCGAATTAGCAACCGGCCCTTTTTCCAGCGTCGGCACATAATTCCATTGAACAACCGATGTTTTGATCTTCGGAATGTCAGCCGATTCAACCAGGGTAAAACCATCAATCAGGATAGCCGATCCTCCTTCCGAAGTAAGTTTTAGCTGGTAGTTTCCGGAATTTAATTTTCCGACAGGAACCTGGGCAGAAGTAATGTCATCACTCCCTTTCAGTGTAATTTTTTTATTGATCAAACCTGAAAGACTGATTACAAGCTGATCGTCTTTTGCCAGTTTGTAGCGCAGCCAAATTGCTGCATCTGAATAATTGCGACCGACCAAAACAGGGTAATTCACCCAGTCGCCTTTGTCGGTTCCGAAACCGGTTCCAATGGCAGTTCCGTTGATAAAGCCATTCATGCGGACTTCGCCGCGCATTTTACCGTCGTAAACCAGGTTGTCGGTTGGCCGGGGTTTTGCATAAACCAGATTGGTGTAGTCCAGCGCGTCAACCCATTTTGCTCCCAGCGGAAGGTCGATTATTCCGGGGTAAACCGGAGTATTGGGAGCATATTCCCTGATGGAAGGAAAGTGAGCCGAAGCCATATAATGCAGGGCCAAACTTTGCGGCAAATCGGTGTTGTTCACAAACTCGGCGCGAACCAAACGCGAGCTTTCGTCGATTACCGAATACGAAATATCAGTATAAACCTGGTCTTTCCATTCCAGCTCGTGGCGAAATGAAAAATATTCGAGATTAGGCGATGCTTCCCAAGGATGGTAGCCCGATTCGAACGTAACTGCCGGAACATCAACCTTCCGGCGATAATAACCCGGGAAAACACTCAAATCGAACCGAAGTCCTTTTTTAACTTCAGGAACATGCGAAATGCCAATGTAGTTTTTGGTGTACGGTCCCCAATTAGGTAGATTCAGGTCGTGATTGTACCTGAGCGATTCGAGATATTGCGATGTGATGGGCTGCGAAAAAGCAGTCAGGCTAATCAAAGCAAATAAAAAAAGGCTTACACCAATCTTCATGATAAAAAGACTTATTAAATGGTTTAGAAAAGCAATAAAAATAGGATTCAAAAGCCATCCGATCAATAGCTCTTTAACTGAAAAAGCCTAAAAATTATCCCTGAAGATTTAACCTCCAGGGATAATGAGTAATAAATCGAACTAAACTTATTGCTTATAGGCGTTGTTGTTTTGTTTCTCAACTTCGGGAACCTGCCAGTAGTAATTAGAATATGGAGGTTGGATTGGTGAGAATTTTGTTGCATCGCGGTCGCCAATGCCAATTGGTTTGCGCATGGCAATCAGGTACAATAAACGGTCGGCATGTTCGCCAGCCAATTCTTTGATGCGTTCGTTCTCGATGTCGGTTTCGGTAATGGTTGCTGAACTGATATCGCTCAACCCAGCTCTTTTGCGAACAACATTCAAATCGGCGGCAGCGCCGGTCTTATCGCCATCTTTTAAGCGTAAGGTTGCGCGAGTCAGGTATGCTTCAGCCAAACGGAGCATTGGTCTATTTGAACGGCGACCGGTTGCTGGAGCACGATAATGTTTATCCTGCCATACCATTGGATAAGTTAACGGCGAATAGCGTTGTTCGTAGGTATTCAACCAGTTATAATATTCGGTTGGATTGGATGCAGCTGTATATGGGTTTGCTTTATAGCCTTCCAGACGAATGTATGTTTGAGTATAACGCTTATCGCCGGCAGCGGTTGGACCAACTGATAAGTCAGCATTAATCCATCCAATTTGTTTCAGGGCAGTATAAGATAAAGTAAAGCAAGCCCACGAACAATGGTTCCAGTATTGACCACGGCCGCCACCATTGGTATTGTAATTACATTTTGAGAATACAGTAGGAAGACGGTCGAATTTACTTGAAGTTGCATCGATGGCAATTTCCCATATAATTTCGTTGCTCTGACCACCGCCTGCATTGCGGTTGAATGCCTGAATCGGGTCATCGTTCAGGTTATACATTCCGCTATTGATAACGTCGTCGAGCTGAGCTTTTGCCAAAGCATATTGCCCCATATAGAAATAAACACGTGCAAGCATAGCTTGTGCTGCATATTTGTTTACCCGGGTTCTTGGGCTTAATTCAGTTGTTACATACGTAGTAGGCAAAATAGCAATAGCGTCTTTCAGGTCTTGTACAATTGAATTGTACACTTCAGCAACAGTAGCCAGCTTCCCGTTTTTGATTTCGTCGGCACCATTTACATAAGTGCGACAAAGTACAAAATGTTTAGAGTCGTTGGTTCCACTCGGATCGTAAGGTGGCGCCCATGTACGTGCCAAATACCAATATCCTACAGCACGCATAAACAGCAGCTCCCCTTTGTAACGTTTTACTGTTTCTTTGTCCGCTGGAGTCATATTAGCAAATACATCCTTACCTGCATCTTCAGCATCTTGTATTAATTTAAGCGGGGCATTGGTTTCTGTTGAAATCTGGTAGAGATACGAGAAAGCCAGTTCCAATTCCTTATCGGCACTGTTAAGTACAGTTGTTTCCCATTTACGGTTATAGTATTCATAGAAGTAGGTAGCGCCGGTAATTCCGTTCAGATATTGGGCAATATCCGATTCGGCAAAACCTCTTAAACCGAGGGCTCCAACAGGACTACCCCAGGCATTTCCCATGAGTAAAAGGTATGGCGTTCTGACTGCCAATTCAAGTTCCTTTACGTTATTCCACGGATATTGATTTGGTCTTTCCAGTTCGAAAAACTTATCGTTGTTACACGATGGAATAATAAATAACAGGCAAATTGCAAATATTGCTTTTATAGTATTTTTCATAGTCTGGAATATTAAAAGTTAAGGCTTAAACCAAACATAAACGTACGAGATGAAGGCATCGACGTAAATACAGAATAACATCCTCCGGTTGCCTGGTCAATTCCAATTTCGGGGCTATAGCCTGAAAACTTGGTAAATGTGATCAAGTTACTTGCAGACAAGTAAATTCTTGCACCATTGATTTTGTATCTGTTTGTTAATTCTGTAGGGATGGTATAACCCAAAGTTATGTTGCGAAGTTTTAAATAGTCACCTTTTTCGAGGTATTGCGACGAAGGGGTATTGTTATCAGAACCGTAGCTAACTCCTGTTGTAGTTGGGTTGCCTGCATTGTCGTACTTATAGAGGTTTGCAGCCGTAACCTGTGGCCAGTAAGTCTGGTCTCCCGGTTTTGTCCAGCTTTCGGTCAACAATTTTTTGTTTAGAACAAGCATTCCCTGGTTGGGTGTCATTGAGCTTTGCAACAAGCGGTTGTAAATATAGTTTCCGGTTACAAACGACCACACCATATTTAAATCGAAATGTTTGTAGGTAAAATTTGTATTGAAACCACCTAATAATTTAGGTAACGCTGTTTTGCCTTTCAGCATCATACGGTTGTTCGACATGTTTTCGTTGGTTGCAGGAATAATTTTCCCGGTATGTTCTGTTGTTCCATCATCAAGTTTTTTAACCTCGTAAATGAGTGGAATACCTTTTTGCGCATCAACACCGGCATATTCGGCCATGTAATAGGTTCCCCACGACAAGCCCGATTTGGTGATTGTGCGGATAATACCATTTTCGGCGGCCTGTAGGATACCTACATGATTGGCATCAGATGTTGGGTCAAGCGATTGCACCTTATTGCTGTTGGTCGAAATGTTGAATCCGAAGTTGAATGTAAAATCGTGTTTATTGTACACAACGGCGTTAGCATTAAATTCAAAACCTTCGTTCTTCATGTCACCAATATTCTGCCAGCAATAGTTTTGACCTTCCCATAAACCAGCTGACGGTGGCAATGTAACTGCCAGCAACATATCTGATACTTTTTTCTGATAGTAGGCCAACGAACCATTGATGCGGTTGCCAAACAATCCGAAATCGATACCTCCGTCGAGCGAATTGGTTGTTTCCCATTTAATGTCTGAATTACCAATACTAGCCAGATATGTATTGTTGGTAGAAGCCAAAGTAGAAGATCCACTGTTTATACTCCACCTGTCGCTTGTAACACCGCTCGGAATATTTGTATTACCTGTTTGTCCGTAGCTTCCTCTCAATTTCAGCAAGCTAACCGGTTTAAAATGGAAGAATTTTTCTTCTGAGATAATCCAGCCCAGCGAACCCGAAAGGAAAGTAGCCCAACGATTATCAGCAGTGAACTTTGAAATACCATCGCGACGAACACTAATACCAGCCAGATATTTATCTGCAAGTTTATAATTTGCACGGCCGAAAAAGCCTCTCAGATAAGATTCTCCGCCTAAAGTACTGCTACCACTTAACACGTTTGGAGTACCAACTTCAGGAAATTTACCTACAAGGCTTTCTCCTTTCAGATTCATATATTGCGAAATAGAACGGGTATTTTCGATACCAGCAACAATATTCAGGGTATGAATTTTTGGCAGCGGTAAGTCGTAATTAAAATAGGCATTGTAGTTGGCAGTGCTGGTTTCGTATTTTGTTTCCTGAGCAACAGCTCCGTTTACCAATAATGCACCGCTTCTCCACGAACGGCCGCGGTTAGCCACATAATTCAACCCAAATTCACCTTTCAGCGATAACCCCTTAACCGGCAATTTCCAGGTTGCATTTAAACCAGAAAGAACATTGATGGTTTTCAAATTCGATTGAGAGTTGATCGGATCAACGCTGGCCAAAGCGTTAACCGAAGCGCGTGAATTCCAATAGCCATTAAATCCATCAGTATCGTAGATTTTCATCCATGGCAGCGAGTTTGAGTTTACTTGTCCCCAACCTCCGGCACCTTGTTTTCCGTCTCCCGATTTTACGCGGTCGTTATCAGTAAACGAAGCCATCAGGCGATAACCCAGGTCAAAATTCTTGAATAAGTTATAATTCAGATTAATGTTTGCCGAATATGTTTCCAAACTATTGAATTTCAGGTTACTGTTGTCCTTTCGGTACTTCAGTGACAAATATGAGTTTCCTTTTTCCGAACCCTGACTAACCGACAGGTTTGTTTCGTAGAACGAGCCTGTACGCGAAATGGCATCAACCCAGTTTGTATTTGTATTCAAGGCTTCGTCGCGGGTCATGGCTTCGGTAGCGCCATCGAGTTGTTTAATGGCATTCTCAACACTATACTGGCCAGCGCCAATGTTGCCCAAAGCCAAATCCATAATCGAAATATAATCTTTGCCGCCGGCATAGCCAATGTTTGTTTTTTCCCAATTGCTAATACCTGATTTTACATCAAAATCAACTTTAGTTTGTCCTTTTTTTCCTGATTTGGTTGTAACGAGAATAACACCATTCGACCCACGTGAACCGTAAATTGAGGTTGCCGCAGCATCTTTCAAAATCTGAATCGATTCAATGTCGTTTGGGTTAATCATGGCCAAAACACTCTGGTTTACTTCGCCGTTGTAACTGGCATCGATCGGGCCGCTTACGATTGGAATACCGTCAACAATCCACAAGGGATCAGTTCCTGAAGAGATAGATCCTACACCGCGGATTTTGATTTGCTGAGGAGCTCCCGGAATACCCGAGCCTGAGTTTACCTGTACCCCAGCAGCCAAACCCTGAATGGTTGATTCGACCGAAACAGGAGCTATTTTCTTAACTTCGTCCGAATTAATTGAAGCAATAGAACCAATCATGTCTCTTTTCTTCTGAGTACCGTAGCCCACTGCAACAACTTCTTCAATACCAATGGTTTCTTCAGCAAGCTTAACGTTAATTTGAGATTTACCAGCGATGGCCACTTCCTGCGATTTCATCCCCACAAAAGTGAAGACCAGAATGGCTGTGTCGGGAACTTTTGTCAAAAGGTACGAACCATCGGCCCCGGTAATCGTTCCGTTAGTGGTTCCTTTGATTGCAACAGTTGCTCCGGGAATTGGGTCTCCAGCTTCGTTCGTAACAGTTCCACGAACCTCCCTGGTTTGACCAAACTCGAACATCTCTCTACTACTGCTGTCGGAATATAATACGATTTGTCGGCCAACAACCCGATAAGATATCCCCGTATTTTTAAAAACTTCGTCGAGTACCTGGCTGATAGTTGACTTCTCAAAATCAACCGATACTTTTCTATCTGTAGAGACTTTCTCTGTATAGAAAAAACGAAACTCACTTTTATCTTCTATGGTTTTCAGTACATCGCTAATGGTCACATTATTCATAGACAAGCTAAGTTTTGTGGTCTGTGAGTATGATTCTGTAGCGAGTGCAGAAAAAACAGAAATGCATAACAAAAAGATAACCAACTTCATAGCAATAAATAATTTTAAAAGAAATGCCCATAATGGACCTTTTCTCAATTCGTATTTTTTCATAGATTTGAAATGATTAAGATTAATAATTTTGAACAGAAATTATTTTTTCGATGGTGGGAGAGTTGGCCGCTTTCCCACTTTCTTTTTTATTGGTTTATTTCTATCGCAGGGGTTTTACTTCATAGGCTTAGATTTTGTTGATTATTTAGCTTTTAAAACTAAGTGCCGACTGTCTTTATCAAAAGTGTAATTAATTCGCCCGGCAATACTGAGCAAATCAATAACCTCATTAATCGACTCATATTCAATAGTTCCGTTTATCTTCATGTTCTTTATTGACTCATCGTTGATGTCGATTTTCAGATTATACCAGCGTTCGAGGCAACCAGCAACCTTAAATAAAGGTTCATCGACAAAAATCAGGCGATTATCCTTCCACGAAACAAAATTCTGGGAGTTAACATCGTTTTTTGTAATCTGGCTGGATGTTTGATCGATTACAGCCCTCTGCCCGGGACGAAGCTCCTCGCCTACCCCTGTTTTGGTCGAAATAGCGACCTTTCCTCGTTCAAGCGTAACAGCTGCTTCCTCGCCGGGGTATGCCAAAACGTCGAAAGCCGTTCCCAATACCTTAACTGTAAATTGCTTCGTTTCAACTTCGAAAGGAATTTTGTCTTTTTTTACGTCGAAGTAAGCCTGCCCATTCAGCAAAATAGAACGCGACTTTTGACCAAAATCTGACGAAAACGAAAGTGACGATCCGGCATTCAGCCACACCTTTGATCCGTCGGGCAGCTCAAAACTAGTTCGCGCAGCAAGCGGTGTAGTAACCGTTTGGGTTAGCTTTCCGGCGCTGACTTTGTGGTAATATTGGTATCCCAGTGCAATTGCCATTGGAATGAACAATACTGCCGCCACACGAGTCAGAAAGCGAATTACCTTTCCTTTTCTGCTTTGGCGCTCTGCGGTATTTAGCTCGTAATGTATTTTGTATAAAGTTGGGTTCAAATCGATGTCTGCTGCTTCTCCATCTTCTCGTTTCCAGTGTTCCAACATTTCTTGTTGCAGTTCTTCCTTTTTTTCAGGAGATACAAACATGTCAACCACCGAAGCCAAATCTTCTTCAGTGCATTCGTTCTTCAAATATTTGTCTAAAGAGTCTTTCATTATTTGTGCATCTAAACGGTTCAACGTACAAGTTAAATTTAACCCCTGCTTTAAATTGTAATTATTTTGAAATTTTTTACAAGCCCATGTCTGGAAACATTTTATACATTTGTTTCAACCAACCCGACGGTGAAATGGGCACAAGTGGACTTGACGAACTTCTACAACAATTCAAAGCCAACGATAAAAATGCAATTAATTTGCTGTATGAAAGATACAGTAAAAGGTTGTACTCTTTTGCCTATGCTTATTTAAAAACCGAAATGGATGCTTTAGACGTTGTTCAGGAGGTTTTTATTAATGTTTGGAACAAACGCAACAATCTTCGGAACGATACCAACCTTGAAGCTTATCTTTTTACGGTTACAAAAAATTCGATTATAACGATCTTCCGGAAAAAGATATCTGAGAAACAATATTTTGAGCATCTAAAGAATGTTGCAATATTATACCATTCGGATACTGAAGATTCTCTCGACTACCAGGTACTCTCCGAACGATTAAGCGAATTGGTTACCCAGCTTCCGGAGCAGCGAAGGCTCATATTTAAAATGAGCAAGGAAAAAGGCATGAGCAACAAAGCTATTGCTGAAGAACTTCACATTTCAGTAAAAACGGTTGAAGACCACATGACCAAAGCCCGCCATTACCTGAAAAAGCAATTGACAGAATATGGAATAATCGCTTTTTTGTTTTATGAAATGTTTATAAGCTGAAATCTAATGCACCCAGAGAACAGGAACCCTGAAAAGGATTCAATATGAATCTGTTGATCCCATTCAGGGCTCTCTTTTCGCCTGGAGCATAATATGAACGTCTGGAACCAGTAACCCGATAATTCCGTTTGGCACAGCCTGGTAACCATTACCATTAAGAAAAATCTATTTCGCAATGAGGTACCTGCTTACTTCTTTCCCTTTGGTATTTTTCCGTTCTACTGTTATCTTTTGCTGGTCGGCATTAATTTCGAGCACTGTATTGATTGAATTTATCAAAATCGGAAATTTCACCTCATTATTGGGTTCAATTAGTTGATAACGATGCGTGTGGCCACAAAGCATGAGGCTTATTCCTGCCTGATTCAGTACCGGTAAAATTTTACGGTTGATGTCCAGCGGGCCATGCCAGTCGGAGCCCACCGGTGGAATGTGAACAACCACAACACGGAACTTTGCTGATTTGAATTCGTCAGTCTGTACTACTTTTTCAAGCCAAATTTTTTGCTCGGTGCGGTAAGCGTCAAACTGGGCCAACCCAGAATATTCTATATCCGAATCGGGTTTATCTTCGCCACAATCAAGGACAATAAAATAAACGGGGCCTTGCCTGAAAGCATAATAGAGCTTCCCGCTGTTTGTAGGAAAATATTCGGGAAAATTTACACTGAAAGCTCCGCGTGTTTCATGATTTCCACGGGCAAAAAACGCAGGGACTTCACCGGCAAACATGTTGGTTGCAGTATCCATAAAGCCGCCAAAAAATTGGGTTTCGTCATTCATTGTCGAAACCATGTCGCCATTAAAAAAAACCAAATCAGTTTCGCCATATTTTACATTTTTCAGCAAAGCCTTTAAACTATCATTTTGGCCGTGAATATCATTTACAACTGAAAACGATATTTTTTCTTTCGAATTATCAAGTGTTTTAAAACGAAGTGGCTTTTTAGAATATACGTCAGTAGATGCAATGTTTCCATACAGAACGCGGTGCCCTCCGTATTTCAGCACTTCCTTCGAAAATATGCGGTAACGATATTCCGTAGCTTTAGTCAAATTCGGGATGCGTATTTTGTGCAAGGTTCCAACAACCCGGTTGCCATTCGCAGTCTGGTAATATTGCGGATGCTCCTCGGCATAAAAGCTGTTATCTCCGCCTGGCGCTAATTCAACCCACGATACAGCATTTGTGTTGGTGGTCCACACGATAGTTGCTTCATTCTCTCCCACTGCCTGAATATATGGACCGTGAGTTATTGCAATTTCTTGAGCGAATAGAACGGATGGGAGTCGCAGAAGGAAAACGACAAGTAGTAAATTGATCGTTAGTTTCATTGGTCAAGTCTTTTAAAATGGTTAATACGCCGGATACCGGATATAGATTTTAATGCGTTTATCATGAGTTTCTTTGTTTGACGAAAAGTAATTTTTCTGAATGAAATTTCTTCGTTATAAACAGATTACAGAAAGACAGGATTAGAATTCCACTTTCACCACGTCGTCCATTTCGGTGCGAAGATCAGCTGGCACGGTGAATTTGACGAATCCATCCCGATAACTATATGAAAGATTTGTTTTAGTCCGAAGTAAAATGACCGATTTGGGTTCTTTGTCGGTTTTCAGCGAAACCTGTTGCTTGAAATCGGGCAGCAAATGCAAGTACCAGTTCCTATCCCGAGTCGTAATCATCACATTGCTGCGTTCAACACCGGGCGAAGGGCCTGCTCCGATAACCGATTCGCGGCTGTGTTTCATCCATGCGGCAATGCCTTCCATTTGCAGATAGTAATTCGGATGCATTTCACCATTTCCGGCCGGACCAACGTTTGGCAAAAAGTTACCGCCAAGTGATCTACTGGCCACCAGATGTTCGAAAAACCACGAGTAGGGGCGGAAAGTTCCGGTTTTGTCGTAGCCCCAGCCACCGCCGCCGCAAGTCCAGATGTCGCAGTGTTCCCACCATTTCGACGGAACGTATGTTGGCCTGGAGCATTCGAAAGGTGTGGTGAAATCGCCAATGCGCACACCACTTCCGGCCGGATCATCAGGATTTACAATGTTCGACCAGCGGTCGTTGATGACCATTTCGGGCTGAAGCGAGCGAATCCAGGCATAAATTTGTTCGGTGTGCATATCGTCAACGCCGCGGAAATTCATTCCGTCGAGCCAGAGAATATCAATTTTTCCGTAGCGGGTAAGCAGTTCTTCCATTTGAGCCAGCACAAATCCGAGAAATTGCTCGTAGTTGCGATAATTCGCTGCCTGATCGGTAATTGGCGGAATATTTTTGCTGGTATTGGCGTCAAACTCGTTGGGGTGCATCAGTCCCGGGTAATGCCAGTCGCGCGGCGAAAAGTAAAAGCCCACTTTCAGGCCGTTGGCCCGGCAGGCATCCACGTAGGGTTTCAGCAAATCGCGGCCATTCATGTATTGTTTGGTGCCAATGCCGTATTTCGATGGCCACAGCGCATACCCGTCGTGGTGTTTGGTTGTGAGCACCGCATAGGTAAACCCAGCTTCTTTGGCGGCTTTCAGCCATTTGTCGGGGTCGTAATTCTGTGGATTAAACTGATCGGCCAGCGCATAATATTTATCCGGAGGAGCCACTTTCCCTCCATAGCGGTAATTCGAAATCATGTCCCACGAGGGTTGTGCGCCTACCACGCTGTGAATGCCCCAATGCATGAATAGTCCAAGGCTTGCATCAGGGTACCATTGCGCTGCGGGGCTCGGATTTGGCATGATTACCGCTTTTTTCAGCGGACTTGTAATAATCTGATGCGCCCGGTTGATGTCTTTCTGATCTATTTGGTATGATTCGGGATGAGAATTTAATTGCGCCAAAGCAGCAAAACTCATTCCGGCGAAAAGAGCCAGTACGAAAACGATTTTTTTTATATATGTCATTTTTTGAAAAATTGAAAACCTTTAGATTATCCTGAGTGCCGATTGGTTGTGTTTTATAAATGCTTCGGCATATTTACAATTGGCCTGCATTCCCCTGAACCGTTCCATTTGGGCATGAAAACTGCTGTAAACTTCCCCCATGTTTTGACTGACGTGGCAATTGCAAGCCTCATGTTTCCTGTCGATGACCGAAGTGATATCGACAAAATTTGTAGGAGGAAAATTCTGCGTTTGTCCACCCGATTCAACTTCGAAATAATAAAGTGCAAAGCTTTTTTCCATTCTCAGCCAGGCGTCGAAAACCAAAATTGAACAAATGCGATGGTCGCGATGCGTATCAACCGGCCAATGGGTAATGACAACATCCGGCTTTTCGGCTTTCAAAAAATCAAACATTTCGGTATAACGGCTTGCAGTAATTTCACAATTTCCGTCAATCTGCTTAAGAAAAACTGGTCTGGCATTCATGATTTTGCAGGCATTCATCGCTTCGGATGTACGGATTTTAGCCGCTTCCTCATACGATTTGCCCTCAATACCGGCTTCTCCGCGCGTCAGGTAGGCTGACACGACTTCATGGCCTTCAGCCGAAAGCAAAGTCATGGTTCCGCCACAACCCGTTTCAGGATCATCGGGGTGTGCTCCCACAACCACAATCTTCAGCCTTTCGTTTGATTTTTCATTTTCGGCGGCGGCCAGCGACGAGGCTGCCAATCCCAATGCTGCCGTGCCCGACAATTTTATCAGGGTACGTCGTGATAGATTTTTCATATCCTTTGGTTTGAGTTAGAATTAGAATACGAATTTACTTTTCAGGACTATAAAAACCTATTTCTTTGGTTTTTCTGAATTTGTTCTGATAACTATATTCAGTATTTGGAACCACGTTTAGCGCAACGGTTTTGCCGGCAAACCAGACAGACGATTCTTGGCTTTCTGTTTCTATTCCAACGACTTCCAGCATTTTCCCCGACAAATCGGAAACCACCCGAATGCCTTTGGTAAACGAGAACGCTTCCTTGCCATTGACCGAACAAACTACCTGGGTGCCGTTTGTTTTTAGCCTGAAGACTTTATCACCCCAGGTTTGTTCGTATTCGTAATCGTTTGGCGTATTCAGGCACGACCAGTAAACCCGATCCTGAGTGAGGTGTACGCCATACATGCGCGAGATGAATTCGAGCGATGCCAGAATGCTCGGCCCATAACCATCGAGGTTTTTGGTGATGGCTCCGGTAAACGGATCGAATTGCTGCGTGAACTTCAGTGAATCGCCCACCGATTTAAGGAATTTTTGCCCAATCATAGTCAGTTCGGCATAATGGCCGTAGTTTTCCAACGCCTGGATTGAACGCTGAATGGTGAGGCTCTCGGGCTGACCGCTCCAGTTATTTCCTGAAATATTTCTGAAATACGGATCGTTTGCCGCTATTGAAGGCAGTGGCATGGCGGTCCAAAATTCCTTCGGGTTCAGCAAATGGTACCTCACAAACTCATCGGCCATTTGCTGGTCGAAACTACCGAAATACATGCAGCGCAGGTTGTTGTGGGTCAGAATATCCATCACCTGGTTATCCTTATCGCGGTCGTAACAGGCATGGCGCCGGACATCCCACAGGTAACTCTTTAGTTTTGTGCGAACTTCGTTGGCTTTTCCGCGCCAGTAAGTTTCTTTTCCGTTGCCGAGCTCTTTCGAAATCAGGGCAAGCACATCTCTTCCGGAGTACGAATACGACATGATGTCCATCGATTCCATCGGCGTTGGAAACTGATCCACCTTGTCGATATTTTTCCCGGTAATCCCGATTGCTTTCCGATCTTGTTCCGAAAGTTTCCGGATGGCATCGCCCGATGGCGCATAATCGTAAGGCCAGGCCCAGTTTGCACCATTGAATCGCGTACAGGCATCTTCGCCGGTATCGCAGATGCACCAGGTTTCGAGGCAGCCATCGTTGTCCGAATCACGGGTTTTCCAGAGGTATCGGTCAAACTTTTCGAGCGTGGTGTAAAGCCGTTCGAGGTATTGGCGGTCTTTGTTCAGCCAGAAGTACAATTCGAATGCAGGCATCGGGAAGCAATAGCCCTGAAACCAGCCGTAATAAGCAATCAATCGCTGGTCTTTCGATTGATCTGTACCCGGCAAATTACCGTAATAAGCCGACGGTTTATTGTTGTAATGAAGCATCCCCGGCAAACGGCCATCTTCGCGCTGGTAATCCATGAAGATTTGAATGTTGTTCCGGGCTACTTCGAGGTTACGTTTCCCGTACATGTATCCGCCCATAGGCTGGGTTTCGAGCCACACATTTTTGTATTCGGCCCCTTCGACCAACACCTTGTAACGCCCGAAATCAGCAATATTCCATTGGGCTTTCTTCTCGGCTTCGTCGTACAGGCGTTGAAGTTTCTGGTCGCTGGTTTTAAATGTTACACCAGTCTTCGGAACAGAAGTTTGGGCAAAAGATTGAATGGCATTCACCGATAACAGGCAGATCGTCAGCCCGGCCATCAATGATTTTATGGTTTCCTTCATCTTATTTTATGATTTTGATGGTTTGTTTTTCCCTGACATTATTCTGACTAACGGTAAACATCACTTTTCCCGAGTCGTATTTCCAGTTTGAGTTTGGTGTGCCATTTATCAAAACCTGAGTTGGTTTCTTCGGAATGTTGATTTCCAGCTCGTAAGTGCGTGATTGATACATGCCGTTGTAAGTTCCCTCGGTGGAAAATACGGTGAATTCGGTTTCCTTTTCCGAATCGGCACATTCGAATCGGGTTTTGGCAAACATGCCTTTCTCGTAATCGTAGCTTATTCCATCGTCTTCCCAAAGCGTATAGGCGCTTTTCTTTTCAGGATAAACGCGGACGATCAGCGTGTCTGTCGGCAATTCGCCAATGTATTGCATTGGTTTCTGGTACGGAATAATGGCTCCGTCGCGGATAAACAACGGTCCGCCACGTTTGGCCGGGGCTTTGCAATAAACGGTTTTTCCGCCTGAAACT
>DAOPZV010000055.1:14978-20438 GCA_035353575.1 Prolixibacteraceae bacterium | reverse complement strand
TTCGATTGAAATTGCCCGAAGCTGTCCGTAATGTTTGGCATTTTTGAAGTCTTCTTTAAGTGTCTCTGGAAGCGTGCTTTCAATGATGACCGGTTCAGCTTTGTCGCCAATCCAAAACGTAACCCGGAAAGTATCTTTTATTACGCCAATCCAATAAAGGGTTTGTTTCTTCCGAACGGCTTTGTACAACCAGCTTTTCCCATCGTTGTAATACCGCCACTCTTCGGTAATATTAAGGTGCTTATCGTATAGGTAATCTACCAGCTTTTCCCAGTAAACACTGTTTTCTCCAATAATTCCGAAAATAAGTTCGTCGGTTGGCTGAATGTTTGGATCGGTAAGTACAATTGGTTCCATCGTTTTGGTTTCTAGTGTAGATTTTAGTCAAATTTAGGGAGAATAAACTTCTGAAAAACAAAAATCCCCGCCGGTTTTAAGCCTGACGGGGATTTTATTATCCGATTGGTATTTAATTAATCAGCAAGATTGAAACGGAAGAAACCTGTAACAGTCAAACCTTTGTCCTGACTTTTCAGATAATCCGCAACAGTTTGTTTGTTTTCTTTAATGAAAGCCTGGTTTAACAGTGTGCTCTCTTTATAGAATTTTTCCAAAGCACCCATAGCAATTTTATCAAGCATTGCTTCTGGTTTACCTTCCTGACGGAATTTTTCTTTGGCAATTTCCAATTCCTTAGCTACAACTTCAGCAGGAACATCACCACGATCAACAGCTACAGGATTCATAGCAGCTACCTGCATGGCTACGTCCTTAGCAACATGCTCATCAACATTTGCCTGGTTGAAACCAACCAAAGTCGATAATTTGTTTCCGGGGTGAATGTAAGCTACAACACTTGCAGCATCAATTTTACGGTAATATGGCAAATCTAATTTTTCGCCGATAACACCGGTTTGTTCAATCACGTGATTTTCAATTGTACGTCCGTCGAGTTCCAATGCTTTAACAGCATCCAGATCAGCAGCATTGTTTGCAATAGCGGCATCGAGGATACGTTCAGCAAAAGCCACGAAATTATCGTTTTTAGCTACGAAGTCAGTTTCGCAGTTCAGGACTACAATTGCACCTGAAGTACCGCCGGCATTAACTTTTGCCAGAACAACACCTTCAGAAGCTTCGCGGTCAGCACGTTTGCTGGCAACTAGCTTACCTCTTTCGCGGATAATATCAACAGCACGATTAAAATCGCCTTCAGATTCGGCAAGAGCTGATTTACAATCCATCATTCCTGCGCCAGTTGCTTTACGCAACTTCATTACATCTGCAGCACTAATTTCCATATTATAAATATTTTAACAGGTTGTTGAACGATTATTCATCAATTTCTTCGTCAGAATCTACATCTTCATCATCAAGATCTTCATCTTCTTCGTCGAAATCTTCTTCGTCAGCAACTTTCGCTTTTTTACCTTTTACTTTTGGTTGTTTATCGTCATCGTCTTCTTTTTCGCGTTCAACTTTACGTTCCGATAGTCCTTCGCGAATTGCATCGGTCATTGCTTTTACGATGAGGCTGATTGACTGAGAAGCATCGTCGTTTGCCGGAATCACAAAGTCAATTCCTTCCGGATCAGAGTTGGTATCAACCATTGCGAATACCGGAATTCCAAGACGTTGAGCTTCGCGAACTGCGATTTTTTCTTTCAACACGTCAACTACGAAAAGAGCTGCAGGCAAACGAGTCAAGTCGGCAATACTACCTAACATTTTCTCGAGTTTAGCGCGCTGACGGCTGATCTGAAGTTTTTCACGTTTCGAAAGTGCATCCCATGCGCTGTCCTTAGTCATCTTATCGATCGAGATCATCTTCTTAACAGCTTTCCGGATAGTCGGGAAGTTGGTAAGCATACCGCCTGGCCAGCGTTCAGTAACGTATGGCATATTTACTCCGCCTACTAAATCAGCAACAATATCTTTTGCCTGCTTTTTAGTTGCAACGAATAAAACTTTGCGGCCTGATTTTGCGATCTGTTTGATAGCGTTGGCTGCTTCGTCAACTTTTACGATAGTTTTTTGAAGGTCGATCAGGTGGATTCCGTTTTTCTCCATGAAAATGTATGGAGCCATGTTTGGATTCCACTTCCTTCTCAAGTGTCCAAAGTGAACACCTGCTTCCAATAATTCCTGAAAATTTGTTCTTGGCATCTTTTTACTTTTTTCTATTTAAAAATAATCTTTTGAAAAGCAATTGCCGGGTAGCCTCTACTTGCGACAGTAAAGAGTCTCTGCAATTTAGATCCAAATAAGAATATTTTTTGTATTAAAATCTTAACGTTTAGAGAACTGGAACCGTTTGCGTGCACCTGGTTGTCCTGGTTTTTTACGCTCAACTTCACGAGGATCGCGAGTCAGGAATCCGGCATGTTTCAATGCTGGTCTTGATTCAGGATTAATTTCGATCAAAGCGCGAGAAATACCGAGACGCAAAGCTTCAGCCTGACCAGTGATACCACCACCGTCAAGGTTTACTTTGATGTCGTATTGACCGGCAACACCTAAAAGATTCAACGGTTGCATAACAACATACTGCAGGGTGCCTGTGGTAAAATATTCTTTTAACTCTTTATCGTTAATTGTGATATTTCCTTTGCCTTCGCTAACATATACACGGGCAACGGCTGTTTTCCTGCGACCTAATGCGTTTACTACTTCCATTAGTTACTATTTAATTGTATTTAAATCAATTAATTTCGGATTCTGGGCTTCCTGTTTGTGTTCTGATCCAACATACACTTTCAGGTTTCCGTAAATTTTGCTTCCCAGACGGTTTTTTGGCAACATACCTCTAACTGCCTTTTCAACCAGTCTTTCTGGATATTTAGCCAACAACTCTGAAGGAGTCTGAACACGCTGACCTCCTGGATAACCAGAGTAGCTCAAATAGATTTTGTCGTTCAGTTTATTACCTGTCAGACGAACTTTTTCTGCGTTGATGATAATCACGTTATCACCGCAATCAACATGAGGAGTATAGCTTGGTTTGTATTTGCCTCTCAAAATTTTGGCAACTTTACTGGCCATACGACCAAGTACCATATCTGTAGCATCAACCAGAACCCACTCTTTTGTTACCGTAGCCTTATTGGCCGAAACGGTTTTGTAACTTAGTGCATCCACTTGTTTATTTTTAATAAATTAAACACCAAACTCGCAATTAATTAAAATTCAATTGTTTAGAAACGCTTCACTTATTAACTCGGAACTGTTGATAAGTTTTACAGCTTCAACATTTTCAATTGTTTACAAGAACTACAAGTACGGACAATATTCGGGACTGCAAAAGTATTTTCTTTTTTTGAATTTGCAAACACTTGTTTCTTTGATTTCAAAAATTAACACAAAGATTTTCAAAGCAAAAAAGAATGCGTTCATGAGAAAATTGATACAGTTCATGCTAAAAAACGGTCATTTCGTGAATTCAAGGGGCTTAACATATCAACTTTTTAATTTGAATGAACTAACTTTACTTTTATACAAGCAAATTTTTACGCCATGAAAACAAAAATTGCACAAGTAAATACGGTTCTAATAATTTCGATGACCATTTTGTTGTTCCTGGGATTAATACTTATGGCGCTTGGCGTATTCTGGCTTTCACGGGATTTTATCCTAATCTCAATTTTTACACTTCCTTTGATTCTCGCTTCAAAAGGGATCCAGTTTATTATCGAAAAGCAATTGAGAAAAGCTCTCATGTCTATTATTATGCTTTCTGTATTTTGCATTCTCACTTTGCTTTTTGTATTTGTTTAATAACAGGAGCGAGAATCGACAAAAACAAAGAACTTTTTAACAACAGGTAATATCCTTTCTGCGCCTGCGTTTAACTTCAATTAGATTTGTAGTTTTGCCCTACAATCGGAGTTGAATGAATCGTATTTTTCAGGAACATACCACAACCTATTTCAAGGGGTACTATGTGCTTTTAATTCTAATGGTTATTAGCTTGCCCCTATCTAAGGCTTTGTCGAGTATTATACCCGGAGTGCTCATGTTTTGGTGGCTGGTTGACAGGCATTTCCTGGAAAAATTCAGACTACTGAAACAGCGAAAAGGACTAATTCTGATTATTTCTATCTACCTCATTTACGTTATAGGTCTACTTTGGACCAATAGCATGGAATGGGGAGTCCTCGACGTCACCATTCAATTGCCCTTACTTGTTTTACCTCTCGTTATTGGGACATCACCCAGACTAAACTACTTTCAGGTTAAGCAGATCCTTTATGTTTTTGCATTGGCGGTCGTTGTCGCCTCATTTTGCAGTGTCTGGGTTTTGCTGGGTTTGTCGGACATTACAATCCACGATCCACGCGAGATGTCGCTATTTATTTCCCACATCAGGTTTTCGCTTTTAATTAACATCGCCATATTTTCTTTGGGCTGGTATCTTATGAACAAAGAACAAAAGCATTATGGAGAAAAACTGTTTCTTGTCCTTACAATACTTTGGCTTGCAGTTTTCCTGATTATATTAAAATCAGTCACAGGGTGGGTAGTTTTCTTCATTATCTCGCTGCTTGTTGTCTTCCGCAATATGCTTCGAATTAAAAAAATGTATTTCCGGATAAGCCTAATTTCGGTGTTTGTCGTCCTGGCAACGATTCCAGCGATATATGTTCTGCACACAGTGCATCAATTTTACCAAGTTGAGAAGGTGTCGCCCAATCTGCTTCACGAAAAAACGTCAAAAGGAAACTCTTATTTACAGGACACCCAAAACAAAGAGCTGGAAAACGGGCATTATATTTATTTGTATCTTAACGAAGACGAAATTCGTGAAGCATGGAATAGAAGAAGCAAACTAAATTACGATAGCATCTACCCATCGGGTTTTAACCGACTAGTACTGATACGATATTTAACATCCAAAGGACTCAGAAAAGATTCTGAATCTGTCGAAAAACTCACGCCTGACGACATCAAAAATATAGAGAATGGAATGACTAATTACCAGTTTGCCAACTCATTTACTTTTTATAAGCGAATCTACCAGATTATATGGGAAGCAGACTCATACCTGAAGGGCGGCGATCCGTCGGGCCATTCGGTTACACAGCGGCTTGAGTACTATAAGATGGGACTAAAAATAGTAGCAAAAAAACCTTTATTTGGTCACGGAACAGGCGGATACTTTCCTGCTTATCAGGAAGAATACAGCAAAAGCAAATTCTTTACCAATAAAGAGTACCGCCAGAGATCGCACAATATGCTGCTGAGCTATGCTATTGATTTCGGTTTGATTGGTATGGCATACATTTGCTTTGCATTGATAGCCCCAGTTTTCATTGAAAACAAAAAAAGGAGTGCCTTATTGATTTCATTTTTACTGATTGTCTTCATTTCGTTTATTAATGAAGATACTTTGAATAACCACGACGCCATTTCGTTTTTTGCCTTTTTCTATCCGCTGTACCTCTATTCCGATCACGAAAAACC
>DAOPZV010000055.1:13804-14878 GCA_035353575.1 Prolixibacteraceae bacterium | reverse complement strand
ATGATTACAGAAGTTGAAGCTTACCGTGGTGCAGAGGATTTGGCCTGCCACGCAGCCAAAGGCCGTACACCTCGAACTGAGGTTATGTTTCAGGAAGGCGGCAAAGTTTACGTTTATCTGATTTACGGAATGTACTGGCTCCTGAACCTGGTTACCGGCGAAGAAGGATACCCTTCGGCTGTACTAATTAGAGGAATTGACGGCTTTTCGGGTCCCGGGCGTTTAGGGCGCGAATTACAGCTCGACAAATCATTTTATGGTGAAAACCTTCAAGCATCTCCACGATTATGGGTCGAAAATGCTAAGCCAGTCACAGAATATAAAACTTCGAAACGAATCGGAATTGGCTACGCGGGCGAATGGGCCAATAAAATGTGGCGGTTTTATCTTTGACTACTTAAATGCTTTGATCAGGAATTCAGGATTGACCAATAAGAAGCACCCATAACTGTAAGAAAAATCGCCAGACGACATATCACGATATCCCTCAATCTGAAAGGCAACACGGGCATCTTTACTTATATTCTTTTGCCAGAAGTATTTTGCAAAAAACATTGTTCGGTCGGGCTCTGTATAGTTTGGATCGCTATCGGAAACCGACTGGTACAATATCCTTCCCTTGGGCGCTATAAACTGAAATGCATTCCAGTAACCCAATGAAAAGTGAGAATATTTTGCGTCGGCCCTTGCTTCCAACATGTACGCATGTCCTTTTTCAAAAGGCAGTGTATTCGAGTCTTTCGTAACCGCTTTATAACCCAGCCAACTCCCGTTCAGGTTTACAGTTTTTATCTTTTCGCCAGCCTTTATTGCCAGTTCCCATCCGGCCAGCATATTGGCATGGGTTTGCATCCGAGGCCGCACTCCGTCAAAAGCGGCATTGATTTCTCCCCCCTGATGATAAAATAACAGATCGACTGGTAACTTAACCGACAAGTCTGAATTCATGTACACCTCCCATTTTCCAGCCACCCCGGCAGTAAAATGTTCCTGGTAAGTGTCTCCCTTCTGAATAAACTGTTCCCAGTTCACCCAAGTCTGCGCATTTAATTTTTCCCCCGAATACAAAAACTG
>DAOPZV010000055.1:0-13704 GCA_035353575.1 Prolixibacteraceae bacterium | reverse complement strand
CGTATTCATTGTTCTGAAAAAAGCCTAAACTTTCGAACCTGAAGTTGAGCTCACCCGTTTTTACATCTTCTGCTTTCTTGTAAAATGAAGCAAAATCAGTAAAGCCCTGCGCTTTTGCCTGAAAAACACATCCAGCAACACAGAAAAGAATGATAATAAATCTCAAACAACAATCTTTGGTATTTTTTCCGGCCATGTTATTACTTATTTCTTCAGAAGGATAAACCTGTCGTACAAAAATAAAAGAACTACAGCACTTAAAGCAATGGAGCTAAAAAGAATCCATATTGTTTGTGGGTGGTAATTATTCCAAAGCAACTGGGTTACCTGATCCTGATTCATATTCATTTGCCTCGCAGCTTCGTTAAAATAATCTGTTTTGGTGAACTTCTCCCCGATCTCGGGAACCGACAATCCACGTTTCAGCACTTCCGCTTTCAGAAGGTAAAGTTTATCAGCAACCTTCTCGTAAGGGGCACCCGACAAAAAGCCAGCGATTTGATGTCCCAGGGCAATGGCCAGAAACGACGATCCCATATACAAGGCTTTTTTATCAGAAGGCGCAATGTTACCGACATACTCCGTGAATTTTGGAGAACTGCTCATTTCGCCCAGACTAAAAATAAGCATACCGAACAGAATCATCCATCCACCCTGAAACCCGAACATCATAAACAGCCCGATTGCCAGCACAAAAATGCCGCCCATCATGGCATTTAATGGTTTAAACCGCATAACAAAAGCTGAGACTGCTATCTGAAAAGCAATGATGTAAAACGAGTCCATGCTGCTTATTGTCACTGCCGAAATGGTTCCAGCGGGAGTTCCAATTAAGTTGGCAAGCGATGGAAAAACAGAATGGATGCCATTGTAAATGGTGGCGGTATTTACCCAGTCCTCAACAAAAATTGGGAAGGTATAATAGAGTTGATTGAATGCACTCCAAAACAAGCCCATAATAATCAGAAACATGGTATAGCGCCAGTTAATCAGCGTATAAAATATATTCTTGAAAGGTAGCGCGATTGACTCTAAAAACGAGGTTGAACTCTTTTCCCTTGCAGGCTCTTTGAAGAAGAAAAGAGTGATCAGAAAATTCAAAGCTATCGCAACAATTGAAAGTGTAAAAACCAGATTCCAGCCTTTGCCCAACACTATTCCGGCAACAAATGGCCCGATAAAACCGCCGATGTTCACCATCATATAAAAAATTCCGAAACCTATAGAAGCAGTTTCTCCGGTAGTTGTTTTCGAGATAGTAGCCGAAATAATCGGCTTAAAAAAGGCGCCACCCACACAAATCCATATAAATGAAATAAATACCATTTCGAAGCTGTTGAAATGCTGGATCATGTAAAAGCCGGAAGCGTAAATCAGGAAGGCCAGCAGCAGCACTTTTTTGTACCCGATTTTATCGGCAATCGCGCCAGTGAGTATAGGCAAGAAATACAGCAACATAGAACCTGTTCCCATGATCGTACCTTTTTCTACTGGAGAGAATCCCATGGCCCCGGTTTCTTTAGAACCAACTAAAAAAAGACCGAAGCCCATATAAAAACCATACCAGGCGTAGCGTTCGAACAACTCAATTAAGTTGGCAAGCCAAAATATGCGGGGGTATTTCCTGAAAATTTGCAAATTTATCATGTAACAGGTATTAAAATTTGGGTGCCCAATGTAATAAAATTTCGGGTTGCAATTGTTGTCGGGTTATCAGTCTTCGGGTAAAACTGCGTACTGCGACGACATCTAAACTCTTTTTAACTCATCCTGAAACCTGGACTTTTATTCCCAGCGACTCTACCCGCGACGCAATTTGCTTCAAATCTTCAAGTTTCACTTTTTCAAGTCCCATGGCTGGAGTATCCCGGTCGATGGTATAAATCATCACCTGTTGTGGTTTTATTTCTTCAATAAGTTTAAGCCATGCTGCAACTTCTCTTTCGGTGGTGTTGTCCACGATTTGCCCGTTAAAGTTTCCACGCACAAAAAGCGTTTGAATAATGAGTTTGCCATCGAATGCTTTTAGGTTTTCCACCACTTTACTCAAATTAAAACGACCAACCGGGCAATCGATCAATCTCACCGTTTCTTCGAAAGCCGAATCCAGCTTCAGGATGTTGTCTTCAATTTTCAGCAGAGCCCTCACTACCGAAGGTTTATGCAACATCGACGAATTCGACAAAACTGCAATTCGTGCTTTGGCCGCCAGCAAATTGCGAAGTTCTATGGTATCGTCGATTATCCCTTCGAACTCAGGATGGAGCGTAGGTTCGCCATTTCCGGCAAAGGTAATTACGTCGGGGAGCTCATTGTCAGCGACCATCTCCCGAAGTTTTTTCTCCATTTTTTGCTTGACTATTTCACGCGTTGGCAGCTTCGACTTTTGCTCCCGCTTTTTGGGGTTCCAACCACACTCGCAATATATGCAGTTGAACGAGCAAATTTTGCTGTCGGTTGGCATCAGGTTAACCCCAAGAGAAACACCCAACCTGCGACTGCGTACAGGCCCAAATATGATTTGATCGAATAAAAATGTTGACATCTGTTTTCGAGGTAAAAAGTAAAAAGGCAAAAGTAAAAAACAAAAAGGATTAAGCCGAAAGGAAAACAGGACCCACCGGTGATTGCATTTCTACAAAATTCGCTTCAGACAGCTTTGAGGTTTGAAATGCAAGCCAATTAAATCGGAACTCACCAGGAGAAACACGCCAGGCTGCTCTTTCCTGCTGAAACAACTATTTAATAATGAATATACAGCGATAGTGATTTCCGATGTTTTTAATTCAGGAAATTCGGCCTGAGTTTGTTTGGCAATATCAATTATTTCCGAGGCTGTTAACTGTTGAAGTGTGCCTATTTTCTGATTAATGAATTGGATCATCTCATTATCTTCTTGATATACGGAATTGGTCCTGTTATATAAATTGTTGGTGATAAGAATGCCGTTGTGAAAAGTTAGCTGTGCAATTTCGTCCAGATCACCTTTTGTATCAACCACTTCGATGACATTTCCATCGTCCTCCGCAATCAGGATGCCATTTTTCAGGAGAAGTCCCGAATCTGAAAGAATGTAATTAGCTGCAAGCTTTTTCACAGGCAAATATTGGCGTTAATTTAAAAACATTAAATGCATAGAAAAATGTCACTTCTTTCAAGATTTGCATTAATTTTTACCCGCGCCTTGAAAACCGGCTTACTGACACACCATTGCGTCATTTCTCGTCTTCGTTCACTGCACCTTGCGGCTTGTATTGAGATTCTGCTTCTTTGAATATATTCATGATTTGTTCGTGCATTTTTTCATATTCCTTCGGAAAGCTGGAATAATAAATCAGCGACCGCACAAAAACAGTATCGGGAACACCATATTTTTTCAAAACGGCATAATACAAATCGGTTTGAGTAATCTTCTTTTTCAGAGAATCCGGCGATTGGTCAAACGACATCCCCTGGGCCAGATAAATATCCACCATCATTTTCTCGAATTTCTTTTTCGGGATAAGTTTATTTGGCTTTTTTATGTCAGTGTTGTAACACGACGAAACGCCAAACATTACAATAACAAGCAGAATTCCAACGACATGCTTCATATTATCTGAATATTTTCCGGTTCAAATTTAATTCGAATAATTTACTTTTTTGCCGACAAACAAAAGTTCCGAATTAATTAACTTTCAGGCAACCCATTTAACGCCTAAAATGTCCTAATATTGCAACGTGTTACTGGTTTCCGCGAAGGCGGAACTAAGAGGGAATCCTGTTCGAATCAGGAGCTGTCCCCGCAGCTGTAATCCTTTGTCCGAAAGGAGGTTTTGCCGAAAATAACCACTGTCAGCAAATGCTTATGGGAAGGTTGGCAAAAAACCAGGAGAGCCAGAAGACCTGCCAGCAACGAGAAGCTTTCGGGGTAAGAGCCAAAATCCCTGGCTTCACAGGTTTTGCTACTGCCATTGCAAAACCGTGTAACTGTTAACAAAAGCTGATGGTCAGGGGCCTCAGCTTTTTTTCTGAAATACCTGCCTGAAAAAGACTTCCACACGATCGAACTGTAGAACTTCAATTTTGAACTTCTGAAGGTTGATTCCTTTCGCAGCTTTGGGTATGAAGATACTGTCGAAACCTAGTTTTTCGGCTTCCGCAATTCGCTGCTCCAGGCGATTTACTGATCGTATTTCTCCTGAAAGACCTATTTCTCCAGCAAAACAGACATTTTTTTTGATTGGGAGATCGAAGTTTGAAGAGAGAATAGCCGTGATTACGGCCAAATCGATCGCCGGATCGTCAACCCTGATTCCCCCGGCAATATTCAGGAAAACATCTTTCGTGGCCAGCTTAAAACCGCACCTTTTTTCGAGCACAGCCAGCAGCATATTCAGGCGGCGCAGATCGAAACCAGTTGATGAGCGTTGCGGAGTTCCATAAGCAGCAGTACTTACCAGCGCCTGAATTTCAATTAGTAGTGGCCGAATACCCTCGATGGACGCAGAAATGGCTGTTCCGCTCAAGCCTTCGTGTGCCCGGTTGATCAGCAATTCTGACGGATTGGAAACCTCGCGCAAACCCGAGTTTCCCATCTCAAAAATTCCCAGTTCAGAAGTAGATCCAAAGCGATTTTTTATGGCGCGCAAAATCCGATACATGTACTGATTTTCCCCTTCAAACTGAAGCACAGTGTCCACAATGTGTTCCAGAACTTTTGGCCCGGCCAGGCTTCCCTCTTTGGTGATATGTCCAATCAGGATAACCGGAACGTTGTTTTCTTTGGCATACTTCAAAATGCCATTGGTACATTCACGAATCTGACCTACCGAACCGGGCGACGACTCAATCGATTCGGTGGCAACAGTTTGAATGGAATCGACAACCAGTAATTCCGGAACGATCTGTTTGCTTTGCACCAATATATTTTCCAATGAGGTTTCGCTAAGAAAATAGCAATTCTGATTCTCCTTTTGCAGACGTTGCGCCCTGATTTTTATTTGTTGAAGGCTTTCCTCTCCTGAAACGTACAGTATTTTCCTGCCTTTAAGATCAAGTGCCAACTGCAACACCAAAGTCGATTTGCCGATGCCGGGCTCTCCGCCAATCAAAACCATTGAACCGGGAACCAATCCACCACCTAAAACCCGGTTTAACTCCTGGTTACAAGTATCAATTCTCTCAGTATTTTCCGACGAAACTTCGTGAAGAAATTTAGGCTGGTTACCGGTTCCTGCTATAAACGAAAGCGTTTTCGGGCTTTCGCGTTCAACAATTTCTTCAACAAAAGTATTCCATTCGCCACACGAATTGCACCGCCCAACCCATTTGGGCGACTGTGCCCCGCAATTCTGGCAAAAAAAACTGGTCTTAACTTTGGCCATTGTTCTGTTCAAAAAAGGTTTTTGTAAAAATACGAAAACTTGTGTATTGGCTCTTTATTTTTAACTCTTTCATTAAAGCAACCCGCAACTCAACACCCAAAATATCTCTACTTTTGCTTGGTGTGTTCCTGATTTTCAGGAGTCACCATTTTATCACAAAAACGACAAAAAATGAATAAACGAGACTTTATAAAATCATCGCTCCTTGGAGGAATCGGAATTGTTGGCTTCCGTTCAGCTTATGGGAATGAAGCTTCAAAGCCCAAAAAGCAGAAAAGCATAAAGCACTGGGTTTGGGAGAATCCGGACGAGAAGGAAGATGAACAATCTCTAAAAAGTCGTTACAAAAATTTTTACGATGCGGGCATACGCGGAATATTTTTTGAAGCCGACAGCGAGAAACATTTTCGGGCTGCAAAGGCTGCCGGACTAGAAGCGCACCGCTGGATGTGGACCATGAACCGCGGTGAAAAAGAACTTCTCGATAAACATCCTGAATGGTATGCAGTGAGCCGTGAGGGAAAGTCGTGTGCAACAAATCCGCCGTATGTTAACTATTATCGGTGGTTGTGCCCGTCGAAGCACGAAGTTCAGGAATACCTAAAGACTCAGGTAAAAGCCATTTTGGACAAAGATTATGTGGATGGTATTCATTTAGACTATGTGCGGTATTGCGACGTAATTCTTCCGGTGAACCTTTGGCAGAATTATAAAATTGAGCAGACCCGTGAATTGCCTGAATACGACTTTTGCTACTGCGAAACCTGCCGTGCAAAATACAAGGATGAACATGGTGTCGATCCGCTTGAAATCGAATATCCCGACCAAAGCCTCTCCTGGCGTAAATTCAGATACGACCGCATAACCAATATTGTTAACAGCATCGCTGAAATAGCATCTGAACACAAAAAAGCCATTACTGCTGCGGTTTTTCCAACTCCTGAAGTTGCGCGCCGAATTGTTCGTCAAGACTGGACCAACTGGAATTTGAACGGCGTTTGCCCTATGATTTACCACGGCTTTTACAAGGAACAGGTGAGCTGGATTGGAGATGCAGTTGAAGAAGGCGTACATTTCCTATGTGGAAGATTTCCGCTGTATGCCGGCATTTTTTTGCCCGATTTTAAATCGAATGAAGAGTTGGAACATGGAATTAAAACAGCCCTGACCCATGGTGCTTCAGGAATCTCTTTCTTCGGTAAAGTTGACGAGAATGTTTTAAGTGTTTTGAAGAAGGTTTCTGCATAAAACAATAAACCTCGCTACTATTTAATAGCGAGGTTTTATATTTCTCTTTTCAGATGGTTCTATACCAACCTGTTTGTCTCAGTATCAGGAAAAACAATCCATGGCTTGAAGCTTTTCGCTTCTTCGAAATCCATTTGAGCATACGACATTATAATAACAACATCGCCAACAGCCACTTTACGGGCTGCAGGACCGTTGAGGCAGATGACACCAGTTCCGCGTTCACCCCGAATGACGTATGTTTCCAGACGTTCGCCATTGTTAATGTTAACCACCTGAACTTTTTCGTTTTCAATCAAATTTGCAGCATCCATCAAATCCTGATCAATGGTAATGCTTCCCACATACTGCAAATTGGCTTCTGTAACTGTTACCTTATGAATTTTTGATTTGCAAACTTCAATTATCATCTTGTTCTGATTTACTATTTAGTCATTTACCATTTACTTTTTTTCGCACTAGCTTTAAAATCGTAAATAGTCAATCTCCTAATTGTCAATTCTATTTAAATCTAATGTTGTCGATTAACCTGATCTTACCACAGTGTACAGCAACACATCCTACTTTTTCACCTTTGTCAGTCCAGTTTTGCACCGGTTGCAAGGTCATTGAATCAACAATCTCGAAGTACTCTGTGTTCAGGAATTCATTTTCATTGATCCGTTCAACTACCCATTTAACCACTTCTTGTACGGTTAACTCTTTTGATTTGTTAACTGCCTCGAACAATGTTTTTGAAATGTGAACGGCATTTTTTCTTTGCTCTGCATCTAACAACATATTGCGTGAGCTCATAGCCAGGCCATCGGCTTCTCTTACAATAGCGCAAGGAATAATTTCAACAGGCATACCTGTCCGTCGAACCATTTCCTTAATGATGGCCAATTGCTGAAAGTCTTTCTCTCCAAAAAAAGCCTTGTCCGGCTTTACAATATCGAACAAACGACTTACAACCTGCGCGACGCCGTTAAAATGCCCCGGACGGAATTTTCCTTCCATCACTTCTTCAAGCAAGCCAAAATTGAATTGCCGGGTATCAGGCTCGGGATAAATTTCTTTGGGCTCGGGCGCAAAAACAACTTTACATGGAGTAGTTGAAAGTAATTCAACATCTTTTTCGAGATTGCGCGGATACCGCTCCAGGTCTCCTTTGTCGTTAAATTGAGTGGGATTAACAAAAACGCTGACCACAACAAAATCAGTTTCTTTGCCAGCTTTTTCAACCAGAGAAAGGTGTCCTTCGTGTAAAGCTCCCATAGTGGGTACAAATCCGATTTTAACACCCTCTTTCTTCTTGATGTTCAGAATTGTCTGAACATCAACAATGTGTTTTACTACCTGCATTTGGCCTAAAAATGAGGCTGCAAAGTAAATAAATAAAACAACACACATACAAGAAGTGCAATGTGAAATGATTAAAAGCTTAACGTTTGAAACGGGTAAAAACTAAATTTCAGAACCAGTCCGGCCTTCTTCCATCACCCTGCATCAAATGAACAAACGCGTATATCTTAACGATTTTTAAAGGCACTAAAACTCGCTGGAATTGAAAATTGCGGATATTTTACTAATTTTGCACAATTAACTTAGGAGATATAAATGGAAAAGAAGAAAGTCTTATTTATTTCATCAGAAATAACCCCTTATCTTCCTGAAACAGAAATGTCTAAAAAAGCCCGATACCTACCACAAGGTATTCAGGAAAGGGGAAAAGAAATCCGGACTTTTATGCCACGATACGGAAATGTGAATGAACGCCGGAACCAGCTGCATGAAGTAATACGATTATCGGGGATGAACTTGATTATTGACGACACTGACCATCCGCTGATCATTAAAGTGGCTTCAATTCAATCGGCTCGAATGCAGGTATATTTCATTGATAATGAAGATTATTTCCAGAGAAAACATACTTACCGCGATGCCAAGGGAAACGAGTTTTCTGACAATGACGAAAGAATAATATTCTTTGCAAGAGGTGTACTCGAAACAGTAATAAAGCTCCGCTGGGCGCCCGATCTGATTCATTGTCACGGCTGGCTTACGTCTTTGGTTCCATTGTATATTAAAAAAGCTTACCACGACGACCCGTTGTTTGAACATTCAAAAGTTGTTTACTCGGTTTATGGCGATGATTTTAAAAACACGCTCGATGCTACTTTTCGCACTAAATTGAAAATGAACAATATTGAAGTTGATGATACGGAATTGGTTGATGACCCGACGTATGTTAACCTCAGCAAATTGGCAATTCAATTTTCTGATGCTGTTATTCAGGGAAGCCCAAAAATAAACAGCGAAATATCCGAATATATTCAAACTTCAGGAAAATTGTTCCTCGAGCATCAAACAGAAAATAATTACATTGAGGCTTACGACAATCTTTATGACAAATTGCTGTAATAGCATTCATTTACAGCAATAACTGTTAACATTTTGCAAATTTTTGTTTGACTGGGAACAACCAGAATGGTCTTGTATTGCTATTCCTTTAAATTTACACCTGAAAACTTAAGCTTATGTGTGGAATTGTTGGTTATATCGGAACTCAAAGTGCTTATCCAATTCTGATTCAAGGACTTCAACGGCTCGAATATCGTGGATATGATTCAGCCGGACTGGCTTTATTCAACAACAGCCTGAGTGTTTTTAAGTGCAAAGGAAGAGTATCAGACCTCGAAAAACATGTTGAAAACAAAGATGTTAAAGGGAGCATCGGGATTGGTCATACGCGTTGGGCTACCCACGGCGAGCCAAACGACCGGAATGCACACCCACACACATCGATGAATGGTGATTTTGTGTTGGTACACAACGGCATCATCGAAAACTACGCAGAAATAAAAGCCGATCTGAAGAAGAAGGGATATACATTTCAATCGGAAACTGATACCGAAGTACTTGTTAACCTGATTGAATATTACTACCGCAATGCAGAAGAAGCTACTGCCGAGTTGGCTGTTCGACTCGCACTCTCGAAAGTTGTTGGGGCATATGGAATTGTAGTTTTATGCAAGAACGAAAAGGAACAACTTATTGCAGCAAGAAAAGGTAGCCCTTTGGTGATCGGGATCGGGAAAAACGAGTATTTCATCGCTTCCGACGCAACGCCAATCGTAAATTACACCGACAGCGTTATTTACCTCAACGACAATGATGTTGCAATAATAAATAAAGATAGCCTCACGCTAAAAACCGTTGAAAACAATCCGGTCGCGTTCAAAATTACAAAGGTTGATTTAACCATCGGCGATCTGGAAAAAGGAGAATTCGAACACTTCATGCTGAAGGAAATTTTTGAGCAGCCTAAAACCATAGAAGACACGTTCAGAGGGCGAATCAATCCTGAAAAATCCGAAGTTATTTTAGGCGGACTGATTGACGTTTTCCCTAAAATCCTTTCAGCAAAAAGAATCATCATTATTGGCTGCGGAACCTCATGGCATGCAGCTCTTGTCGGCGAATACCTTATTGAAGAATATGCACGCACTCCCGTTGAAGTCGAATATGCTTCAGAATTTCGGTACAGAAATCCCATTTTGAATGCTGATGACGTCGTAATTGCAATTAGTCAAAGCGGCGAAACTGCAGATACTCTGGCAGCCTTGCGCATGGCCAAAGAACGCGGAGCAACCATTCTGGGCATTTGCAATGTTGTTGGTTCGAGCATCGCCCGCGAAACCGACGGCGGAGTTTACACGCATGCAGGTGTGGAGATAGGCGTCGCTTCAACCAAGGCATTTACGGCTCAGGTAACTGTTCTAACACTTTTAGCCATCAAACTGGCAAAAGAAAAAGGTCAGATTTCCGCCGGTATGTACCTCGACTTAATAAAAGAAGTAGCCGACATTCCTGAAAAGGTAAAATCTATTTTGGTAAAGCACCCGCACATTAAAGAAGTTGCAGCCAAATACAAAGATGCTATCAATGCACTTTATCTGGGGCGCGGATATCTTTTCCCAGTTGCACTCGAAGGCGCCCTGAAACTAAAAGAAATCTCGTACATGCACGCCGAAGGGTATGCTGCCGGCGAAATGAAACACGGACCAATTGCTTTGGTTGACGACAATTTGCCTGTTGTTGTGGTTGCTGCAAAAGACCATTACTACGAAAAAATAGTCAGCAACATTCAGGAAGTAAAAGCCCGCAAAGGAAATATTATTGCTGTTGTTACCGAAGGCGACGAAGGACTAAAAAACATGGTTAACGACTTGTTTGAAATTCCAAAATCTCATCCGGCGGTTTCACCACTTCTGGCAATAATACCGCTACAATTGTTCTCGTATTACATTGCCGTGATGCGTGGTTGCGATGTTGACCAGCCCAGAAACCTGGCTAAATCTGTTACTGTGGAGTAGTCACGAAAGGAAAGCGAGTTTATAAATTCTACAGCATCAAATTAATATGAGAGTCAATTTTAAATTACTGAAATTGACTCTCATATACAATTTGGCTCAATAGGTTTTATGATAATTGAGCAAGCTCAAAGATCATTTAGCCTTTTTATCCCACCATACTTTTGAAATATACGAATCGCCATTACTCATTCGGCTAACTGCTTCCAGATAATTTGGTTCGTTCAGTATCGATTCTTCAGAAGGATAACCAACCCTGCAAGGAATCTGACCATTGGTTGAACCTTTGTTCGGGCCAGGAACTAATTTCGGATAGCCAGTCCTTCTCCATTCAGCATAAGCACTATACGACCGTCCGAAGAACAAAATCCACTTTTGAGTCATTATCTTTTCAAGTTTTTGTTCCGAAGTCAATCCATTAAATGAAAATTCAGCATCGACATAGCTTTGTGGAATGCTTGTGATTTCAAAAGGTTTTAATGCCATTGCGGCTTTGATGCCTTCCTGATAAAATCCTTCAGCCTGATCGGATGTCAATCCGCCCCATCCATCAAGAGCTGCTTCTGCCTTATAAAAACAGATCTCGGCATAGGTATAAACGTAGTGTGGTATAGGTTTCGACTGATTATAGCTCAAATTAAAATAAGTTGTGGTGGCTGCTGTCGAATAATTGTCGTTAATAATTCCCACCATTTGATCGTCGGTCTGGGCAACTGGTTTACCTTTATATTCAAGTGTTCCGGCTTTGACCGAATTGGCCGTAGGCGCTACGATTTTAGTCAATCGGGGATCATTCGTATTGACTAAGCGGGAAACAAATGCTTCAGCTAGGTATCTTAAATCGGAGCTTCCACCGACAAACTGCCCCAACAAAGGATTGTAGGAACTGGTATAATCGGTATTCGTCAGGACCAATGCATTGTCTGAATTGCTCGCTATTAATGGCTGGCTTAAAGCTTCAGTAACCGTTGTTTTTGCCAATTCCGGAGAAGCATATTTCAATCGCATTCCCAGTTGAAGTTTTACCGAATTTGCATACTTTTTCCATTTTTCAACATTTCCACCATAATACAGATCATACGACCCATACGAAACGTCGGAGGCATTTAAATTATTAATCGCTGTATTAAGATCCTGAATAAGTTGGCTATAAATACTCTCCTGAGTATCATATTTCGGTTGTGTAATCAGGTGGTCTTCTCCCAAAGCACTTTCCGAAAAAGGAATATCTCCAAACATATCAGTAATATACTGCCACATATCGATTTCTACAATTCGGGCAATGGCCAGTTTTGTTCTGCCTTCTGATGTGCTTTCCTGCCCTTTTAACAGATCAGTTCTTATCTGGGCCAGGTTTCTTACAAAACCATAGTAAGCGCTCCAGTCTCCATGTGCAAATACATAACGGGAAGTCGGAAGGTTTGTACTTGAATTCCAATATTGTATCCAAGAACCAAGAGTACAATTGGCCGTTTGTCCTCCCTGAATGAAATTTCCGTCTCGTTGCACCTTAGCAAGAAGAATCCCTGCATCTATTTTAGTCGAAGAAGTCGGAGGAGTATTTAGTTCTTCAAATCCATTCGTACAAGATGAGGCGAATGCAATTAGGAATACCAGAAAAAATTTGGGTTGAAATAGTTTATATATATTTTTCATAACGGTATAGCTTATTATTATAGTCCCAATGAAATATTAAAACCGATTGTTCGCATTAAGGGTAATGAAGTTGATTCGAGCCCTAAAGAAGTATTTTGAACATTAAACGAACAAGCCTCAGGAGAAAATCCATCAGTTTTTCGTTGGAAGTAAAACAAGTTTCGGCCATAAGCACCTACAACAATGTTCCGGATAAATGTTTTATCGAGAATTCTGGATGGAATCCGGTACGACAAGCTGATTTCTCTCATGGAGATGTAACTTAAATCGTTAACCATTTCTTCGGAAACAAAATTTTCTTTATCGGCCGCTACTACGTGCCAGTATGCCTGAGCGGTAACCTGTTTGGTATTTCGTTCACCAGTACTAACATATTTCCCGGCAGCATCTTTGGTAGCAAGTACACCTTTGGCAACATAAGTACCATCTCTGCCTTGTAACGTTTTCTTGGTTGTACCATATAGGATTTCTTCACGCATACTTTGCGAAAAAACTTTACCACCCTGGCTAATATCGATAAGGGCAGTCAATTTGAAGCCTTTATAAGTAAAGGTATTCGTGAAACCACCTAACCAATTAGGCAAAGCCGAACCAAGATCGGTTGTTTCAAAACCAGATGAACGCAATGGAAGTCCTGTCTCTGAATCAATCATACGATTTCCCTTGTCATCCTTTATCCAGGCGAATTTTACGCCATATATTTCCCCGAAAGGTTTACCTGGCGCTGCAACAACATACACACCGCGATCCTGTGCCAATATGTACGAGTCAACTCCATCGACCAGCTCAATAACTTTATTTCTGTTTCGTGAAAAATTGAAAGAACTCTCCCAGGTGAACCCTGAACTTGTTTTGACAGGGGTTCCGGAAATCATAAATTCGATCCCCTGATTCTGAATCTCTCCGGCATTGATTGTTCTGGAACTGAAAGTTGTAGATGAAGGAAGGGAAATGGAGAGAATTTGATTCTTTGTAGAAGCTTTATAGTAGGTGAAATTCATCATCAATCTATTTTTAAACAGATTAAGATCGAAACCACCTTCATACGAAGTAGTTAATTCATTTTTAAGGTTTGGATC
>DAOPZV010000054.1:0-20486 GCA_035353575.1 Prolixibacteraceae bacterium | reverse complement strand
AATATTTTTGTTGCTATTTATTCAGCAAATACTGTTTGAAGTTCTCAAAATCAGTACTTAATGGAATCGATTGCTTCTCCCCTTTCATAAATGCCTGCAACTTTTCGGGCAACGCAACAGTTCCCTTTCCAAGCACGTTTTCAACGGTTTCTGTAAATTTTGCAGGATGTGCGGTTTCAAGGAAAACGCCGGTTTCTCCCGGTTTCAGATCGGTTTTTAAGGCCCGGTAGCCAACGGCCCCGTGCGGATCAAGCATGTAACTGTACTTTGTGTAAACCTCTTTCATCGTTTCCCGGATTTCGTCGTCCGAATAACGATAACCTTTCATTACCTCGGCAATTTTGCTGTGCGAGTGGTTATAAAGTTCGAGAATGCGGGCAAAGTTGCTCGGTGCGCCAACGTCCATCGCATTTGCTATTGTCGAAACCGATTCGCGTGGCTCGTATTTTCCGCTTTGCAGGTATTTGTAAACAATATCGTTCTCGTTGTTGGCCGCCACAAACCGCTTGATTGGAAGACCCATAAATTTGGCAAAAAGCCCGGCGGTAAGATTGCCGAAATTTCCGCTCGGAACGGAAACCACGATATCCTTGTCAATACCCAATTGAACCAAACGGGCGTAGGCGTTGAAGTAATAAAACGACTGGGGAAGGAATCGCGCAACATTTATTGAATTGGCCGAAGTCAACACCAAAGCATCATTCAGTTCCTTATCCAGAAATGCAGATTTTACAAGGCGCTGGCAATCGTCAAATGTTCCTTCAACTTCAAGCGCAGTAATGTTTTTACCCAAAGTGGTGAATTGCTTTTCCTGAATATCACTTACCAATCCTTTCGGGTAAAGTACATATACTTTTATGCCGGGAACCTCGTAAAACCCGTTGGCAACAGCACTTCCGGTGTCGCCGGAAGTAGCCACAAGCACATTCACTTCTTTGTTGTATCCGCGAAGAAAGTAGCCCAGCAATCGCGCCATGAAACGACCACCAACATCTTTAAAAGCCAGTGTCGGACCGTGAAAAAGTTCCAGCGAATAGATGGAATCGTTCACTTTGACTATCGGACATTCGAAACTTAGTGTGTCGTAAACAATACTTTTTAGCGTATCTTCAGGAACATCCTCGCCAAAGAATTTTTTTGCCACTTCAAAAGAAAGCTCCTGAAAGCTCAAATTGGCGATTGATTTCGAAAAGAATTCAGGTTTAAAACCGTCAATTCGTTCAGGCATAAATAAGCCGTTATCAGCCGCCAATCCCTTGGTTACGGCTTCCATTAGCGATACCGGGGCAACTGTTTTATTCGTACTGAAATACTTCATACAGGTTGTTTGACAATCAGGAAAGAAGCTGGAAGAATCTATCTGATTTTAGTTCGTATTTATTGGTTTTTATTTTTCAAGTAAAGCTTTGATAAACTGATCTCCTTGAAGCAAGCCGTACGATCCTTTCTTTACTTCAAATTCATCGTAAAACTCAGCAGCATCAGGGCTTTCGCCTGGCCGGTAAATCAAAAACGGAACAGCATCCCGCGTGTGAATACGCGTTGCACAGGGCGTTGGATGATCGGGCAAAACAGCAATTGTAACCGGTTCATTCATTTTACTGGTTTCTTCAACCAAATATTTAACCACTCTCGAATCGAGGTAATTAATTGTCCTGGTCTTCAACTCCACATCGCCTTCGTGACCGGCTTCGTCGCTGGCTTCAATATGCAGATAAACCAAATCATGATCTTTCAGTGCCTTGATTGTGGCCTCAGCTTTTCCTTCGTAATTTGTGTTGTAAAGGCCGGTCGCTCCTTCAACTTTAATCACATCCATTCCGGCATACACGCCAATTCCCTGAATTAAATCGACTGCTGAAATTACAGCTGACTTTTTAATTCCAAACATTTCATTCAACGTTGGCATTTTAGGTTTATATCCGGGAGACCATGGCCAAATGCTGTTTGCGATGTCTTTTCCGGATTCTTTCCTTTTCAGATTGATTGGGTGCTCGGGCAGCAAGGCCTGCGAGCGAAGAATCAGGTAATTCAGTATCTTGGCTGTAAAATTTGCTTCTTCAGCTTCCGATTTAACCAGATAGTTTCTGAACGGCTGACCGGGAACATCGTGAGGAGGAGTGCAATCCAACTGCTTTTTCCCGTTTTTAATCACCAAAAGGTGGCGATAAGATACACCGGGGTAAAACCGAATAATTTCGTTTCCTAATTTTTTATTCAGAAAATCGATCAACTCATATGATTCATCGTTTGAGATGTGTCCAGCAGAGTGATTTTTTATGTTACCATTTTCGAGACAAATTAGGTTACACCTTAATGCCAGGTCGTTTTCGCCAAGCTGAACGCCCATACTTGCAGCCTCTAAAACTCCTCGTCCTTCAAACACAGAGCTGACATCGTAACCTAAAACCGCCATGTTTGCAATTTCGCTGCCAGGAGGCATATCGTCAGGAACTGTCTTCAGCAAACCAGTCCTTCCGTTTTTTGCCAGACTGTCGATTACCGGTTTTTGAGACATCTGCAACGGTGTTTTTCCGTTGTATGCTTCCAATGGCTCGTCGGCCATTCCGTCTCCTAAAACTATAATGTATTTCATAATCTTTTCCTCAAATTCTTTAAATCTCTGTTTAATCCACCTGTTTACTTTTCCAATAGTCTCACTGTTAAAACAGACACAACTTGGTTTGGTTCGAACAATAATAACTCACATTAACACAGGATTTCGGGTTAAATTCAAAATTCATTTTTTAATTGACAATAAACTTCCTAAAGATTTGAGACCCTTATAATGTCGGCAAATACTCCCGCTGCAGTTACCGCAGCGCCCGCACCATATCCTTTAATCATCATCGGAAAATCGTTATAACGTTCTGTAGTAAACATCACCAGATTATTCGATCCCTGAAGGTCGGCAAACGGGTGATTCGCTTCAATTTCCTGAAGTCCGATTTCAGCTTTACCATTCTCGAATTTGGCAACAAATCTCCAGAACTTCCCGGATTCGGCCAATTTCTTGCGATTTGCTTCAAATTCAGCATCCACTTCCGGAATATTTCTCCAGAAATCATCAACGCTTCCTGCAAAGTATTTTTCAGGAATAAAAGTGTTGATTTTGATGTCTTTCATATTGAATTGATAGCCTGATTCACGAACGAGAATCAACAGCTTGCGCGCTACATCAACTCCGCTTAAATCGATGCGCGGGTCGGGTTCTGCATATCCTTGATCCTTAGCCATTCGGATAGTTTGACTCAACGGAACTTTTTCGCTGATTGTATTGAAAATGAAATTCAGGGTTCCCGACAAAACAGCTTCAATTTTCACAATTGTGTCACCCGAGTTCATCAGGTCGTTTAGCGTGTTGATAATCGGCAATCCCGCGCCAACATTGGTTTCAAACAAAAATTTGACGCCTTTCCTTTTGGATATTTTTTTAAGGTTTGCGTAATTTTCGTATTCTGAAGAAGCGGCAACTTTATTGGCGGTGACAATCGAGACATTGGCACTCAGCAGTTCGGCGTATAAATCAGCCGCTTGGGCATTTGCTGTACAATCAACAAAAATAGAATTGTACATATTCAATCCAATTATCTCATTTTTAAACCGTTCGAGACTAGACACTTGCCCTTCGTTCATCATCCGATCTTTGAAAGTAGCAATGTCTATACCTTCGCGGTCAAAAAGCATTTTCTTAGAGTTTGCAACGCCGGCTAATTTAATTTTGAGGTGCTTTTCCTTGAGCAGCTTGGGTTGTTGGTGTTTAATCTGTTCCAACAAGTTTCCGCCTACAAGTCCGATGCCGAGCAGAAAAACATTCAGTTCAACGTTTTCCGA
The DNA here is from genome assembly GCA_035353575.1 of Prolixibacteraceae bacterium. Lineage (GTDB taxonomy): Bacteria > Bacteroidota > Bacteroidia > Bacteroidales > Prolixibacteraceae > Aquipluma. Next base: position 16,652 of record DAOPZV010000054.1, on the reverse strand, counting down.
TAAGAAGAATGATTCGTGAACCACATTAAGCGTCTTGCGCAAATCCGACACTTTTACAACCCACGAAATATTCAACTCCGAGGCGCCCTGTGCAATGGCAATAATGTTTACCCCATTCTTGCCAATTGTGTGAAATAGCTTTCCGGCGATACCGGTAGAATGCTTCATGTTTTCGCCCACAATAGCAACGATGGCCAAATTGTCTTCGATAGTTATTTTGCTAATCTGTTCGTGCTCGATTTCTCGCTCAAACTCTTGCCGGATAGCTGCTTCAGCTTTTGCCGACGAGGGCGTATCAATCGCAAAGCTGATTGAGTTTTCCGAAGAAGCCTGTGAAATCAGGATAACATTGACATTTTGCTTTGCCAATGCACCAAATAAGCGGGCAGATATACCGGTGACTCCAACCATTCCAAGCCCCTGAATAGTAATCAGGGTGATGTTCGAAATTGACGAAATCCCTTTTATTGGGAGTTCTTTGTTGTTGTATTTGCTATCGGTAATTAAGGTTCCTTCTGCCTCGGGTTCCATTGTATTTTTAATCAATACAGGTATGCCCTTTTTATAAACGGGAAGGATTGTTGGCGGATAAATCACTTTGGCGCCAAAATGCGAAAGCTCCATTGCCTCAGAATAGCTAAGCATTTTGATTGTATAAGCTTTGCTGATTACACGTGGATCGGCTGTCATAAAACCATTTACATCGGTCCAAATTTCAAGCGATTCGGCATCAACAGCAGCGGCCATAATTGCGCCTGTGTAATCAGATCCTCCTCTGCCGAGAGTCGTGTACTCGCCCGATTCGTTGCTTGAAATAAAGCCCGGAACAATGGCAATTCCGGAGAACCCGGCAAAGGCATCTTTTATAAGTTTGTTTGTAGTTTGAAAATCGACAGTTGCCTTGCCGAAATTGCTATTGGTACGAATGAGTTTGCTTGAATCGAACCATTTCGATTCGGTAATGTATTCAGAAATAATAAGTGATGAAAGCCGTTCGCCAAAGCCCGATACTTTGTCGAGTGTTTTGGGTGTCAACTCCCCAATAAGCGAAATGCCGTGTACGATGCGGCCAAGCTCTTCAAGCATTTGGCCAACTTTTTCCTTAATTTCTACCTGTTTATCTCCTGAAAATAATTTCTCGATTGTCGTAAAGTGGCGCGTGTTTATTTCCGTTAATTCAGCCTGAAAGTAACCTGTTCCGATTGCAGCCATTTTTGCTGCACTTAAAATCTTGTCAGTAATTCCACCCAAAGCCGAAACAACAACGATCATATCGTCGGTTTGACCAAGCAGAATGTTTTTAACTCTTTGAATGTTCTCTGCACTTCCAACTGAAGTGCCACCAAATTTTAAAACTTTCATACTTTAATTTTTAACAGAAGCCTTTTGATTTAAAAGCAAATAAGGCCGCCAAATTAATATTTATAAATCAATCAGGAATATACTTTACAATTCCTTAATCTTTTTCTGAGTTTAATAACAAAAAAAATGTCCGGTTGAAACAGCAATGCTGCCCCAGCCGGACATATACTGCATACCGATTCTGTACTACATCGTCGTCGTTGCAGTGGTTACTACTTCCAGAATTTTTGCCTCAAGTTCCTGAGACAATTCCGGATTATCTTTTATCAGCGCTTTTACCCCTTCGCGTCCCTGTCCGAGCTTGGTTTCGCCATAGCTAAACCAGGAGCCGCTCTTTTTTATAATATTGTATTCAACACCTAAGTCGATAATTTCACCTGTTTTCGAAATACCTTCTCCGTACATAATGTCGAATTCAGCTTTTTTAAACGGAGGTGCAACCTTGTTTTTTACCACTTTTACGCGGGTGTGGTTGCCTTGCGATTCCTCGCCGTCTTTAATCTGACCAACACGACGAATATCCAGACGCACCGAAGCATAAAACTTAAGTGCATTTCCACCTGTTGTTGTTTCAGGATTACCAAACATCACCCCGATTTTATCACGCAGCTGGTTGATGAAAATGACGCAAGTTTTGGTCTTATTGATATTGGCGGTCAATTTTCTTAATGCCTGCGACATCAATCTTGCCTGCAATCCCATTTTTGAATCGCCCATTTCACCTTCAATTTCAGCTTTTGGAGTTAAAGCGGCAACCGAGTCAATAACGATAATATCAACTGCTCCCGAACGAATCAGGTTATCGGCAATTTCCAACGCCTGCTCTCCGTTATCTGGCTGAGATATTAGCAATTCATTAATATCAACACCTAGCTTGCTTGCATAAGTTGGATCGAACGCGTGTTCTGCGTCTATTATTGCGGCGATGCCTCCAGCTTTCTGCGCTTCAGCAATGGCATGGATTGCCAACGTAGTTTTACCTGATGATTCAGGGCCAAATATTTCAATAATTCTGCCTTTGGGATATCCACCCACGCCCATCGCGATATCCAGGCCTATTGAACCCGATGAAATGGATGGAACTTCTTCAACTACACGGTCGCCAAGTTTCATAATCGAGCCTTTGCCATAGCTTTTCTCGATTTTATCCATGGTAAGCAGCAGTGCTTTTAGTTTTTCTTTGTTTTGATTGGTTTTTTCTTCGTTCGCCATGTTATTTATTTGATATCTAAAGTCTTTATTATTTGATCGGTGTGGTTTTTAGTATCCACTTTCTCCAGAACGTCAACAATTATCCCATTCTCATCGATAATAAATGTCGTTCGCAAAACCCCCATGTATTTCTTCCCATACATGCTTTTTTCGCCCCAGACGCCATAATCCTGGAGAATCTTCAATTCCGGATCGGCTATAATATTGAAGCTAAAGCTAAACTTTTCGGCGAACTTCTTGTGTGAAGCAACACTGTCGGGGCTAACTCCAATAACTTCATAACCTTTCGATAACCAAAGCTGATAGTTGTCGTTCAGATTACACGACTCTGCCGTACAGCCAGGAGTGTTATCCTTTGGATAGAAGTACAATATCACTTTTTTCCCTTTAAATGAACTAAGTGATATGAGTTCGTTTTTCTGATTCAGTCCGCTAAACTCAGGAGCTTTAACTCCTTTACTTAAAGTTGTCATTTCTGAAATAATTTAAGTTAGACAAATATACTTGAAATATTGATATGATTAAATCCAGTTGTTCTGTTGTTGATAAATAAACAAGCCGTGCTTTTTTAACAATTGAGGCACATTTTTTGTAATTTTAAGGCGGAAATTAATGAGCCATCGATATGTTAATTCAGCAGAAATTACTACAAATATTTTTCACGGCCGGATTTATCTTTTCGTTCCTTTTTTGTGCTAAAGCAACAAATCAGAATATAAAAGGTTTTCAGGCCTCACCTGCAATTTCGATTGATGAACAGGACAAAAAAAGTGGAGATATAAAATTTCAGATTAATTCAGACATTACTTATTTCAATGTTGATAACTTTAAAAAAGCAGATTCAAAACAAGCTTTTCTTGATGCGTTGAACAAGGAAAAGTTATCTGGCCGCATAACATCGCAAATGGATAGCTTAAGAAGTATTTATACTGAAGCATCTGACGACCAAAAAGAAAAAATTGCAGCAAAAATTTTGGAGGGTGAGCAAAAAACATTGGCATTAAACGATGATATTCCACTTCTGTGCGAAAAAGCCCGTGCATTGGAAAACGAATACTGGCTAACGGCCTCTTCAGAAGAAAAGAGTAATTTCATTAATAAAATAAAGGCTTACAGAGATAGTTTGGCTCAGGTCGAGCTGTTGATAGAGAAAAATAATAGCATTTCAAAAACGGTTCCTGATACTATTGTATATTACAGAGCCGATAAAATTAATGAAATTGCTGCGGAAACTCCACAGGTAGTGGTTTATAAAATACAGGTAGCTTCATACAAGACAAAGTTGCCCGACACGGTAGCAAAAGCCATAAAGAAATTGGAACTTTTGAGAAAAGTTGATAGTTATAAAGACGAGAAAGGGATGAATATTTTTACTACCGGAAGTTTAAAAAGCTATCAGGAAGCGCTCACTTTACAAACGCAGGTAAAACTTGAAGGTATTAAAAATGCTACCATTGCTGCTTTTAGTAACGGCAAACGCATTACAATCGAGGAGGCTAAGAAACTTAGCAACGAAACTAATGTAAAGCCTTGAAAAGAAGCGATTAGTAAAACAAGAAATGATTAAATTTGTATAAATAGCTGAGATAAAATACAAGGCACAATCATATTCGGGTTACCTTTACAATTATAAAATTGATATCATGGTCTCGAAAGCAACTCCAAAAAGCGATAACAAAGAAGAAACGGGAATGGAAAGCTTGACCGAGAAATTCCTGGTTCTTCATAATGACGACTACCATACGTTTGAATACGTGATCGACGCCTTAATAAATATTTGCGACCACGACATGGTTCAGGCTGAACAATGCACGTTACTTGTCCACTACAAAGGGAAATGCGATGTTAAAAAAGGAAGCTACGAATATTTAAAACCTATGAGAAACGCATTAGTCCTGAAAGAATTAAAGGCTACAATAGAATAATCGGTTTATTTACTTGAAAAACTTATCGGCAAATTTAATATACTGCTGCCAGTCAAAAAGAGTCAGATTATGTTTTCCTGAACGAATGTGGTAACCAATAGTCCCCATAACTGGCTTATTTACCTCCGGCATTTCATCAACGGGTAAACCTTCTTTTCCCATTAATTTATACACTGCCGACGCATATTTTGCCGATAAAAATTCGCCGCGCGGATCAGCCCATTTATCGTCTTCGGCACTTGCCACATATAGCGGACGCGGAGCAATAAGTGCTAAAAGCATGTGTTGATCAAACGAAAGTTCTTCTTCGTTCCCGTTGTATTTCTTAAAATTACCACAAAACCAATGCGGAAACGAAGTATTGATTATCTGAATTGTTTCGCCAAATATGCGTTTGGAAAGGGCGGCTCCACCACAACCCGACTCATTTGAAATAACCATGGCAAAACGTTCGTCGTTTGCACCAGCCCAAAGAGCAGCTTTCCCAAGGCGCGAATGTCCGATTATAGCTACTTTTGAAGCGTCAACCAGTTCATCCTTTTCCAGATAATCCATTACGCGCGACAGTCCCCACGCCCACGCGGCAATTGATCCCCATTCGTCAAACCTCGGACTTGTTTGATTTTCTTTATATAGAAACGGCTGAATTCCGTCTGATAAATCATTTCTGTCTGGATCAATATCTCCGTAATAAACTGTTACAAGACCATAACCAGCTTTTACTATTTCTTCAACAGGCCAGCTGTTAGAATCACAACCTCTCGATTGTTCAGTTACATGGTTATTAATAATGCCGACAGAAGGATTATCGTTTACCCACGATTCTGTAAGCCTTATATTCGGATCGTTTAAAATAGTATGATTTCCAGAGAAATTGTATCCGAGAAAAACTGGTATTTTCTTTGAAGATTTAGGCAAATACATTAGCACATTTACTTCCAGACTTTTATCTGCTTTCTTAAAAAAAAGTGATAATTGGCGTCTAACAGCCTTTCCGTTAAGCACGTCATGTGTTGTTTCCCAGATTTTGACATCACTAATCGCAATTGCTCCCGGGACTTTTCCGTATTCCTCTTCAGTAAATTTTTGTAGAATTTCAGGTCGTTGCTTTTTTATCCAATCCTTTGCTGTTTTTACCTTTCTGCCATTGAATCGGGTAAGAACATCTGGAAGTTGATATTCAGGAACATTTGCTTCATCATCAATTACTTCACGAGTTTGACTATACGAATTAAAAGATAAGGCAAACAATATCAAGGTTAGTATAAATGCCGATTTCATTCGTTTTGATTTGTTAGTTTGGTTTGCGAATATAATCAACTTTATCCGGCCTTGTCGCGGATTACACTATAAATTCTGGGATTATCAATACAGAATATTGATATAAAAGTTAGGAGTAATTCCTAGTGAGCGAACAAAAGTAGTTTCGCTGAAAGTGGTTGTTTCAAAGTTAAAATCGCGCGAATATATGTCGTTAAAATTCTTTTGATTTAGGCAATTGATAAGCGAAGCACCAATTTTGACCTGCACCTTGCGAATGGGGATTGAATAGTTTGCAGAAATATCCAGTCGCTTAAAATCAGGCAATCTATCATACAGAAAAACAGCTGATAACGTTTTATCAACAGTTTGTTTTGCAATATATGGCTGCCCGGTGGTATAAATCCATAAGGAAGACAAATTCCAGCGTTTCCACGATAATAAATTAACCCATTTTATTTCGTGCCGTTTGTTGAATGGCGCAGGAATATCTTCTCCGTAATTTATTTTGTCGTAACTTCTCACAGACTTACTCAACGAGTAGGCAACCCAGCTCGTGAATATTCGACTTTCGTATTTGAGCAAAAAATCAATCCCGACCGATTCTCCGGTCCCTGTTATAAATTGACTAGGCAACATTTTTTTTGCTTGTCCTTTATTTTCGAAACTGTTGGGGTCGGCGTTCTTTTGATAACTAGGTATGTAAAGGAATAACTGTAGATTTTTGCTCGATTTGTAGTATGCTTCAGCATCAAACGAAAATCGGCTGACAGTTAGCGTCATCCCTCCGATTAAGTGATCTGACGACAATACAGGGTGTTTTGTTCCGTCAGCGATCACCCAGAAATCGCGGTTATACCCATACGACTGAGTTGGTGTAATTTTACTTAAAAATTGGTAATACCTACCTGAAGCAGCCTTGATTTTTAGCAAGTTACCTATCTGATAACTTATTGAAGCTCTGGGCTCAATATATGTTTTTGATGACAAATTGTAGTAACTCGCACGTCCTCCTATTTTAAATATAAGTTTCTTAACTGGCTGTAAATTGATCTGAGCGAAAGTTGACCCTAAAAAAGACGAACTTGCAATATCAGAATAATATGAATCTACACCTTCACTTTTTAAATAAGAAAAATCGTTGTATTTAGCCTGAAATCCGAAGTCAATGGAGTTTTTTAGGCCTAATATCCACTGGTTTTTCAGACTGCCTGAAAGGTCTCTCAATTGGTTTTCTTCAGTAGATTCAAATGTGCCAACGACAACCTTCTTCGATTTTACTTTTGAATTAACAGTTGTTTCATTCAGGTAAAGATTTGAATAGCCAGAGTATCCGATCTGCAGATTCGAAAAAAAGCTCTTGCGCCATTGCTTTAGCCATGAAAAGCTAAATCCGTAATTGTCCCAGTTATTCTTGTCGGTAGTTGAAGAATAGGTTTGCTTGCTTCTACCTTCGCCTGAACTTGAAAGAAAATCCTTTCCGCCAAAAGCACTAACCGACATTTTTTCATTGTCGCTTTTGCTGTAAGTAAGTTTGCTGTTGTAATCGTAAAAATAGTAACCCGGCTGAAGCTGCATAACGCTTGTACCTGACTGAGTATTAGAAGCGTCGTACTCCATGCGGTTATTAACGAGGTCTTTAACCAAAAAACTGGAATAAATATCGGCATACGAGCGTCGCGCAGCCACTACCCAGGTCAACTTTTTTGAAATTGGTAATTCGGCTTCGATGTTTCCACTAATTAAATTAACTCCGATGTTCAATTTGGGTTTGAATTTGTTTCCTGATTTGCCTGTAATATCAACTATGCCAGATATTCGCTCTCCGTATCTTGAATCAAATCCACCTTTATATATCTGAATGTCTTTAACTACAGACGGGTTAACTGAAGAAAAAGTTCCAAAGAAATGATCGAGGTTATACAGTGTAAAACCATCGAAAAGAATCAGATTTTGATCGGCAGTACCACCGCGAATCGAAAGCCCCGATGAGCCTTCCGTATAGCCGATTCCAGGCATCAATTGTACAGTTCTGAAGGCATCGCTCTCGCCCATATTTGGTAAATTAACGAATCCAACCGGATTAACTGTTGCATAGCCGGCTTCGCTTCCCTGTTCTATCATTTTAAGCCTTTCTTTCTTAACCTGAATTGGTGCCAACTCCATGTTTTTCTGTTTCATCCTGAAAAACAGATGGACAGAACTACCGGCAACCGGAACAATGGTGTCTATAGTTCGATATCCAAGATATTGCACTTTTAGATGAAGATTATCGCTTTCCGGGATTCTAAACGAAAAGGTACCATTAACAGAAGTGCCAACAAAAGCATTTTTTTCAGGCAAAAAAATAGTTGCGTAAGGCAATTGTTCGCCAGTCTGCTTATCGGCCAAGATACCTGAAACACTCGCAAAGGCAACAACTTGTGCCTTTTCCTGTCCCTCCGGAATGATAAGGTAGTTTCCAAATTTAAATTGCAATCGATATCCGGAATTTTTTAATAGTTGAGAAAGTACATCCTCAGCACTTTTCCCAGAGAATTTTCCAGTTGCGATTTTCTCGCCTAATGCAGATGCGTCAAAAGAAACCGAAATATTGGCTGAAGTTGCAACCTGCTTAACTGCCTCGGATAAAGGTGTATTTTTGAATTCAAACGCCTGATTTTGGGAATAAGAAAAAAATGTGGAGAAAATAAAAAACACAGTTAGCCAAACACCTGGATGTTTACTTATCTTTTGGTTTGACATTAACTTTGTTTCCATCTTTAATATCATATTCGAGATTCATTGGTAAGCAAACCGTTTCAAGTACTTCATTTAGCTTTGTATTAGAGAAACTCCCAGTAAAATAGCGGTTTTCAATACCAGTAGCAGAAATTTTTACATTGAACTGTCGTTCAATCTCATCAAAAATAGAAATTAAAGGTATATTGTCAAAACGAAATTTTCCGATTGTCCATCCGGCTTTGCCGTCTTCGTCTGTAAAACTCGATTTCTTCAAAACGCCGTCAACCCAAACTACCTTTTCTCCAGGTTCAATTGTTACTGTTTGCGCTCCAACACTTACTCTTACTTTACCAGTATTACAACTAACATGGAAATCTTTTTCTCTTGAAAATACATTAAAGGTTGTGCCTAGTACTTCAACCTTTCCAATGGATGTTTTTACAACGAATGGCGCTCCTTTTTTTACAGAAAAATAAGCTTCGCCGCTTAGGTTCAGCTCTCTGTTTTGGCCAAATTTATTGGCCGAGTAGCTAATTTTTGAATCAGAATTTATCTTAATTTCAGATCCATCAGGTAACGTGTATTCCACATGCCGACCTCTTTCAGCAAAAACGACTTTGGCCTGAGAAATAAACACATTAAAATAAAAAGTTGCCGCCAAAGCGATGACTGCAATTGAAGCTGCAGCCCAATAAATGTTTAAGTGGCGCTTTGCTGTTTCCTGAATCTGTTCTCCCTGCTCAATTCGTTGCCGAATTATCTCAAATGTGGTGGCTTTAGCTTGCTTTTGAGGCACATGGTATCCACTTATAAGAAGATTTGTCTTCTCGCCCACCGAAAGCTTGTCAAAATCAGTCTTCGAAAATTTCGGCTTGTTCATATTTTCATTTCGGATATCCATTTCTCAGTATGCCTGTTAAAATCTTTGCTCTATTTTATCGTGAACATATTCAAGTGCTTTTTTCATTCGTTTTTCTACAGCTTTAACACTGATATCAAGCCTCTTGGCTATTTCATTATAAGTCATCTGATCAATCCTGCTCATCAAAAAAACAACCCTGCTCTTTTCGTTCATTCCAGCTAAAACCTGTTGAAGTTTGTTATCAAACTCTTTTACTTCCAATTCAAATTCAGGTGATTCAAAGGTGCGGTCTTCAAGAATAGTCTGTTCAAATTTGAATCTTAGCTTTTGCCGCTTAAATCGGTTTGCATACAAATTAGAAGCGATGGTGTAAAGCAACGCTCTTGCTGTATCAACCTTCACAGAATCCCTTATTTCCCAAACCTTCAGAAATGTATCCTGAACAATGTCTTCTGCAATCTCAGCATCGCCTGATCGGTAATATATGTAGTGTTGTAGCTCATCGCAATAAGCTTCAAACAACCGCTCGAACCCCTTTTGATCGATTCCGGTAATCGAAAAAATTTTACCCGACAACAATCCCATAATCAGTAAAACCTTACTTTCCTTTACCTTAGGGGTATCAGTTTCTGCTCTTTTATTGCTTTTTCAAACATGATACAATCCTACAGAACAATACCCTACCTCATTATTGATTAAAATAAAAACAATACCGGATCAAAGATTCGATATTTGCGAAATAACTCTGCTTTTTTAAGATTATTGCAAAACAGGCTCAAATATGGCAACATTTTAGTCAAACAAACTTAAAAATCGATCTTTTATCTTTATTTTGCAGCAGTTTTTTTAATCAACAACTTGTTTTCCGACAACTTAATGGGCAACTTTTTATACAATATTCGCTTATTAATTATTTCTGTAATTGATTTTTTTTACCAGCCTTTCCGTAAGTTCATTTCACTGGAGACGTTTCGATACGCAGCAACTGGTGGATTCAATACCGTACTCGATATTTTTCTTTATTTTATTTGCTACAATTTTATCCTCGATAAACATGTTATCGACTTTGGCATTGTAGCTATCAGCCCCCATATTGCCGCATTTTTGATTGTTTTTCCTATTACTTTTTCAACCGGCTTCCTTTTTGCAAAATTTATAACATTCACTACCTCAGTAATAAAAGGGAAAATCCAACTTTTCCGCTATATGTTGTCGGTTTCAGGTTCAATTTTTCTGAACTATGTGTTTCTGAAAATTTTTGTTGAATTTGTTGGTCTGTGGCCAACCCTGGCAAAGGTAATTACCACCTGCATTGTGGTGGTATATAGTTATTTTACGCAGAAATTTTTCACCTTTAAAACAGCTCGTCTGGCGACATCATAAATCTACTATCTCATATTTTAAGCTGCATTTTTTGATAATAACTTAACTTGCTGGCTTGTCGGAGAAGCTAAATTTACCTTACTTTGCGATTAGAAATGGTGGCGCTGTATATGCGTCAAGAGGGAATCCGGTTAAAATCCGGAGCTGTACCCGCAGCTGTAAGCTCCTCAATGTTTTTGCAACTCGTGTCACTTTCCTGAACAAGGATGGGAAGACCGCAAAAATGGAGCAAGCCAGAAGACCTGCCTTTTCGAACTACAATATTCAAAGCTTTCGGGAGAAAAAGCTTGGAGTAACCCAATTTGTTATTTGTCAGGTTATTTCAGCGGTTTTGTGTATTGTAATATTTTGAAACATTCAAAATTATTACATATGAAACATTTATACTTTCTGGCAATTATTGCTATTTTTTCTGTTTTACAATCGAAGGCTCAAACAACAGCTAAGTTCGACGATTTAGCCTTGCCTGCCGGTAGTTTTTGGAACGGATCTGATCTTTCCGGAAGTTTTAAGAGCGGAGATTTTACTTTCGCAAACGATTACACTAAAAGCCCCTGGGGTGATTACTGGAATGGCTTTGCTTATTCGAATATAACAGATAATCAGACATCTGGATATGGTAATCAGTATAGCGCCATTACCGGTGCCGGATACAACGGAAGTGCAAATTATGCTGTATGTTATCCATCTGCGTATGGAACAGTAACCCTGAAAACTCCCGGAAAACTCACTGGCTTTTATGTTACTAATTCAACTTACGCTTATCTCTCGATGAAAAACGGTGATCAGTTTGCTAAAAAGTTTGGAGGCGAATCGGGCAATGATCCTGACTATTTTAAACTGATGATTGAAGCGCTGGACGCAAGCGGAAATCCCGTTGATACAGTGTATTTTTACCTTGCTGATTTTCGTTTTACCGACAATACCAAAGACTACATTCTGAATAAATGGGCCTGGGTAGATTTGAGCTCTATGCCTGTAGCTTCAAAAATCAGGTTGAGCTTGAGTTCGAGCGATAATAGCTTTGGATTCATGAATACGCCCGGTTATTTTTGTATCGACGACTTTAATGGCGAAAAACCATACGAATATAACCCTGTAACTTATGCCAGCTTCGAAAATATCGATCTTTCAGCAACAGGTTACTACAACGGATCGGACGGGAAAACAAGTTTTTCAAGCGGAAATTTCAGGTTCTTCACTGAGTATAATCCGGAATGGTACAGCTGGTCGGGCTTTGCTGTTTCAAATAAAACCGACGGCAATACACCGGGATACGGAAACCAATATAGCGCAATTACGGGAAAAGGAGTCAGCGGTTCGGCAAATTATGCTGTAGCCTACCCCAACCCTGTATCAACAATCGCATTTAAAGATACCATCGTTTCCGGACTTTATGTAACAAACAGCACTTATGCGTACCTTTCAATGAAAAACGGCGATAGCTATGCTAAAAAGTTTGGCGGAGACACCGGCACTGATCCCGATTGGTTTTTACTTACTATCGAAGGGTTTGATTCGAGCAACAAATCAACCGGAAAAGTCTATTTCAATTTGGCAGACTTTGCGTATAGCATCAGTTCGAACGATTACATTGTCAACACCTGGAGATGGGTTAACCTGAAAAGTCTTGGCCGCATTTCGAAACTGGAATTTTCATTGCGCTCAAGTGACAATGGTTCATGGGGAATGAATACGCCTGGATATTTTTGCATCGACAACCTGAACCACGAAATTGTAACTGCAGTTTCGGATGTTAAACAATTGCAGCTTTCAGTATATCCAAATCCGTTTACCGAGCATATTTCCATTTCAGGAATAAACGACAAAGCCACCGTTTCAATTTGCGATCTTTCGGGCCGCAAGATTATTGAATATGCAAATGTTTCGTCGAATCAGATATTAAGTGGACTCGGCGGATTAACTTCAGGAATCTATTTTCTGAAAGTTGAAGAAGGAGGAAGCCAATTCACTCAAAAGCTAATCAAAAAATAAAACAACATAGCTGGAAAAGGAAAATCACCCTTTTTTACAAATGGAACGAAAACCTGACTCTGACTAGTCAAAGTCAGGTTTTTAATTTAACAGTATTAAGTCGTTCAGATTCAAATAAATTGGAACATGTTTGCAATGAGTCGCAAATAAACAATTTTCAGAATATTAAACCAAAGTGCATTTCTGATGTTATCTTTAACTAATAAAAATGAAAATGCAGATACTTTTTATATTCTGCACTATTTTTATTTCTTTGTATTAATTTTTAAAATCACATTAATTTACAAGCTATGAAAATTGGAAAAAACAAAATGGTTTCCCTTACATACGATTTACATTACGACGATGCAGAAGGGGAATTGATTGAGCAGGCAACAATAGAGAAACCATTAAGTTTTGTCTTTGGCGCTGGATTGATGCTTCCTAAATTTGAAGCTTCACTCGAAAACCTCGAAGCCGGTCATCCGTTCGAGATCAGCCTTAAAGATATTGATGCCTATGGCGAACTCGATGAAAATGCGATTGTTGATCTACCAAAACATATTTTCTTTATCGATGGCGAATTCGACGATGAGATTGTTCAGATTGGAAACACTGTGCCGATGATGAGCACCAGTGGACAGCGTTTGAATGGTCTGGTTCTCGAAATAACTGACGATACTGTAAAAATGGACTTCAACCATCCGTTAGCTGGAGAAGATCTTTTCTTCAAAGGAGAAATTGTTGAAGTACGCGAAGCTACCGATGACGAACTTGCTGCTTTGGTTAGTGGCGGTTGTGGTTGCGGAAGCGGAAGCTGTGGTTGCGGAGATGAAGCCGAATGCGCTGACGGTTCTTGTAGCTCGGGTAGCTGCGGATGCGGTTGCTAAGCTTTACTAATAAATAAATTGGAATGTTGTTTCAGAATCGTGTATTTTGGGACAACATTTTTTTTACATCAAACCTTGAAATTTCATTATGAATACTTTTGGGCAAATCTTTAGATTGACTTCGTTTGGCGAATCGCACGGTAAAGGAATTGGTGGAATAATTGACGGCTGCCCTGCCGGTGTGGAAATCGACGTGGAATTCGTTCAAAACGAACTGAACCGCCGCAAACCCGGACAATCGAAAATAACTACCCAGCGAGGTGAAAGTGACCAGGTGGAATTCCTATCCGGAATTTTTGAAGGGAAAACACAAGGAACACCGATCGGATTCGTTGTGTGGAACAAGGACCAGCATTCGTCGGACTACAACGACCTGAAAGATATATTTCGCCCGTCGCACGCCGATTATACCTATATACAGAAATACGGAACGCGCGATCACCGTGGAGGAGGCCGTTCGTCGGCCCGCGAAACCATTGCCCGCGTGGTTGCCGGGGCTGTTGCCAAATTGCTCCTGAAAAAGGTTGGCGTAAATATTCAGGCTTACGTTTCGCGCGTGGGAGAAATTGATATCAACAAAGCATACACTGAATTGGACTTAAGCCAAACTGAATCGAACATTGTTCGTTGTCCTGACGCTGAAGCGGCAGAACGCATGATTGCCCGTATTGAAGAAGCGGGGCGCAATCATGATACTGTTGGCGGTGTTGTTTCGTGCGTGGTTACCGGTGTTCCCGCCGGATGGGGCGAACCGGTATTCAATAAACTGCACGCCGATTTGGGCCATGCCATGCTTGGTATCAATGCCGTGAAAGGTTTTGAATATGGATCGGGCTTCGACGGCACCCGCTTGTCGGGCTCGGAGCACAACGATGTATTTATAAAGACTGAAAATGGAGTGCGCACCAAGACAAACCACTCGGGAGGCGTTCAAGGAGGCATATCCAACGGCGAAGATATATACTTCAATGTGGCATTTAAGCCCATCGCAACCTTACTAAAAGAACAAAATACAGTTGACAAATCTGAAAACGAAGTGGTTATAAACCCGAAAGGACGCCACGACCCTTGTGTACTGCCTCGCGCGGTTCCAATCGTCGAATCAATGGCTGCTATTGTTCTGGCTGACCATTTTTTGCTGAGTAGAATCAATCATATTTGAGTTGCGGAGGATTTCTCTTACACCTGACAGGTTTTCGAAACCTGTCAGGTGTAAAAAGCATCACCTAAAATCAAATTTTCAGCCATTGTTCAATTCTTTCTACCTGTACTTTTTGGTTGTGCATATATTTAAAATTGGCCTGATTGTCGAACCAACCTATTACTTGTTCGCGGTGTAGTTTGGTTGGTTTTATCGAAATGCAGGTTAAGTAGCTGCTCCATGGATACTCAACAGGGTGATCGCAAAAACCATGATGCACCGGGTTGTTGTGGATATACAAAATAACCTGTTTCAAATATTCTTAGCTGTCAATGAGCTTTCGTTTAAAAGGTCGCTCGAAAAGGCTGCCGTGGCGACCTGTGTGTTTATTGAACGCCTTGGTGTAGGCATTGAATAAATTGGAAAAGTGTTGGTGTGGTTGTTTCACTTCCACACCTGACAGATTTTGAAAACCTGTCAGGTGTAAAGAGGCAACAATCTCCTTCTCCTCTTTCAGTCGAACTAAAAAATGAAAATGGTTTGGCATCAACACCCAGGCGTAAGTGTCGGCTACGGGAGAAATGTACTTGTCATATAAACTCAGGAAATACTCGTAATTGTCAGGTTCGGTAAACAAATTACAACTGTCGATTCCCCGGTTATAGATGTGGTAAAAGTTTCCGTAGTTTAAAGGCTCTATTATTTCCATGATCTCAAAATGCTTTGTTGGTCGTTATTTTACACCTGACAGGTTTCAAAAAACCTGTCAGGTGTATAGGAAGGAGACTTGCCATGTTAATCGGGAAGCTGCCATGGAGAAAATATACCCGTCATGGAGGAAAAATACCTGCCATGGAAGAGAAAATGTACGTCATGGAGGAAATTAATCAGCCATGTATAAATTGATGACCGCCATGGAGGTTTTCTGGCCGTCATGGATTACATGAGTAGCGCGCTTTACGCTTTGGCTTCATCTTTTGCAGCCTCGGCTTTTATTCTGGCAGCATAGGCTTTCTGCCAATGCTCGCTCGAATATCCTTTTAACCTTTCAGGAGTACGCCAGAAAGCAAACTTGCCACACTCACGAATTTCGTCAACTGCTTGTTTGAGATAGGTATAGGCTTTATCACGAATGAGTAGCGCTTCGCTGTCTTCCTTACGTTCGCCATTGGTAGCGCCGAGCAGGTCGCCCATGCGATCAGAAAGAGTAGCTGCTTTGTCGATGAGCGAAAAATCGAAACCAATAGTCCCAAGTAGATCGCCATTGGCACGTCCCAGGGTGGCCAGGTCGTTCAAATCCTGAACCATGTCAGAACTCGTATCGCCCTGAGCGATTTCTTCAACCCGAGCCGACAGATTATCGAATTTTCGAAAAGCAAATCGAAAATCGTGCACCAATTGATCGCGCAGGTCGAATGCAGCAGGGGCTTCTTTTTTCCAGGCTTGTTCGGCCAGCTTTCGGGTGTTGTGTTCCTTTACCCAAAGTGATTGCGCTTCGCGGCAAGCTCCGGCACGAGTGGGTAAACTGGTTACCATGTTCCAGTTGAGCCCAACACGGGTTAAAGCATTTTGGTCATCGACGCACCAGTGATAGAGGTTTTCGGCTTCCTGTACAAATACATCGATAGGAATGTTCGGAGTAAGCACATCGGCTGAATTCATTTCAGCAAAAATGGGCAGCAGTTCATTGTAATCGGTAGATGATGACATAAAATTTGAATTTAAGAAGGTTTATGTCTATCAAGTTAATTAAAAACATCAAATAAATCATTATGAATAAGATGCGATTTTAGCGAACGTACTATTTTTTAGCATGAATGGTAGGATTTTACCCATGAAAGCAAAAAAATGTTACACACTATCATAATTATGGGCGTAGTATTGATTATTCGGTCAATTAAAATCGGGGTATCCTGAAT
>DAOPZV010000053.1:18224-20580 GCA_035353575.1 Prolixibacteraceae bacterium | reverse complement strand
AAGAAAAAACTCACCGATTGTTGTATTTTCAATGTCGATGTGTATGGCAATATCATTGATTTCCAAAAACGAACAAACAGCTGCAAAAAATAAAACATAAATGACATTCAACGAACTTCATATCAGTGAATTTGAGTCCACCTTTGCGTTGCTTAAAGAATCAAAGCTTGATCCATCAGACCTAAAACAGGATCACATCCGGCTTTTCCAGTTTCAGGAAGGTGAACAAGTAATTGGAGTTGGTGGATTCGAAGTATTTGGTAACCTGGCGCTTTTGCGCTCTGTGGCCGTAAAGCCCGGCGTTCGTGGCAAAGGCATCGGGAAAGAATTGGTCGCCCAAATCGAACTAGTAGCCAAGCATTCAGGAATAAAGGCACTTTATCTCCTGACCAACACTGCTCCCAACTTCTTCAAATCAATTGGATATCAACAAATCGAACGGAATGATTTTGCCGAGCCATTGAAACAAACGTCCCATTTTGCGGGGCTTTGCCCGGTTAGCGCCGTTTGCATGAAGAAAGAGGTTTTGTACTGATAGACAATACTTTCCCTGATTACCGGCAACTGAACCTAAATACTTGTTATTTCTGAGCTGTTTTGTATTGCAAGAACTCTTCGGTCCACCGAACAATAATTTGGCCATCTCGCCCTTTATCGGCCCAACCTATTGCAGAAGATCCCATTTGCCCGCTTCGGCCACTACTACCGTTCGGACTGCCATATCCACCCTGGCCTCCCATTCCGCCAGAACCGCCGGATCCATGCATTCCGCCTGATCCGCCTTCACTTCGTGCAACAATCATATCCTGATAAGGCATGGCATCCGGTGTAAAATATAAATTAATTATCCCGCCATAACCACCGTCGCCGCCTAATCCGCCGGGGCCTCCCCAGCCGCCGTCGCCGCCATTTTCGCCCGGTCCCTGTTTTTCAACGGTCACCGGAATCCAGGTTTCTTCGTCAACATATACGGTTTCCGACACTTCAACGTCCACTTCCACCTCGTATTCCTTGCCATCAGCATCGGTCTTTTTCTGCTTTTCCTTGTGGGTGGTTTTCTTTACAACAGGCTTCTTTTCAACGTGCTTCTCCATGCGGGTTTCTGTCCATTTTTCACCATCGCGGCCATCGCCGCCACGACCACCATTTCCGCCACGGCCTCCAGTTCCTCCCGAGCCTCCCATCGAGTTAACCAGTAATTTTCCGCCGGCGGGATTGATCAAATAACGATACTCCTCGCCGCTCCATTGATTTTGAGCATAAACGTAGAGCAAATCACAATTCAGGATCGAATCGCGGTATAAATCAGCGAAAACATCAATATCGGGCCCATCTTCGCCAAAACCGCCATGCTGACCCGGCTGTCCATCGCCTCCATGATAGCCAACGGATCCATTCATTCCATCGGTACCCGAAAATCCGGGAATTCCGCCAGAACCAGCTAAGGTCAAATTGTAGGTATGCCGGTAATCGAGCAAAACTTTAAATGTATCCGTAAGTTCAGGATTACGAAGTGATTCGATGATGAGCGATGCGTGGTGGTTTTCAATTTTTGTAAAATCCTGTTCAATCAGGAACTTACCGTTTTTCCAGATTCCGCCTCCAGGTATGAAGTTAAAACGCTCCGCCTCTTCGCTGTTTTTAAGGTTGGTACAAATCCGCCCAACTCCATTATCGAATTCGGTGTATAACTCTCCTTTCACCTGGCTTCCGGGAGCACGATCAAAATCAGCCGTTGGCCTGAATTCAATTTTTGTTTCGTAATTAAGCGGCAACAAAAGTCGCTTTACCAGTTCAGGCTGCTTTTTAGGAGCCACCTTAAGTTCAATGTATTTTCCTTTCGACGGCATCAGTTTTTCGTTCACCCAAACATTCCCTCCTGAAAACGATCCGCCTGAAACCTCAACTTTGTAACGCAACCACCACATATTACCGTCGGCTAAACCAATTGTCTTTTTTACCTTCCCGTTTCTCTTGTAGGAAACAACTCCTATCGGGAACGACTCTCCGGGAAGTATTGGATTGCGTTGATCAATAACTATTTGAATTGAATCGGCTTTGTGCGGCAGTGCAACACACCTGCCCGACTGCATCCCGACGCCTAGCATCAGTAGCAGCCCACAGCCAAACGTATATAAATTGCGTAACATGGCTCTTTTATTATCAATAATGGTTTACTGTTTGGCAAAAATCGTTCCGCTAAACAGCCCTTTTTTATATTCTTTAGCAGCTTTTTCGGGGCCAAAAAAAACCAGATTAGAGAATTCCCGCCAAGATTGCTAATTTTATCCGTTGTAATCAGCTATAGAAAATGGATTCAACACACAAATGGAAGCCGAACAACTGGAAAATCGCC
>DAOPZV010000053.1:15361-18124 GCA_035353575.1 Prolixibacteraceae bacterium | reverse complement strand
GCTATAGAAAATGGATTCAACACACAAATGGAAGCCGAACAACTGGAAAATCGCCATTCTTTTTGCCGCTTTCCTGCCGTTGTTCAACATCGTTATCAACAGCCAGCACCGGGTTGAAACCAATGCCGGTCGAATGTTTTTGACCAGCCTGGTTACCTTCCTTTTCTTGCTGATTGCCTGGTTGGCAAATGCTTTTCTCAGTAATTTATTTCAGGAGAAAACAGGCGCAAAAAACATGGTTCGCAAAGCGCTATTTGTGCTGCTGGCCAATGCTTTTCTATTGTCTCTGTTTGTAGTTGTTGGGATTTTTGTGCTGAATGAATTCGGCGATGAAGGCCCGAAAAATTCCTTTTCGCTTTGGCTCATTGCCTTTAAAGGCGGCATCAGTATTGCGCTGATTTACATCATTCAATACGCCCTCAATTCAGCAGAAAAAGCACAGGCGGTCTCGCTTCAAAACGAAATGCTGAAGACCGAAAACGTGCGCGCGCAGTTCGAAATTCTGCGCCAACAGGTAAACCCGCACTTCTTGTTCAACTCGCTTTCAACTTTGCGATCGATGGTGCGGGCGAAAGACCCGAAAGCCGAAGAATTTGTGCTGCGCCTTTCTGAAATATACCGTCAATTGCTGGCCAAACGCCAATTCGACACCATTACCCTGAAAGAGGAACTCGATTTTGTGAACGACTATTTGTTTATGCTTTCTTCGCGGTTTGGTGCCGCTTTAAAAATAACGACCGACGTTCCCGACGAAAACCTCACTTTTCGGCTACCCACTTTCAGCCTGCAATTGCTGCTCGAAAACTGCATCAAGCACAATGTCATTTCTACGGAAAAACCGCTCGAAATCAAGCTATTCGCATCATCCGGTTTTGTAACTATTGAAAACCACCTGCAACCCAAACTGACCGAGGTGGAACATTCCGGTTACGGCCTTGCAAATCTGGTTGAGCGATACAAATTGCTGGGTTTTGCCGAAAACGGTGTTTTTGTTTTCTCGGATGACGATGTATTTCGCGTACGATTAAAACTTTTGGAACAATGAGGGTACTAATTATTGAAGACGAACCACAAACTGCTGCATTGCTGAAGGAAATCATCGGCGAAGTGTATCCGCAGGCCGAAGTTACGGGCATTGCCGAAAGCATTGAGCAGTCGGCAAAAATACTGTCGTCCACCCAGCCCGACCTGATTTTTATGGACATACAACTGGCCGACGGGTTGAGCTTTGAGATTTTTAAACGGGTTGAAGTAAAATGTCCGGTAATTTTTTGCACAGCTTACGACCAATACACGCTCCAGGCTTTTAAGTCGAATGGCATTGAATACATCCTGAAACCGGTGAAAGAAGAGGACATTCGCACGGCTTTTGCCAAAGTGGAAAAGCTGAAACAGGCTTTTGCACCAAATGTTGAACTGTTGAATTCCATCCGCGACCTTTTTACCGAGAAGAAGGCGTTCAAAAGCACCATCCTGATTCGATACCGCGAAAGCTACATTCCGGTTCCGGTGGAGAAAATTGCCGTTTTCCTGTTGGAAGACGAGGTGGTTCAGGCGTGGCGGTTCGACCAGCAAAAACATGCGGTTTTCAAAACCATGGACGAACTGGAGAACTCGCTCGACCCGGCGCTTTTCTTCCGCATCAACCGGCAAACCTTGGTCAACCGGCAGGCTGTGCAGGAAGTGCAGCCCTATTTCAACCGCAAAATGGTGGTAAAAACTGCGCTCAAACTGCCCGAACAATTGATCGTCAGCCGCCTGAAAGTATCGGAGTTTCTAAAGTGGCTGGAAGAAGAATAGCCCTGTTCACTTCGCCCCTCAATTTGTTCAGTTCACCCTTTTTCTGCTTTTAGTTCGCTAATTGCTGCTTCATTTTTGTGCCTGAAAACAAAAAGTACAGAACTATGAAGCGAATTATCTTATCATTTATTCTGGTGGTTGGAGCGCTTGCCGGTCGGGCCCAGAGCGACGGGAACGAAGTTTTGGGACGTTGGGTGAATGAGCAGAAAACCTCGAAAATTGAGTTCGTTCAGGAGGGCGACCTCTATGTCGGCAAACTGGTGTGGATGGCCGAAGCCAACGATGCCAGCGGAAAGCCGAAAACCGACCGCAACAATCCCGACGCGGGCAAGCGCAATCAGCCACTGGTTGGCTCCACACTTATTTCAGGATTGACTTACGCCAACGGAAAATGGACGGGTGGAAAACTCTATCTGCCCAAACGCGGGATATATGCCAATTGCAGCCTGAGCATCGTAAACGGGCAACTGCACATTTCGGCCTCCAAAGGGATGTTTAGCGAAACCAAAATCTGGAGCCGCGAACCATGAGGACAAAAGCACTATACTTTTCAGCGCTGATGCTGGCTACTGTTCTTCGTTTGCAGGCGCAACAATCGTTTGCTTCATTGGACGAACTGTGGCGTTTTGCTCTGGAGAACAACGCCGGTCAGCGCATTCAGCAAATGCAGGTTGAGCAGGCCCAAGCGCAAATACGGGGCGCGAACGCATTTCTGTTCCCAACGGTTTCAGCAGGTTTCAACGGGCAGGACAACATCGACATTTCGGAAACTCCTGTTCCGGGCGAGTTGATTGGCCGGCCGGGCGAAACGGTTTACATGAAGTTCGGCAAAAAGTACAATTATTCCGCCGGAATCAACCTGAACTACAATGTGCTGAACGGACAGTCGGTTTACCAGTCGCGAATGGCCAAAGTGAACCTCGAACAGCAAAAAGCCGGGCAAGCCTATTCGGAGCAAAACCT
>DAOPZV010000053.1:4194-15261 GCA_035353575.1 Prolixibacteraceae bacterium | reverse complement strand
CCAAAGTGAACCTCGAACAGCAAAAAGCCGGGCAAGCCTATTCGGAGCAAAACCTGAAGGAACAAATCGGGCAGCTTTACTACGCGGCGCTCACGGCGCAAAAGGCGGTGGCAATTGGCGAAAGCGACTGGGCGGTTGCCGACACCTTATGGCAGCTCACCCAAAAGCGGTTCGAACAGGGACTGACCGACGCCATTGCCCTAAACCAGGCGCAAATCAGCAAAAATTCGGTGGCACAGCAACTCGAAGCCAGCCGGAACTACCAAAACGAATGCCTTGCCAACCTGAAAACATTGCTTGGGCTGGAAGCCGCTTCGACTTTGAAACTGACGGGCTCAATGGAACCAGAAACGACCACTGAAGCTTTGCCTCAGACACTTCCCAACAGCCTCTACACCGAGCTTTTCAGACTAAAAGAAAGCTACGCAATGGCAGAACAGAAAAAGGCGAGCGCTGCTCTTTTGCCCGAAGTGAGTTTTCGTGGCTATTTCGGGAAAAACCAGTTCAGCGACGAGTTTTCGTTTTCGCTGAAATCGGAAAACTGGCGGCCCAACAATTACCTGGGGTTGAGCATTTCGGTGCCGGTTTTCACGGGATGGGGCAACCGCTCGAAAGTTTCGGCAGCCCAAATTGAGCGGCAGATTGCAGCCCAAACCTACACCGACGAACTGCGCAAATCGGCCATCGCCGACAGCCTTTCGGCGCAAAAGATGGTCAGTGCCAGGCAATCGGCCACTTTGGGAAAAGAGACCTTCGAGCTTTCCGAACAAAACCTGAAACTGGCCTCGGCAAAATATGGGCAAGGACTCATCAGTCTCGACGGCTACCTGAAAATATTCGACGACTACCTTCAGTCCGAAAGCCGCTACCTAAACGATTTATCAGAATTCTACAGTTACAAAACAATATTCGACGCCAGAAAATAATACAACATGAAAACAAAAAAAATACTGAATACGCTTTTCATCGTGTCACTGCTGTTTACCGCCTGCCACCGAAAAGAGCAAACCACACCACAGCGCAAAGATTTGGTCGATGCTGTTTTTGCTTCGGGAAACATCACGATGAGCAACAGCTACCTCGTGATTTCGCAAACCGAAGGCTACCTGCAAAAAAAACTGGTAAGCGAAGGAGACTCGGTTCAGCCCGGTCAACTGCTTTTTCAATTGCTGAACGAAACGTCTCAATCGCAGCTCGAAAGCGCGGAGGCGGCCTACCAAAAAGCGCAAGGTAACCTGCGCGAAACCTCGCCGGTGCTGCAAAAACTTCGTCAGCAGGAGATACAACTGAGCAACCAAATGCGCACCGATTCTGCGAATTTTGCCCGCTACCAAAACCTGGTTGGCTCCAACGCCGTTTCGCGGGCCGATTACGACCGTGCCCGGCTGGCATACGAAAACTCACAATCTGAATTCTGGGCCCTGCAAAACACCATTACCGAAACCCAACGAAACCTGAAACTGGAGCTGGCCAACGCCAAAGCCAATTTGGTCAGCCAGCAGGAGAACAACAGTAATTTCAGCATCGTCAGCCGCGAGAAAGGCGTGGTGCTTCGTTGCCTGAAAGAAAGCGGCGAACTGGTGAAACGCGGCGAAACCATTGCCGAGATTGGCGCTGGCGAATTTATTGCCCGCCTACAGGTTGCAGAAGAAGACATCAATCGCATTGCAACGGGGCAGGATGCTTTTGTTGAACTGAATACCAGCAAAAACCACGCATTCAGGGCTAAAATCTCGAAAATTTACCCGGCTTTCGACACCCAGGATCAGTCGTTTATCGTGGAAGCCCGGTTTACAGAACCTGTTGCCGGACTTAAAGCCGGAACACAACTTCAGGCGAACATTGTGGTTGGCGAGCGAAAACAGGCACTGGTTGTTCCGGCGAAATACCTGTTGGCCAACGATTTTGTACTGACTGATTCCGGCGAGAAGAAACAAGTGGCCACCGGGATAAAAAATGCCGACTGGGTGGAAATTACAGGCGGACTTACCGAAAATGAGGAAATTGTTTTACCGGGGAAAGAATAATTTAACCACTAAGGGCACAAAGAAAAGCAGGAAGAATCTTCTTTGTGCTGCTTGGTAATTCCTTCGTGTTCTTCGTGGTTTATAAAAGAAACTCATGCAACAACAAACAAAAATAAAGAAGCCGACGGTGAACCGGCAGATTGCCTGGACTCACCTCAGCTCGAAGCCGGGGCAAACGCTGGTGGCCTTGCTGGGCGTGACGTTTGGCGTGTCGATGTACATTTTCATGAACAGCTTTATGAATGGCGTCAACCAGGCGCAGGACGACCTGGCTTTCAGCACGCTGGCGCACGTCCGCATTTACAACGACGACGACAAACGCAGCTACAATCCGGCAGAAAGCTTTTTCGACGCTGGGACACTTCTCAACATTCGGAATAAAAAAAGTCTGCAATACACCGACGGGATTAAAAACACTTCGCAGGTGATGGCCACGCTCGAAAAGCAGCCCGAAGTCACCGGAATTACGCCGCAACTCAATTTCAGCGTGTTTTTCCGCAACGGCTCGAAAAAAATAAACGGCAGCATTTCGGGAGTTCAACCGGCTTCGGAAAACCAACTTTTTGGCATCGGTAGCAAAGTGATTGCCGGAAGCTGGAAGCAGCTTGACGTGCAGAAATCAGGCATAATCCTGGGAAAACTGCTGGCCGAAAAGCTGAATGTTAGCCTGAACGACAACGTGAATGTGCTGAATTCGGACGGTGTTTCGAAAAACTACACCGTGGTGGGCATCGTGGAAACATCGGTGAAGGAAATCGACAAGTCGCGTGCCTACCTCAATATTGCCACCGCCCGTCAATTTCAAGGCAAAAACTTCGATTATTCGAGCGACATCCAGGTAAACCTGCGCGACCGCGACCAAACTGCTTCGCTGGTCAGCCAGTTAAAATCGACAGTTCCGTACCAGGTTGAGTCGTGGCAAACGGCCAACCAGCAATTGCTGGCGGCCTCGCAACTGCGCAGCATCATTGCCGTTACCGTGTCGCTCACCATTTTACTCGTTGCTGGTTTTGGCATCTACAACATCATGAACATGACCATCAACGAGAAAATCCGCGAAATCGCCATCCTGAAAGCCATGGGATTTTCGGGTGGCGACATCCTGAGCATATTTCTGGCGCAGGCTGCAGTAATTGGCGTCGTTGGCGCAATCACCGGTGTGCTGCTCGGCCTAGGCATTTCATCGGCAGTCAACCTGGTGCCCTTCAAAATAGCCGGATTAACCACTTTGCCAATCAGCTACATTCCGGCAGATTTTGTGTCGGCCATTGTTTTTGGCATTGCCACCACGCTTTTTGCCGGTTATTTGCCCGCCCGGAAAGCTTCGAAAATCGACCCGGTCGTAATCATCAGAGGATAAGCGATATGAAAACAACAGAAAACGCATTGCAGGTTCACAACCTCATCAAATATTTCCACGACCCGCAGACTTTTCAGGTCATTAAAAACATCTCGTTCGACGTGAAAAAGGGCGAATTCCTTTCCATCATCGGCAAATCGGGCTCCGGAAAATCGACGCTTTTGTATGTGCTTTCGACGATGGACACCGACTACGAAGGAAGCCTCGAATTCAATGGCGAACGGCTCACCGGGAAAACGCAAAACCAGTTGGCCGCCTTCAGAAACGAACACATCGGGTTCGTGTTCCAGTTTCACTATTTGTTGCCCGAATTCAGCGCGCTGCAAAATGTGATGCTTCCGGCGCTAAAACTTGGCAAGCATTCGCCGGAAGAAATTGAGCACCGCGCATACGAAAACCTGCGTTTGCTCGACCTCGAAGAACAAGCACTGAAAAAAGCCAACAAACTTTCGGGCGGACAACAACAGCGCGTGGCCATTGCCCGTGCGTTGATTAACAACCCTTCGGTCATCATGGGCGATGAGCCAACCGGCAACCTCGACAGCAAAAATTCGCTGGCTGTTCAGGATATTTTCCGCAACCTGGCCCGCGAATTCGGGCAAACCATCATCTGCGTAACCCACGACAACGACTTCGCCAGAAACACCGACCGCACCATCGAAATGGCTGACGGCTTAATTCTGAACCAATGATCCGGCTAATTCTGTTTACTTCACTCTTTTTTATGCTGCAACACAGCTTTGGCCAGCAAACAGCGCCCATTTCATTCACCTACGAACCGGCGACGGGCAGCGAAATCAAACAGCGCGAAAGCATTCAACTGGCTTTTCCATTGCTGCGCGCGGAGCACAACCGCTTGATTGTATCCCCACAATACCGTTTTCTGCAAACCGGCGATTCGTTCCCGATTGAAGAAAACAAATTTGCACAAACCTCGCTTCGGCTCATCTGGCAACACGAACTGAGCGACAGATGGAGCCTAAATTGGATTGTTTCACCCGCGTTTGCTTCCAATTCAGGAAATTATTCGCCTGAAGCATTAATTGGAATGACTGCCGTTCGGTTCAATTGGGAAAAAAGCGAACGGTTCACTTACTTTTTTGGGCTTTCGTATGCACAACGCTTTTCGGGAAATCTGCTGATGCCTGTTGCCGGATTCCGCTGGACTCCAACTGAACGGGCAACCTACACGGGCACGCTCCCCTTGTGGTTCAGGGCCGAATGGGTAGTGAGACCGAGGTTTCACACCGGGTTCTTTTCAGGAGGAAACGGCTACAACGCCTTTTTGCCCAACAATGCCAAATACAGCTACATCTGGCTTCAGGAAAAAAATGTGGGATGGTTTGCCAGTTTGAAAATGTCCCGAAACTGGTGGATTTCGCTCGATGCGGGGTACAAACTGAAGCAAAAACTACGGGTTTATTCAGAAATGAACCGAAGTTCATGGCAGATCGGGACTCCACTTTCGGGCAGCAAGCAAACGCCTGATTACGAATACGCTTCGAAAGGATTGTTCCTGAGATTCTCGGTCTTCTTCCGGCTAGATAAAAATCTGCTTTCCGACAATTAAAAACGGCTGTTCTACAAAACCCTTTTTTCGCTTGAAAACATGAAAAATATAACTAGTTTTACTCGCTTTTTTGAAGAAAGATATGTACAAGTCACCTCAATACGGAAAAGAATGGGCCTGGCGCAACGTGAAAATGGAAACGCTGGAATTACATATTGATCTGCGGTCATAAGGCCGGGGAAAGGGATTTTCTGTTTTTTCGCGGAAAATCCCTTTTCCTGTTTTATAGTGAAAATACATTCAAAAAATAGAAATAGTAACCAAAAAAAACTGACAACATGGCCAGACTAAAAAAAATCTTCCTCGACGAATCGGAAATGCCCAAACAATGGTATAACCTTGCCCCTGATCTTTTAACCCCGATGAACCCGCCATTAGGACCCGACGGCAAACCGGTTACTCCGGAAGCGCTTGCCCCGGTTTTCCCGATGAACCTCATCGAGCAGGAAGTATCGCAGGAACGCTGGATCGACATTCCGGAGGAAGTTCGCCAGATTTTGATGCAGTGGAGACCAAGTCCGCTGATTCGTGCCTACGAACTGGAAGAAGCACTGGGAACTCCCGCAAAAATCTACTACAAAAACGAAAGCGTTTCGCCGGCAGGCAGCCACAAACCCAATACGGCTGTACCACAGGCTTGGTATAACAAACAATTCGGCATCAAGAAATTAACTACTGAGACCGGCGCCGGACAATGGGGATCGGCTTTGTCGTATGCCTGTGCCCAAATTGGCGGCATCGAATGCAAAGTGTTTATGGTTCGTGTAAGTTTCGAGCAAAAACCTTTCCGCAAGATCATGATGCAAACCTGGGGCGGACAGTGCGTTTCAAGCCCGAGCATGGAAACCCAGGCCGGACGCGACATTTTGGCTCAATTTCCCGATACTCCCGGAAGTTTGGGTATTGCCATTTCAGAAGCTGTTGAAGCCGCGGTTACCGATCCAACCGGACAAACCCGTTATGCGCTGGGCTCTGTGTTGAACCACGTAATGCTGCACCAAACCATTATTGGGCTTGAAGCTAAAAAACAGCTCAATAAAATCGGAATTAAAAATCCGGATGTAGTCATTGGCTGCTGCGGTGGTGGTAGCAATTTCGCCGGAATTTCGTTCCCATTTATGTACGAAAAAGTACACGGTGCCAACATCCAGATTATTGGAGCTGAACCATTCTCGTGCCCAACGTTGACCAAAGGAAAATTTGTTTACGACCACGGCGATGTGGCAAAAATGACCCCGCTATTACCAATGTACAGTTTGGGTCACGATTTTATCCCGGCACCAATCCACGCCGGAGGTTTGCGTTACCACGGCATGTCGCCATTGGTGAGCGCCGCCCTGCGCGACGGGCTGATGGAAGCACAGGCCATTCACCAAAGCGAGTGTTTCGAGGCTGGCTTGCTGTTCGCCAAAACCGAAGGTATCATTCCGGCTCCGGAATCGACTCACGCCATTGCTTCAACCATTCGCGAAGCGTTGAAAGCCAAAGAAGAAGGCAAAGAAAAGGTGATCCTGTTCAACCTGAGCGGACACGGTGCAATGGACCTTCTGGGATACGACAAATACATGAGCGGCAAGCTTTCGGACTACGAATATCCTGAACACGAAATTGAAGCAAGCATGGACAGACTGAGCGGTTTGCCATTGCCTAAATAAAATATTCTGATAAAAAATTAAGGGGACATTCTGACACCAGATTTGTCCCCTTTTATTTTGGCTAAAACTGAAGCACTACGTGCTTAATTATTTTTCGGTTATAAGTATAAACAATGTGCAATCGCCCGTCAAATGTTTGAATAATTGCCGGATAACTGAACTCGCCTTCCGCCTGATCTTCCAGCTTTAGCAAGTCTTTCCAGGTTTTCCCGTCAACTGAAACAGCAAAATTTAACTTACTTCGACCATTTGACCATTCCTTCCCGCTTATCGCCGGATTATAAACAAGTGCCTGAATTCCATTCTTCATCGTAACGGCATCAATTCCTGAATTTGGATTCAGGAGACTTGTTTTTGCCAGCGGGCTCCAGGTCTTTCCTTCATCGGCCGACCAGCTTTCCATGATGCAGTTTTGGTTACTACGCAACAGCGCCTGAATTCTTTCTCCGGGATAAACAAGCAATGTTGGCTGAATAACCTTTGCTGGATTCTGCGGATCAATATCCACTCTTTTCCAAGACTTGCCGCTATCAACAGATCGTTCAATATGAGCGTGCCATTCGCGGCTTTCGGTCTCGATGCTCGATGGACTCAAAATCACTCCAGAAGCTAGCTTTACGGGCTTATTTTTTATCGGGCCTAAAATTCCATCCGGCAACTGTTCGGGCTCCGACCAGGTTTTGCCTTCGTTGCGAGAATGAATGACCATTCCCCACCATTTAACCGGGCTCACCCCAACTTTATAATACAACGAAATTGTTCTGTCGTCGTCCCGAAACAAAACCGGATTCCAGCAGGCATATCGAAGTGTATCGTTGATGATTCCGTTTGCAATACTTTTGGGGGCCGACCATTTTCCGTCTTTATTCTCCGAAATCCAGATTTCCACATCTTTATTGTTCTCATGGGTCCCGCCAAACCAGGCTGAAAGCAACGAACCGCTTTGCGTTTCTATAATTGTAGATGCATGGCATTCTTTGAATGGAGCTTTCTCGAAAATGAATTCAGTTTTACTAATTTTTACCGATTTAGGCAGTTTGGCCGCCTGGCTCGAAAAACAAGTAACGATTAATAGAATCAGGATTATTTTAGTCATAACAGCGTTTTTGCCAAATATAGAGCATTCTGTTAGTCTTATTCTTCAAGAATATTCAGTTTTTGTAATGCTTTTTTGATCTGCTCAGTTTCGAATCCCCTACCCATTGCAAAACGCATGAGTTTATTTCTCCGGTCGTACGGGTTATCCGACTTTATAGTTTTCGCCTTATCAGTCAGCAACTTTAGCAGCTGCTCCGAATACAAATTTTCTTCAATCTCATCAAGTGCCGCACTTATTATTTCCGGCGAAATCTTTTTGCTTCTCAGCATAAAAGTGATCTTTTGCTTTCCCCACTTATTAAACCGTGATTTGTCTTTTGCGTAAGCCTGGGCAAACCGCTCATCGTCAATGTATTTTTCCTCGACTAGCTTTTCGATCACTATAACAGAATCTTTGGCCGAAAGCCCCCAAAGTTTTAGCTTCTCCTGAATCTCTGAAACACAATGTTCTGATCTGCCGCACAAAAAAGCGGCTTTGTCAAACGCTACATTCTGATCGCGAGTAAGTTGCATAACTTATTTTTATAAAAGATGTATATTTATCCGATAATTGCTAAATTTAGTCACGCTTCCATAAACTGGCAATATTAAATGAATTTTAACTCGCCGGAATTTGAGGAAGTTAATTCGACTTCAAAACCAAAATGTTCTATAAAATTAGTTTCTTTGCACCTGAAATTTGAAACTCATGAAACGAAATTCAAAAATAGTCTTACTGTTTACTTTAGCCAGCATAGCTTCTTCGGCGTTAGCGCAAAATAAAATTCCGCTGACGTTTAATGAAGCCTATCAGCAAATGAATCAAAACAGTCACGTACTGAAACAGGCCGGATACGAAGTTCGCGAAAAAGAAGCTGATAAAAAATCGATGTTTGGACTTCGGACTCCCAAAGTTTTTGTAACAGCCACCGCTATAAAAATGGCTGATCCGATGACACTTGACCTCACTCCGGTGCGCGATGCGATTACACCATTGTACGAAACGCTGGGCAAATACGGGAACTTCTCGGGCGTTCCAAATCCCGATCCTGCCACGTCCGGAGTTATGCCTACTTTGCCCGATAACATTAGTACAGCTGCTGTTCGCAACAAATTGCTGCAAGGCGAAGCCGCAATTAAGTCGGCCGAATGGAATCAAATGATTCAGGAAAAACAATTTGCAACAGTAAACGCGAATGTAGTTTGGCCACTTTATACCGGAGGAAAAATAAACGCAGCCAACAAAGCTTCCCGAATTAACGAAGAAGAAGCCGGCCTAAAAGAGAAACAGAAAGAAGGCGAACTACTAAGCGAACTGGCAACCCGCTATTACGGACTGGTTTTGGCCGAACAGGCTTGCAAAGTTCGCGCGCAGGTTGCTGACGCAATGAAAAAACATTTGTTCGATTCTCAAAAACTAAGCGAACAGGGTCAAATTGCAAAAGTTGAATTTCTTCACGCCCAGGTTGCTAACTCCGACGCCGAGCGTGAGCTGAAAAAAGCCAACCGCGAGGCTTCAATTGTTGAGCGGGCGCTCCTGAATACACTGGCAGCAGAAGACACTACCGGAGTTATGCCGGCCAGTAAGTTATTTATCCTGAAAAATATTGAAAACGAAGAATTCTTTATCAATCTGGCATTGCAGAACAACCCTTTGCTTCAGCAGGTTGATTCCAAACGAGAATTGGCTATGACCGGTGTAAAGCTTGAAAAAAGCAATTACCTTCCTTCGCTGGCCCTTACCGGAACCTATAATCTGGCAGAAAAAGACCTCTCGCCGTACCTACCGCAATGGATGGTTGGACTTGGGTTAAACTGGTCGCTTTTTGAAGGAACCACGCGTAACCGGAAACTTCAGGCAGCACGCTTCAAAGTTGACCAGGTTGACGAAGCCGGATTGAAAGCCGAAGAAGACATCAAAACGGTTATCCGGAAACTACACCAGCAGTTGGGGATGCAGGTCGAACAGCTTGAGGAACTGGACAAAACGCTTGAGTTTGCACAAATTTATGTCGATAGCCGCGATAAAGCTTTTCACGAAGGATTATCAACTTCCACAGAACTGGTTGACGCCAATTTATTACTCGCCAAAGTAAAGATTGAACGGCTGCAGGCTTTGTATGGCTACGATGTAGCGTTGGCCACCTTGCTTCAGGTTTGTGGAAGCCCCGATATGTTTATTCAATACCAGACCAGCGCACAAGCCATCACCGAGGGAATTTGAGGATTTGAAAATTTGAAGATTAATTTGGTTAATTTTTACAGCATCACAGCAAAACCGCATCACAATAACGACAACAAAACAACAATTACAACAACGATAACTGAATATTAAAACACACGATACAATGAACAAGACAAGAAATTTTATTATCGGCCTGTTTTTCACTGCCTTGCTAATATTTCTTCTTTATACAACCTGGCTGATTACCCGTCCGTTGCCGCTTGAAATTCAGGGCGAAATAGAAGCAACACAATTTAGGGTGGCTTCTAAAATCCCGGGACGAATTGACAGTATAGCAGTTAAAAAGGGACAGCAGGTGCGCAAAGGCGATTTCCTGTTCTCGATCAGTAGCCCCGAGATTGACGCCAAACTGTTACAGGTTACCGCTTTGCGCAACGCCGCGCAGGCACAAAGTCTGAAGGCTCAGAATGGTGCTCAGGCTGAAGACATCGCCGCTGCCTACAATTTGTATGTGAAAGCCGAAGCTGCAGCACGTCTGTATGAAAAAACTTTCGAAAGGGTTCAAAATCTATTTAAAGACGGAGTTGTTTCGGAACAAAAACGCGACGAAGCTGAGACTCAGGCCAAGGCTGGCCGTGAAACAGCTAATGCAGCCAAATCGCAATGGGAAAAAGCAGTAAAAGGAGCCCGATTCGAAGACAAGCGTGCTGCTCAGGAGTTAGTGAATCAAGCTGAAGGCGGAATTAAAGAGGTGGAAGCCTACCTTGCCGAAACACAAGTGAAAGCTCAGAATTCAGGTGAAGTTTCCAATATTATTTCAGAAAAAGGGGAACTCGTTCCGACAGGATACCCGGTGATTACCCTGGTGGATTTGAACGATAGCTGGGCAACATTATATATCCGCGAAGACCTGATGGCTAACGTTCGGATGGGTAGCGAGATTAAAGCCACTATTCCGGCACTGGGAAACAAAAACGTGACTTTGAAAGTGAATTACATCAGTCCGCTGGCAGATTTTGCAACCTGGACAGCTACCAAAAGTTCGGGAGGATTTGATATGAAGTCATTCGAGATTCATGCAGTACCAACATCACCACTTGAAGGACTTCGCCCCGGGATGAGCGTTTTGGTAAACTGGAAGCAATTCGGGAAGAAGTAGTCCGTTTTCAGTCGCAGTATTCAAAGACAGTAAA
>DAOPZV010000053.1:1486-4094 GCA_035353575.1 Prolixibacteraceae bacterium | reverse complement strand
CAATCAATGACCACAAATGACAATAATGGAGTCATGACTCAGCATAAAAAACATACCATCAGGGAATACGAACAAACATTCATTCGGAAGAATCCATTCTTCAGGGTTTTTCTGCGTGAGATCGACCGAATGTCGGTATCGACAATCTATGTGTTCACTACCCTGATTGGGCCGCTTATTTCTTTTGTGATTCTCTTGTCGGTTTTCTCGGCCGGGGTTCCGCACAATATTCCGGTTGGCATTGTGGATATGGACAACACCAACCTATCGAGAAAAATATCGATGTGGGTGAATGCAACCCAGGAAGCTGAAGTGGCGATGCATTTACCTAATCAGGAAGAAGCCTACCGCCAAATGGCCGATGGGAAACTGGATGCTGTAATCATCATTCCTGAGAATACTGAGAAAAACATCCTGAAAGGCATTGGGCAACCCGTTTCGGTATTCATCAATAACACCAATTTACTGAAAGGCGGCTACCTTCAGAAGGGAATTTATAAAGCGCTAGCAACGCTTTCAGGAGGAATAAAGCTACAGTTCGCCATGAAAAACGGCCTACCCGAAAAACAGGCCAAAGCAAAAATACTTCCAGTTAGTTTGCAGCAGCACATTCTTTTTAATCCCTTTGGGAATTACTCATATTTTCTGCTCAGCGCGCTACTTCCGCTGATGATTGTCGTTTTCACGCTGCTTTCGGCTGTTTTTGCAGTAGGAACTGAGGTGCGCGAGGGAACGGGGCCTGAATGGCTGGAGCATGCCCATGGAAGCCTCATCGTTGGACTAGCAGGCAAACTGTTACCTTATACCCTGCTGCTTTCTATTGTAACAGTAGTAATGAATGTGGTTTTGTTTGTGCAAATGGGAACGCCACTTCGGGGAAACTTTGCGTTTATCGTGATGGGCGAGCTGGGGATGATCATCACTTATCAGTTGTTGGCCATACTGCTGGTAGCCGTAACCGCAAATTTACGTCTGGCATTGTCATTGGCAAGCGCTTATTCCATGATGGCGCTGACATTCTCCGGACTAACATTTCCGCAGTTTGCCATGCCATTGGTAGCCAAAATATTTTCGTATTTATTCCCTTTTACCCAATGGGTAAAAATCTTTATATCGCAGGCTATTCGGGGCGAAGATGCAGTTCATGCCATTATTCCAATGTCAATTTACGTCCTGTTTATTCTACTGGCAGTTTGTTTCCTGCCCCGGTTAAAACAGGTTTTGAAACAGGAACGCTTCTGGGGAAAAATATAATCCAAACATCGATTGACCATGTTCAAAAAAATTATAAAAGGGCTTGAAATGACGGGAAACTTTTTCCGGGATGAATTCAACAACATCCGGAAAGACAGCGGTGCTCTGCTGATTTTGGTTGGCGCACTGATAATTTACCCGATTGTTTATGCCATTGCTTATAAAAACGAGGTGGTGCGCGAACTAAAAACTACGGTTGTTGATATGGATCGGACCAACACCAGTCACCAGTTGGTTGAAATGCTGAAGGGAGCTGAGCAGATAGAGATTAACCGTGTAGCCATGAGCCTGGATGAAGCGAAAAACGATTTTTTTGAAGGAAATTGCGCCGGAATTCTGGTTATTCCTGAAAGCTTTGAAAAAGACATACTGAATGGTAAGCAAACTCACGTGGCCGTTTTTGCCGACGGAAGTTATTTTTTGATTTACCGCCAGCTACTGGGTGGAGCTGTTAAAACAGTTGGTACGTTCTCAGCAGGCGTTGAAATAAAAAAACTGATGATGGAAGGGAAAAGCTACGATCAGGCAGTTATTCAGCGCGATCCGTTGCAATCTGACATTCATTTCTGGTTCAATTCGTCGTCCGGCTACGGTTCGTCGATGATGCCCGGAATTATCATCATCATTTTGCAGCAAACCCTGCTCATTGGCATTGGTATGGTGGGTGGAACTTCCAAAGAAAATAAACAAGACAATTTTATGGTTCCGGTGGCGTTGAAACCGGGCGGTGTTTTGCCCATTTTATTCGGGAAAACCCTGGCATATCTAACCATTTATGCCATCAACTGCATTTTTACGATGGTTTGGATTCATTCGTGGTTTAATTACCCAAGCCGCGGAAGTTACCTTTCAGTTTTGATGCTGACTTTGCCCTTTTTGCTAGCCATTATTTTCATGGGAATTACCTTGTCGGTGCTGTTTAAGCGGCGCGAATCGTCGATCATATTCATGGTATTTCTGTCGCCAATAGTCATTTTTCTAAGCGGATTGTCGTGGCCAAGCTTGTCGATTCCTCCGGTAGTCTATAGTCTAGCTCATTTCTTCCCGGCCACAATCATGGTTCCGGCTTATTTGCGCGTAAGAAGCGTTGGGGTTGGCATGGCCGACATTCATACCGAATACCTGCAATTGATTGGTCTGATGGCATTCTATTTCTGTACGGCAGTGGTGGCTTTGTATGTTTCGGCAAGAAGGAATGCCAGAAAATCCGTTGGCTAAAGCCAACGGATAAAATCATAATAATATCTCACACAAAATCCTCTTCCACAACTGGTTTAAAGAATGCTTCAATTTCCTGAAGAGTGGTTTCGGTTTTGTGCACGTCGCGCACAATCTTACCTTTTTCGAGGATGAT
>DAOPZV010000053.1:0-1386 GCA_035353575.1 Prolixibacteraceae bacterium | reverse complement strand
AGTTTCAGCAAATAGAATATGCCAATTGGGCCAAGCAGCATGGGTAAGCCTGCCAGCCATTGCGTAGCGCCAACGCCCTGGTAGTTCATCACCGACGATTGGTTCAAATCGAGGCGTTTCTTGCTGTACAGGCCGATAAAAAACATGACCGGAATATTGATGCCCAAATTATAAAGCAAAACTGCCAGATGAGTGTATATTACCTTGGGATACATCAAGGCATAGGGCAAAGTCAGGATATAGCAGATAACCGAAACAACCGTAACCAGCATATAAAACGAGCGGAGAAACTGTTTCATGGTCAGGCGCTGGCACATGAGCATCGAAAAGTAATTGCTGTGCCACGCCGGGAAAAATTGTCCGTACGAAACCGAAAACATGCCCACCAAAATGATTCCACCCAAAATAAAAATGAATTCGGGTGGTGGCTGTCCATGCTGATCTTTGTACACCAAAAGCCCGTACGAAAGCATAATAACCGTCATCATGGCAACCGAGCGTGGGCGTTTGTTTCGCCAAATCAACTTCAGTTCAAGGGCAATAAAACGACCCGTTTCGCCCATTCGGTCGAGCCAGGAGTAATCGCGAATTTTTTCTTCTTTTTGCTTTGCTCCTAGTGTGTTGATGAACATTCGGCTCAGTAAAAAGCGAATATTCAGAAAATAGAATCCAATTGGCAGAGCAATCAATACCACGAATAGGGCAGGGTTGGCAAGAACCAAATCGAGCAGTTTGCCCATCGCTCCTGAAAGATCAATAATTCCGTAGTGATTGATGGCAAACAAACCAGCCAGCACAGCTAGTAAAATAAAAAATCCATACTCGGCTTCATTGAAACGCCATTTCAGGTAAATGCCCAAAAAGTGGTTGCTGAGCACCAAAATGGTTAATGCCAAAAACCAGGCCATGGCCGCAAAAGCTCCGTTTGCCGGAATTACCAGTTTGATAAAGGTTGGCACAAAAAGGAAAAATGGCAACAAGTTGAACAAGCTCAAAAGCGAGCGAACCAGTAGGTAGTTGGCGATACTTTTCCGGCGGATGTTCTGCAACAGCAAGGGTTTGAAACTTACCGTCGGAAGTTTTTGCATCAGTTGGCGGATAATTAAATCGATGCCAAGGTATGCCAGCACCAAACTGTTGAATTTGCTAATTGGGTCGTCGTTAGCAAATTTTTCAGCCAGAATATTCGGGATGAAAATGCCGAGGAACAGGAAGTTGGCCGCGAAATACAAAGCCAGCAGCCCAAGCCCGATGCTGGTGGCGAGGCTTTTGCCCCAGTATGCCGAGCGCACGGTTTCGCGCCATGCCAGAGTAAAAAGGTTTTGATTCATTGGGGTTGAATTGATGTTTATTGAAATTTGTTCTATAAAGTTATGTATTGTTACA
>DAOPZV010000052.1:0-20794 GCA_035353575.1 Prolixibacteraceae bacterium | reverse complement strand
ACTCCGCAGACCGATATTCCACCACCAATCATTTGAATTACTTCCGGAAGTTTCCCAAGGTATAAAAAAGCAATGCCGAGCACGAAAATTCCTTTCAGGCTTTGTACGATCGACGAACGCGAGGCTGGTATAAACTTGTAGGAATAAAAGAAGGAAAGCAAAGCAGCAAAAGCTCCAAAAAACGATGCCAACGCTATATTTTGAAAAGCCTTCCCTGAAATATAAACCGATTCGCCACTATTCAGAAAATAGAAAAGAAAGAAAAGAAAAATCCATCCGTTCGAATTCAGATTAAAAACCTCGGGACTAGCCTTGTTTGTATTCTTTCGGGCAATAACGCCAACTGAGGCGGCAAAGAAAGTATTCATAACCACCCAGCCGGTTCCGGGAATCAGTAATCGATCCAGTTCGAGGCTACCGGTATAACTTACCGCAAATGCCCCTGATATGGCAATAATGGCACCAAAAGTTTCGAGTAGCGAAAAACGCTCTTTCAAAAAAAGGAAGCTGAGTGTAATCAAAAAAACCGGGAACAAGTTACCAAGAAATGAGGTAACCGAAGGATCAGGAATTGTTTGAACAGACTTGAAGAAAGCAAAATTCGACGCGATATCAATCAAGCCCAGCAAGATCAAAAGCAGAACAGTTGAACCTGAAATCTGTCTAAAAAATCTCAATTTGCCAGTGAAAGCCGAAAATAGCAAATTCAGAAGAAAGCCGATTCCGAAGTAATACAGCCCAAACTGGGCAATTGTAGTTTCATTTAATCCCGCTTTACTAAAAACATACAAGCTCGAAAACGCAACCGTTCCAAACAACGCGAATCCGTACCCTTTCCACTCCTGATTTTCGAATACCATATAAAAACAAAAAGAGAAACCTCAACGCGAGATTTCTCTTTCAAAATTATGCTGTTTTTCGAATTACAGGCGTTTTTTAATCGCTTTTGTTGCTTCTTCGTAACCTGGTTTTTCGAGCAGGGCGAACATATTCTTTTTGTAGGCCTCAACTCCTGGCTGATCGAATGGATTTACGCCTAAAGTGTAACCGCTTAATCCGCATGCCAACTCAAAGAAATAAATCAATTGTCCAAGGTAATATTCGTTCAGTTTTGGAAGTACAATTTGGATGTTTGGAACACCGCCATCAACGTGGGCAATTGCAGTTCCCAATTCAGCCATTTTATTTACTTCGTCAACGCGTTTTCCGGCAAGGAAATTCAAACCATCCAAATCTGCGGCATCGTTCGGGATGCGAACTTCACGATCAGGATTTGCGATTGAAAGCACAGTCTCAAACAATGTACGCTCTCCTTCCTGAATATATTGACCCATTGAATGCAAATCAGATGAAAAATCGACAGCAGCAGGGAAAATACCCAATCCATCTTTGCCTTCGCTTTCGCCGTAAAGCTGTTTCCACCACTCTGCCAGGAAATGAAGCTTTGGGTTATAATTCACGAGAATTTCTACTTTCTTGCCATTTTTGTACAATTCGTTTCGAACTGCTGCATATTGAGCTGGCAAATTTTCTTCAAAAGGTACGTTTGTTCCAGAAGCCAACTGCATATCAACAGCGCCTTTTACCAACGAACGAATATCGAATCCGGCAACAGCAATAGCCAGCAAACCAACTGGTGTAAGTACAGAATAACGGCCACCAACATCATCTGGAATTACGAAAGTTTTGTAACCTTCGGTTGTGGCAAGCGAGCGCAATGCTCCACGTTTGGCATCGGTAATAGCAACAATACGTTCTGTAGCTTCTGCCTTTCCGTATTTTTCTTCAATGTCTTGTTTCAGCAAACGGAAAGCAAGCGCAGGTTCAGTAGTGGTTCCCGATTTGGAAATCACAGCCATTGCATATTCTTTAGTCTTCAGCAATTCGCGCAGTTCAAAAAGATAATCTTCGCTGATGTTCTGGCCTGCAAACAGAATGAAAGGGCTTTTACGTTCTTTCAGATGCGCAAAACTATCTGACAAAGCATCAACAACTGCTTTTGCTCCAAGGTACGATCCGCCGATGCCGATCACAACGAAAATGTCGATGTTCTTGGCAACTATCTTTGAAGCTGTTGCTTCGTAATCGGCCAATTCAGCTTCAGAAATTGATGTCGGCAAAGTTGTCCATCCTAAAAAGTCGCTCCCTTTCCCTGTTTTATTGAAAAGTGCAACGTTATTTTTCTCAATCGATTCTTTATATGAGAAAATTGAGTCTTTTGATATGAAATCAAAAGTCTTATTAAAGTTTAATGAAATTTTATCCATTTCTTTGAATTATAAGGGATTTATCTAAGGTTTTCGGTTAACAATCGAATTTCGATAGACGGCGAAATATTCTCGTATAAAATATTGTAAACAGCCTCAGCAATAGGCATATTCACCCGGAATTCTTCGTTAATTTCCTTGATACATTTGGCAGCATAATAACCTTCAGCAACCATGTGCATTTCCAGTTGCGCCGAACGTACCGAATAGCCTTTGCCAATCATGGTACCAAATGTACGGTTCCTTGAAAACTGAGAGTAAGCTGTAACCAATAAATCGCCTAAATATGCAGAACTTTTAATATCGCGTGTAATGGGGTGAACTTTATCAACAAAACGTTTGATTTCCTGAATCGCATTCGAGATCAGCACTGCCTGGAAATTATCGCCATAACGCAACCCGTGTACAATTCCCGAAGCAATGGCAACAATATTTTTCAATACTGAAGCATATTCCGTTCCGTAAATATCGTCGGAAACATGGGTGCGGATGTACGGGCATTCCAGCCTAAAAGCAAAAGCCCTGGCTTTTTTCACATCAGGGCAAGCTATAGTAAGATACGACAAACGTTCCAAGGCAACTTCCTCTGCGTGACAAGGACCTGCAATAACGCCAATCCGCTCGTAAGGAATATTGAAGTACTGGTGCAAATATTGTCCAACAATCAGGTTGTCTTCAGGAACAATACCTTTAATTGCCGACACAACAAATTTCTGCGATAAATCGACTGTTAACGAAGACATTGCGTCCTTCAAAAATGCAGAAGGAATAGCCAGAATTACGATATCGACGTCTTCAATAGCCTCATTTAAGTCAGTAAAAAAATTGAGGCGCGACGTGTCAAATTCAACTCCACGCAAATAGCTTGGATTGTGCTTAAAACGTTTAAATAGTTCAATATTATCGGGGTTGCGGAAATACCAGTTCAGACTTTCAACATTGTGCAAGAGAATCTTGGCCAATGCAGTAGCCCAACTACCACTTCCGACGACCGCTATTTTTGAGTTTGAAAACATTTCCAAAGTTCCAGAATTAGGCCAACCACTTAGTTACTTCTTCTAAAGTTGGGTTGTTAAGTCCAAGCTTATTCTTTTTGTTGAATCCACAAATGTCGTTAAAAAACTTCCCGATTTTAATTTCTTTCAAATCTTTAACTTTTTTTAACCCTATCTGTTTGATAACTGGTACCCATTCTGCCGGAATGCCAATTTCAGTGAATTTTTCATCCGGATCAATTGCTTCTGCCGACTTTTCCGGCTTCATCTGCGGGAAGAATAAAACATCCTGAATAGACAGGTTATTGGTCATAAACATCGTCAACCGGTCGATTCCAATTCCCATTCCTGAAGTTGGTGGCATACCATATTCCAAGGCACGAAGGAAATCCTGATCGATAAACATGGCTTCATCGTCACCTTTTTCAGAAAGACGAAGCTGATCTTCGAAACGCTCACGCTGATCAATCGGGTCATTCAATTCAGAATAAGCATTCGCCAATTCTTTACCGTTCACCATCAATTCAAAGCGTTCGGTCAAACCTTCAACCGAGCGGTGTTTTTTGGTAAGCGGCGACATTTCAACCGGATAATCGATAATAAACGTTGGCTGAACGTAGTTAAACTCGCACTTTTCGCCAAAAATTTCGTCGATCAGCTTACCTTTTCCCATAGTTGGGTCGGTTTCAATGCCCAACGTTTTGCATATCTCGCGTAATTCGTCTTCAGTTTTTCCGGCAATATCGTAACCAGTATGCTCTTTTATAGCTTCATACATTGTAACCCGTTTAAACGGACGTTTAAAATCGATCACTTTATCGCCCAGTTGAACCTGCGTTGTGCCGTGCAGCGCCAAAGCAACGCGTTCAATCATTTCTTCGGTAAAGTTCATCATCCATTTGTAGTCTTTATAGGCCACATAAATTTCCATTACCGTAAATTCAGGATTGTGCGTACGGTCCATTCCTTCATTCCTGAAATCTTTTGCAAATTCGTAAACACCATCAAATCCGCCAACAATCAGTCGTTTCAGGTAGAGCTCATTGGCAATACGCAAATAAAGCGGAATGTTCAGTGCATTGTGGTGAGTGATAAACGGACGGGCAGTTGCTCCTCCAGGAATTGATTGCAAAATAGGAGTCTCAACTTCAAGATAACCTTGTTCGTTGAAAAACTGCCTCATTGTATTAATGATCTTTGTCCTTTTCAGGAATGTATCTTTCACCTGCGGATTAACAACCAAATCGACATACCGCTGGCGATAACGGAATTCAGCATCGGTTACTGCGTCGAAGGTTTGCCCGTCTTTTTCTTTTACGATTGGAAGCGGCCGCAGCGATTTGCTCAACATCTGAACTTCTTTCACATGAATCGTCAACTCTCCCATTTGGGTGATGAACGCATAACCTTTTACCCCGATTATGTCTCCAATATCGAGCAGTTTTTTGAAGAACTCGTTGTAGAGATCTTTGTTTTCGTCCGGACAAATTTCGTCACGACTGACATATAACTGAATTCTCCCGGTAGCATCCTGAATCTCAGCAAACGAAGCTTTACCCATGATTCGGCGACTCATCAAACGCCCGGCGATGACCACCTCCTGATAATTATTTAACTCAGGTTTATAATTTTCTTTAATCTCTGAAGCGTTTGTATTCACCGGGAATTCTGGTGCTGGATAGGGTTCTATTCCAAGATCCCTCATTTTCTGCAAAGAGTTGCGTCTGACAATCTCTTGTTCGCTTAATTCAGCTATACTCATCGTTTTTGAACTATTAAAATTTTGAGAAAATTTCCGGCAAAGATAGCAAAGTATTGCTAACTAGGCGTGGTCAAAAACAGTCAGTTTATTTTTATTGAAATTAACATTCTTTTCAGGAGGTTTAAGTGCCAATCATCTCTTTAAATATTCGTCGCAAATAGTGAAATCCGGGACTTCTTGAAGCGTTTTTTGAGGCTCGGACAAACGATAAAAAAAGTTTACAAAAATGTTAAAATTATAAACAAAAGCTAAGGGTTTGAAGAGGTGGTTATTACATCGAAACTATTGAATTTCTGTTAACAAAAGATGGATTAATGTCTATCAATTAATTTCCAGTTCTGAGTTCATTTTCTATCTTTGAGAAATTTTTACACAAAATCAAATCTGCTCTTAAGCAAACTGAATGGACAGAGTCTGGAATTTAAAGCAAGAAGGCGATATAAACATTATTAAGCATTTGTCGGTAGCGTTAAATGTTGATATGGTAATTGCCAATCTTTTAGCGCAGCGCGGCATTAGCAACTACGCCGAAGCGCAGGCTTTTTTCCGCCCAAAACTCGCCGATTTGCACAACCCGATGTTGATGAAAGACATGGACAAAGCGGTGGAGAGACTCGAAAGAGCGATTGACAATCAGGAAAAGGTTTTGATTTACGGAGATTACGACGTTGACGGAACCACGTCGGTTGCTATGATGTACCAGTTTCTCCGCAGTCGCCTGAAAAATCTGGATTATTACATTCCGGATCGTTATTCCGAAGGGTACGGTATTTCGAAAACCAGTATTCTGTATGCAGCAGAGCAAAAGTTCAGCCTTGTAATTGTTTTGGACTGCGGGATCAAAGCTGTTGAAAAAATCCAGATGGCCAAAGAACTTGGCATCGATTTCATAATTTGTGATCATCACAACCCAGGCGACACCATTCCGAATGCAGTTGCAGTTCTCGACCCCAAACGACCTGATTGCCCCTATCCATATAAGGAATTATCCGGCTGCGGTGTTGGATTTAAATTGCTTCAGGCATTCTCAAAAAGAAACAATATTCCTTTCTCGGAACTCACCGAATTGCTCGACTTGTTGGTTGTAAGTATTGCATCAGATATTGTTCCGCTAACAGGAGAGAACAGAGTTCTGGCGTTTTATGGCCTGAAAAAACTGAATACTTCGCCAAGCATCGGATTGAAAACAATCATGCAATATTCTGGACTGAATACGGAAGAAAAGTCGGTTTCCGACATTGTTTTCAAGATTGGCCCGCGCTTGAATGCATCTGGCAGAATAGAGCACGGAAAGAAATCGGTTGCGATATTAACTGCAACAAACGAAAAAGAGGCCTTGCTTTTGGGCGACGAGATAAATTCGTATAACGAGATTCGTAAAACACTCGACCGGGACATTACCCAGGAAGCGCTGGATATGATTAAGCGCGACCCCGAACACGAATCAAGAAACTCGACTGTAATTTATAACCGCGACTGGCACAAAGGAGTTGTTGGTATTGTTGCCTCGCGGCTAACTGAATATTTCTACAGGCCAACAGTTGTTTTAACCGAATCGAATGGATTAGCCACCGGTTCTGCCCGATCAATCCGCGATTTCGATTTATACGAAGCCATCGGTGCATGCAGCGATTTACTCGAGTCGTATGGCGGGCACATGTACGCAGCTGGTCTCACAATGAAAATTGAAAATATTTATGAATTTTCGCGCCGATTTGAAGAGATCGTAACAAAGCAAATCACAAACCAACAGCAGATTGAAGCAATCGAAATTGATGCTAAAATCTATCTTTCCGACATTACACCGAAGTTCTATCGTATTTTAAAACAGTTTGCACCGTTTGGGCCGCACAACATGATGCCTGTTTTTATGACAGAGAATGTTTTGGATAGCGGAACCAGTCGGCCAGTTGGTAAGAATTCGGAGCACCTCAAACTTGATTTGATTGAGCCGACCAGCACTTCAGCACAATTCTCCGGAATTGCATTCAACCAGGCG
Source organism: Prolixibacteraceae bacterium (assembly GCA_035353575.1). Lineage (GTDB taxonomy): Bacteria > Bacteroidota > Bacteroidia > Bacteroidales > Prolixibacteraceae > Aquipluma. Next base: position 13,771 of record DAOPZV010000052.1, on the reverse strand, counting down.
CAACATTTTGATGCCATCAACCAAGGTCTTCCTTTTGATATTTGTTATTCAATAACAGAGAACGAATTCCGCGGGAAAACAAGCCTTCAGTTATACATTCGCGATATTAAAACACGGGAATATTAATTCCGTTTTTGAACTTGGCCCCTCTCCTATATTTTTATTTAGCTCATCAAAACAAACTCATTTATTCTTCCGAACTAAGTAAATTGAGTACTTTTGGCGGATATTAACCAACATTAATTCACCATGAAAATTTTATGCTCTCAAAAATTATTTAGCCCAGGGCACTCGTTTCTGAAGCTAGCTTTTGTTCTCTTGATTTCTTTGCCGTTTCTTTCTCAGGCCGGTCAATCCAATGCTGGAGAACAACCAATCGTTGGCCGCTGGGACCTTACTGTTCAAATGGACAAACAGACTGCTCCTTCGTGGCTCGAAGTTAAACTTTCAGGATTTAAAACACTTGTTGGCTACTTTGTTGCCGATGCCGGAAGTGCACGCCCCATTTCGAAAATAATTTTTAAAGACGGAAAGGTATCGTTCACCATTCCTCCACAATGGGATAATTCGGATAACGACATGGTTTTTGAAGGTACTCTTGAAAACAATAAACTTTCAGGCGTGATTACTGCCAGCTCGGGCACCAAATATAAATTTACCGGCGAGCGTGCCCCATTGCTGAAACGCGCCACTCAAACACCGGAATGGGGAAAACCAATCAACATTTTCAACGGAAAAAACCTTGATGGATGGCATTCTCAAAATCCTAATAATCAATGGGTAGCCGAAGGTGGAATTTTAAAAAACCCGACGCCGGGAACAAACCTGATAACCGATCAAAAGTTCGACGACTTCAAATTGCATATCGAGTTCCGTTACCCTGAAGGCGGAAACACCGGCGTTTACCTGCGTGGACGATATGAAGTTCAGGTGGAAGATAGCAAAGGAAAAGAACCTGCTTCGATCTATTTAGGCGGAATTTATGGATTCCTTACACCGAACGAAAACGTAGCCAAAGCTCCCGGCGAATGGCAAACTTACGACATTACACTAATTGGTCGCCGCGTAAGCATTGTAGCCAATGGCAAACCGATAATTACTGACCAGATCATTCCTGGAATTACAGGCGGCGCCATCGACAGTAAAGAAGGTGAACCCGGCCCAATCATGCTTCAGGGAGATCACCGTCCGGCTGAATTCCGCAATATCGTGATTACTCCGGCTAAATAACAGCCGAATATATCAAAGCAAAAAGCCTGCACTCAGTTGATGAATGCAGGCTTTTCTTTTTCAGAATATGTTTCTATTTACTCATTCAGGAGGTTTAGCTTGCGCAGCCCCCAGAAAATTAGTGAAAGCACTACGCCAACGATGGCAGCAAATGCCATTCCTTTTAACTGAACAGAGCCAATACTAATGCTGGCTCCACTTACGCCGACAACAAAAGTAACAGCGCCTAAAACCATATTGCTGTTCTTGCTGAAATCAACCTTTTGCTCAACAAACATCCGGAATCCCTGAACCGCAATTACACCATAAAGTAACATGGTTATTCCACCCATTACAGCATTAGGAATAGTAGAAATAGCTGCTGAAACCTTTCCGATTAGAGAGAATGCGATTGCCAAAATAGCGGCTCCACGAATAATCCAAACCGAATAAACGCGGGTAATAGCCATTACACCGATATTTTCGCCATAAGTTGTGTTTGGCGGAGAACCTGCAAAACCTGAAAGTATGTTACTAACGCCATCGCCAAGCAACGAGCGGTGCAAACCCGGATTTTCCATCAAATCCGTTTCGGTAATTTTACCTGTCACAATTAAGTGGCTGATATGTTCAGCAAGCACAACAATACAAGCTGGAGCAATAATGAAAATCGCATTTATATCAAAAACCGGAGTTTGAAATTTCGGGAACGCAAACCATGCTGCATTCGAAATTGTGGCAGTATCGACCATACCCATGGACAAAGCCAACAAATAGCCTGCAACTACCGCAAACAAAATTGGAATCACCTGCAAAAAACCGCGGAACAGAACGGAACCAGCAATTCCGATGATCAATGTAAACATCGACACAATAATCGTGTTTGAATTCATTACAAATGGCTGAACTGTTTGTCCAACATTTGTTGGCCATGGAGCCAGCCCGGCTTGCTGTGCCGCTACCGGAGCCAATTCCAACCCGATGATTGCAACTACTGCACCCATAACAGCGGGTGGCATCACAACATCAATCCACTTTATTCCCCAGAATTTTACCACGAACGAAATCGCCACAAAAAACAAACCGAAGAAAATATACCCCGCCTGCGCATGAGTAAAACCTCCGTAGGTTCCGATTACCAACAATGATGGAGCAATAAACGCAAAACTAGATCCGAGATAAGCCGGGATACCGCTTTTTGTTACCCAGGAGTAAATCAGAGTTCCGATACCGTTCATCAACAACGCAATAGCCGGATCGACTCCCAATAAGATAGGAACAAGAATTGTTGCTCCAAACATTGCCGTTAAATGCTGAAAGCTAAGAGGCAAGCTTTCGAGAACCGGCAATTTTTCGTGAATACCAATGATTCGTCGTGCCATGTTTTATTTCCGTTTAATTAAAGATTTAGTTATTATAAAATATTGACGTTTTTTATTGAAAATCTGCTTGAAAATAGCAATTAATCAACTGGCAGTATTATTGAAAAGCAAATAGATATTAGTCAGTTTTCAACAATAGGTTAAAAACTGAACCAGTGAACAGCACTTAAATCGTTTAGAAAATTTTACTTGGAAAGTAACTGTAACAGATTTGATTCGAGATCGGCGCCGGAAAGATTTTTGCCGATAAAAACCAATTTACTAAACCGCGGCTGGTCGCCCCATGGTTTTCCAACTTCAAACATGAACGAGCTGCGAACAGCATGAAAAACAAACTGATCTTCAGTATCAGCAAAACTCACAATTCCTTTTACACGATATACACTTTCTCTGTTAAAATAGAGATAGTTCTGCATCCACAGTCCAAATTTATTGACATCAAAGCTGCCATCAAAAGTAAAACCAACCGAACCAACGTCATGCCTGTGGTCTGTATTTTTAGGATCAGGATTGTGAATAAAAGACCTTTTCCCCTGCACCATTTCCACGCCAAAATCTACACCACAAAAAGAGTATGTTGACTTTTCAATTTGCTCTCCTGAAAAGGAGTTTGTATCAAGCACATCAATTCCGCCAACATTTCCAAAACTGGTAAAAGCGAGTCGGGCCATTGAGTTAACCGCCTTAACAAGTGTTTCTAACTTTTCCAGATAACCTTTGTTTACGCAATCAATTTTATTCACAAGAACCATGTCTGCTATGGCCAGCTGCAATCTCACTTCAGGCTGAATATTGCACAAGTCTTCAAAATTTTCGGCATCAACAACACAAATAACGCTGTCAATTTTAAAACGTTGCTGAATATTCTCACCCGAAACAAAAGCATCAACAATCGCCGAAGGATCAGCAATTCCGGTGGTTTCAACAAGCAAATGATTAAACTCGTACGAACTCCCGAGCAAGGTTTCGAGCGTTTGCAAAAAATCGTCGCCCAGCGAGCAGCATATACACCCATTACTTAGCTCAAAAATAGCATCCGAAGCCGCTTTGATCAAACCTCCATCTATTCCTGTTTCGCCAAACTCATTTTCAATAATAGCAAAACGCTTTTCGGGATGCCCGGAAATCAGGTTGTTCAGGAGATTGGTTTTTCCCGCCCCAAGGAAGCCTGTTATAATAGTTACCGGAATGCGTTCTGCTTTCATTTTAATAGTTGATTAATCCAGCAATTCTGCAATTGAGCGAAGCACGCGCGCTCCCGTTGCCTGTAAAACTATTTCTGACTGATGGCCGTCGGCAATTAAAATGCACTGGCAACCTAACGCTGTAGCCACTTCAAAATCGTGCACCGTGTCACCAATTAAAACCAGCTTTCCCGGATCTAGCTTTTGCTCTGCAATCAGCCGGTGCCCATTCCCGATTTTCGATGCCGCATAAATATTATCGAGCCCAAGTGCAAAGTCGAAAAAATGATCGATCTGGTAATCTTTCAGGCACTGATCGAGAACCTGCTGCTCCATTGCCGACAAAATATATTGTTTCAGGCCAATTAACCGGAAATGATTTAAAGTATTTCTGGCATGCTCATGCAACGCACACTTGCTCAGACCGTTGTTATACAGCTCGATAAACTCGTTGGCGGGAATTTCAAAAGGCTCAATCTCGAAATCAAATCCAATCTTTTGATAATAGTCTTTCACCGGAAAAGTAAAAACCGACTTGTAAGAATCAATTGACAACAAGGGCAATCCGCGCTTTCCAAGCATTTGATTCATGGTCGAAACAGCCAACGAAGCGTCATCGAGCAATGTCCCGTTCCAGTCCCAAATAATTCCACGAGCACCGTTAATCATTGCTTTAATTTTGTGCGCGTCGCTTATTAACTATCGGATTCACATACATTTCAAGAAACATCGAACGAATCACGCCTTTGTCTCCGGGAATTGTCTCAACGGCTTCTTTCAACATCTCTTCAAACTTTCCGAATTGTTCTGATGTGTATTCTTTATTGTTTGCAGATGAATTATTCAGAATATCCTCAGCAATATAGTTATTCGGCCAAAGCTTAAAGCTGCCGTATATCTGGTGATCGATGATCTCTCCAATCTTTTCAATCTGTTCGTGAACAGGCTCATCATTATCAATTGAATCAATTTGCACATCGATTGGTTGTCCGAATCCAAAATGAACCCTTCCCTTTGGTCGGATTAGCCCTTCTCCCATGCTTCTCAAATCATCTTCCTGAGTTTTTTCGTAACCTTCAGTTCTCTTCTTGTAGATCTCGTGCACTTTTGAGAAACCGCATGGCTCAATCTCGTATGAAATGGACAAAGGAACTATTTTCAACTCCTTAAATCCGTCACCGACTTCGTTAATATTACTCAGATTAAGCATTTTAAGTAAAGCGACCTGGGTTTTGTCGTTTCCATCTTTGGTGCGACCTTCCCGTTGGGCAATCCAAACCGATGAGTTTTTGATTGCAATATCTCTTCTGATATACTCCGAAAGTTTCTTTGATGCCACAAACAGTTCCCGAACCGGCAAATTTCTCCTCACAACAAAGGCTCTGTTCAATTTTACAGCATATTCAATCCAAGGCTCGATCAGGAGATTATTGCCAATCGCAATTTCTGTAGTATTCATTCCTTCCCGGGCAATAATGTAATTCATTAATGCTGAATCGAGAACAATATCGCGGTGGTTTGAAATAAACAAATAAGCGGTGTTTTTATCAAGATTCTCCAACCCGCTGGCGCTAATACCATCTGTCGATTTTTTTATAATCAGGTCTTCAATTAATTTATACATAAAACCCAACTGAAGCTCCTTGATAGTACGAATATGCGACAACGCAAATTTCACCTGTTCAATACGACTTTCGTCCTTGAAGATAAACTTGAGGATATTGCCAAACTCGTTGTCGGCAAGCAGCAATTGCAGGTAGTGACTAACTTCCGAATCGTCGAACGGACGGATATCGTCGAAATTAATTTTATGAACCATCCCAGTACTGTTATTTTGAGCTGCAAATATAGCAATTGAGATTAAACATCAGAAACTGTATCTCACCTGAAACTTCACCTCTGTCTTTCCCGAAGAAGAACTCACTTCAACGCCATCATCCACTGGAAGTTGAATCGTCTCGGCAACTTTAAACCAGGCAGTAATTCTCCGTCCAAAATCCTTTCTGAAATTGAAATAGGCTCGGATTCCCCGGTCGTAGAATGCCGGAATTGCAAAAGAATACAGCAGGTCGTTTTCGTAAGCGTAAAGCCTGGAATTGTATCCGTCTGTAGAAAAATAGGCCAGTCTCGCATTCAACGAATATGTCTTCTGCAAAGGACGAAATGAAATATCCTGAAAAACCAAAAAGCCTTTTTCTTTTGCCAGTTTAGAATAGAACGACAACTCAATCCTGGATTTCAGACTCAACTGCTCGCTCACATCGTGTGCGTAATTAAAGCGAATACGATTAATCTTTTGAGGCACGTCATATTTTTTATTGCCGTCAATCACACGCTGTCCCTTCTCTTCCTGGAAAAAACGCAAATAGCAATTGGTTGCCCGCGACGGAACATAGGAAAGTTGTGCAAGAACCTCTGTTCCGTCGGAAGGAGCTGCTGTTGTGTATTTTATCCATCTAAACTTAAAAAAATCGACATATCCCTGAAAGGTAATTCTGGATACCGGAAAGACTTTGAAGCCCAGATACAGAGCATGTTCATCATTGGCTCTTGACGACTCGGTGAAGGCGTTCGCAAAATAGCTGAAATATGTTTTATTAATATTTCGGTAAACCAGCGAAACCTCAGCATTTTGCGCCGGGTTTGTTGTTATTCCTGAAATAAAAGCTCTTCCGGCATTGCGGGTAAAAGCAGTTTCGCCAAAAACATACACTTTATGCACCGATCCGCGCCAATCTATTCCGGCAACCAAATTATCCCGGCCTTCCGGAAGGAACTGATTAAATGGCTCGTCACTCCTATCCATCAACGCATTGAACCGTGTATATACAACCGTACCGCCAACTGACCAATTGCCATATTCTGCAAAAAGATTTGTTCCTGCCGCAAATTGGCCAAGCGACTTTTCATTCTCAACTTCAGTTTTTGTTCGATGGTAGCCTGTTGTTTGCAGCGCTCCAAAATAACGAACGGCGGCAATTGTGTCGATACTGGCATCAACCTTGTGATAGGAAACAAACGGCGAAAAAGTGAAAATCCGGTGCTTAATTTGTGCCGCTATTCCCCTAAAAAATTGGTTCTCGTCGGTAGATGTGTAAGAACGAACTCCGGGAGCGGTCCTAAAAACCTGTGTCGTCTCAACCGATTTTCCCATCGAGAATCCTTGCCAGGCAACAAGTCCCTGCCCAAAGCGTACACTATAATCGCCCAAAAACAGTCGGTTGTTTTGTCCAATGCCGAAATTCACAAACCCACTGTTATAATCGAATCCCTGCTTATTTGATTTCCGGAGAAAAGCTTCGCCTGGATCTTTTTCTGCAATTACGCCATACTCGTACTTTGCTGATTCGTGCTTCATCCTAACGTAATACTTTTCGGGCGAACCTTCATATTTGCTTTGGTCTGTCTGACTATTGAACGTTCGATTTGCGCGAAACAGCAAATCAGTTGAAGATCTTTTCGTCCCCTGCGTTTCTACTCTATCTTCAAACGATAGAAATGGCTCAATTTTCTGTAATATATCCTGATTCAGTCCATCAACAGCTGCAAGCTCGTATAAAGTGTATATCGTTCCGCTCTTGTTTCGGTACGCAATCAAATTGCTTATCTGAACGTCTGACAAAAAATGCAATTTCTGAAAATCTTCTTTTGTTGCACTATTTACATTAATTGGGTTCTCCTGCAGATTTTCCCAATCGTCTAAAATTTCCTGAATATCGGTATCATCACTCATGTTCTCTCCCGTCGCTTCGAGCAAATCTTCTATCGACCGGCCGATTTTCTGCTCCTGAGCTCTCGACAGAAATGCAAAAAGTATAAATCCGAAAATGGTGATAACTCGCTTCATCTGATTTGATATTGAAATGAAACGCAAGGAGATGTTCCTAAATACTGGTTGTAACTGGTTGCAAAATCAACCATCGCTTTACCTACCCGAAAACCGAATCCCGCAGAAAGCGAATAGGGTTTTCCTGAAACTCCGGCGCGAACTATCAAGCTTTTCAAAATCTCATATTCAAATCCCGACTTGACTATAACCGGGGTGTCGAAACGATTTTCAAAATCCAGCGCCCAACCAAAATCGCCGGAAAGCTGAAAGAATGCTCCAACATTGATTCTGGATTCGTACCTGTAAGTTTCGGATGAAAGTTTTATTCGCGTTTGATAGGGATTAGTTAAATGTATCCCCAGAATGACATCGGGTTTCAATACGTACTGAATTCCAACTTCCAAACCGTGCACAAAAACCGATTTATTCTCTTCTGCCAGATATAGTCCGTACCTGTTAAATTGCAACCCAAATCTCAGGTAATTGCCCAACTGGCGTGCATAAGCGAGCCCCATTTTATCCTGACTAAAGGGAATTTTACCAAACTGGCAATATGATACTGCAAAAATGTTGTCTTGAACAGGAATTGCAAAAAGGCCAGATCTCGACGAAAGTTCGTTCACTAAAAACCTGTTTTGGAACGAGCCGCCCACCTCTACATGCCTCAGTGCAGCCAAACCCGCCTGATTCCCATACACCGACCAAGGCCCTGTCAACGAGGTAGAAGACTCGGCCAAAGCCTGAAATCTGCCTCCTGAGTTAAAAACTTCCTGAGCCGAAGTTGCCGCTCCAAAAGTTGTTATCACGAAAAAAAGGATGACAACGGGTAACAATTTCATAACATTGTAGCAAAAAAAAAATCCTGATAAAAAATCAGGAATTCATTTATGTAAACAAGTTACGAATATTTTGCTAACATGTCAAATATTAGTTCGTTTTGAATTTAAATTTAACTTCAGACAACTCTTTATTAGCCTTTTCAATTTTTGATTTTAAGTTGCTCTTAAACTCGTCAAGTTTCCCGGCAACTTCATCATCGGCCAACGCAATCATCTGAACTGCAAGTATTCCGGCATTCTGAGCGCCATTTACTGCTACGGTTGCAACCGGAATTCCCGGAGGCATCTGTACAATTGCCAAAAGCGAATCGAGACCATTGAGCGATGCATTGATTGGAACGCCAATTACAGGTAAAGTCGTCATCGCTGCAATTACTCCGGGCAAATGAGCTGCCATTCCGGCTGCCGCAATTATCACTTGTATTCCTCTGGCTTTTGCGCCTTTCGCAAATTTCTCAACAGCTTCAGGAGTACGATGCGCCGATAAAGCGTTGATTTCGAATGGTATTTCAAAATCATCGAGCACTTTCGCAGCCGCTTCCATCACTTTTAAATCGGAAGTGCTTCCCATGATAATACTTACGCGTGGTTTCATCTTTTCAAAATTTAATTTTTCCAATAAAAATTAGTTTTGTTACTTTGTCGCTTTATTTCTGAGCTCAAAATAATCGAAAATAAATCAGAAAAACCAAATTGACATCAAAATACCTACGTATGAAGAATGTGAAAATACACGACAAAGAGTTTGAACTTTTCATTACTTACGAAAAGATAAGATCAATCGTTGAAGAAATGGCAGAAAAGATGAATGCTGATTTCGAAGGAAAAAATCCATTATTCCTTTGCATATTAAATGGCTCGTTCATGTTTGCAGCCGAAATCTTCAAGCGAATTTCACTGCTCGATGCCGAAATTTCATTTATTAAGCTGGCTTCCTATTCTGGAACCCATACAACAGGTAATATTAAACAACTAATTGGACTAAACGAAGACTTAACCGGAAGAACTGTAATTGTACTGGAAGACATTGTTGATTCGGGAATTACAATTGCTGACACAATTAAACAAATTGAAGCGAAGAATCCAGCCGAAATCAAAATTGCTACTTTGCTGCTCAAACCAGACGCACTTCAGGTTAAAGTACAACTCGATTACATCGGATTGGAAATTCCAAACGACTTTATCGTTGGATACGGACTGGATTACGACGGAAGAGGACGCAATTTGATTGACATTTATAAAGTAACCGAAAAAAAGTAACCTTTTTGAAAATGTTAAATCTAGTTTTATTTGGTCCTCCCGGAGCCGGCAAAGGAACACAAGCCGACTTTTTAATCGGGAACTACAAACTCATTCACCTTTCAACCGGTGATTTGCTGCGTAGCCAAATTGCAGCACAAACAGAACTTGGCCTTGAAGCCAAAAGTTATATGGACAAAGGTTTTCTTGTGCCTGATTCAATTGTTATCAGCATGATTAAATCAAAACTCCAGGAAAATAAAGATGCACGAGGGTTTATCTTCGACGGGTTCCCTCGAACAGTTGAACAGGCCCAGGCGCTTGATGAACTGCTGGAGCAACACGCATCTCCGGTTTTAGGAATGCTTAGCCTGGAAGTGGAGAAACAGGAATTAATCGACCGTTTGCTAAGCCGGGGAAAGACTTCAGGAAGATCAGACGATCAGGACGTTTCTATTATTGAAAACCGTATTTTGGAGTACAATAAAAAGACCATGCCTTTGAAAGACTATTATTCTGCACAGAATAAATGCTATTCGATTGATGGAATGGGAACTATAGAAGACATCGCAAAACGGTTGTGTGATGCTGTTAATGCTTTAACAGTAGAAACTTTTTAACTGTAAATAAAAAAAGAAAAGACGAGTGGATGCGTTCCATTCGTCTTTTTTTGCAAAATAGCTTCGGCACCAGGCAATTACCTTGAAATTCATAAAACATGGCTGATACAAACTTTGTCGATTACGTTAAAATATATGCTCGCTCAGGCAATGGCGGGCCGGGCTCCGCTCACTTCAGGAGAGAAAAAGGAGAGCCTAAAGGTGGCCCGGATGGAGGCGACGGCGGACGTGGCGGGCATGTTATTCTTAGAGGCAATGCACAAATGTGGACATTGCTTCATTTAAAGTACCAGCGACATATTTATGCAGGCCATGGTGAATCGGGAAGCAAAATGAATTCGACCGGAGCTAACGGCGAAGATGTGGTTTTGGAAGTGCCGCTCGGAACAGTTGCAAAAGACGCTGAAACAGGCGAATTTCTGTTTGAAGTAACCGAAGACCAGGAAACAAAAATATTGGTAAAAGGCGGACGTGGTGGTTTAGGAAATACCAATTTTAAATCAGCCACTATGCAGGCACCGCGTTTTGCTCAACCCGGCGAACCATTTGTAGAAGGCTGGTTTACGCTGGAACTAAAAATTCTTGCCGATGTTGGCCTGGTTGGTTTCCCTAGTGCCGGAAAATCAACACTACTTTCTGTTGTTTCGGCTGCTAAACCCAAAATTGGCGATTATCCTTTCACTACGCTGGTTCCAAATCTGGGGATTGTGGCCTACCGCGATAACCAATCGTTTGTAATGGCCGACATTCCGGGAATCATTGAAGGTGCACACGAAGGCAAAGGCCTTGGACTTCGTTTCCTGCGTCATATTGAACGAAACTCAATGCTCTTGTTTATGGTTCCGGCCGATTCAAAAGATTACCGCAAAGAATACAATATTCTGCTGAACGAACTGGAAGAATACAACCCGGAACTGCTCGACAAAGAACGTTTTTTGGTCATTAGTAAAAGTGATTTTCTTGACGAGGAGCTTAAGGTAGAAATAAGCCAGGAATTAAAAGATATTCCGCATTTATTCATATCCTCAGTTACTAATCAGGGAATTATCCAGTTGAAAGATAAGATCTGGCAAATCCTGAATAAATAACGTTCGGAGCACCCAAAGATTTATGTGCCTAAAGTGATTTCAAAAGCTTTAGGCATTTTTATTTGTAATAAAAATCACTTTACCCAGACTAGTTTTCAGGAAATAAAACAACGCGAATGAATACTGAACTAATACAGCTATATAACGAACGCTTCGAGCGCTTTCAATCAAGGGCATTGGCAAATAGCCGAGCCCTAAAATTTCTATCTTTTTTCCGGCTTATTACGTTTGTGAGCATTTTTCCTACGGCCTATTTTCTTTTCTCTGTTAACAGTTTCCTTGCCAGTGGGTGCGTACTTGTGCTGATTGTTGCCTTTCTTATCCTCGTAAAAAAATACATAGAAATTGAAAAAAAGCTAGAGTTCAACCAAAACCTGGTGAAAATAAATCAGGACGAAATAAATGCCTTAAACAGGAATTTCAAAAATTTTGATACTGGAAGCGAATTCATTGATCAACAACACGATTATAGTTTTGATTTAGATTTGTACGGAAATGGATCGTTGTTCCAGGCTATAAATAGAACCGTCACTTTCAAGGGAAAGAAACGCCTCTCAGAGCTTTTAAATCGCACCCAGGTAAAATCTGAAGAAATACTCCAAAAACAATCTGCAATCAGTGAATTGGCCGACATGCTCGATTGGCGACAAAACTTCTTGGCTTCAAAAAACACAACTGAAGAATCGCGAAACAAGATCGATTTGGTACTTCAGAGTTACTCGCCGCTAAAAAGAGCACAACTAGTTAAATATCTGGTTGCCGTTATGCCGCCTTTAACACTGCTACTTATCCTGATCAAAGCCCTGGGAATATATCCATATTCTATTTTCTGGCTGGCAATATTGGCTCAATCGATTGTTCTCGGAATATACTTCAAAACCATACTGAAATTTCATGATCAATTCGAAAATCAGGGCAAGCTACTAAACCAATACACGAGCATGCTTACGCAAATCGAAACATTGCCGGTAAAAAATGAATATCTCCGGAATTTGAAGATAAAACTTCAGCACAACGATAAAACTGCCAGCGAAATAACAGCGGAATTAAGCAAAATGCTAAACCAATTTGATTACACTAAAAACTTTGTTCTCGCGATCGTTCTGGACTCGATCTTCCTGTGGGATATAAGATGTATAAGCAAATTAAACGACTGGCAACAAAAATATTCCAACGAGTTGCCAAAATGGTTCGAAGTAATTGCAGAATTCGACGCTACAATTAGCCTCGCTAATTTCAATTTCAATCATCCAAACTGGGTTACACCAATTATTTCGAATGATACATTCAAACTAAATGCAATAAATATAGGGCATCCGCTTATCGACGAAACACGTTGCGTTAGAAATACCTTCCTGATGCACGACTCAAATCAGATTGCAATTATAACCGGAGCGAATATGGCCGGTAAAAGCACATTTCTGCGAACCATTGGGGTTAATCTCGTTTTGGCTTCGAACGGCTGCAATGTTTTTGCCGAAAGCTTTGAATTTAGCTCAACACGTATCATCACCAACATGAGAACATCGGATAATCTTATGAACGATGAATCGTACTTTTACGCTGAACTTTTAAGACTTCAAACTATATTGACTCATCTAAAAAATGGAGAAAAGCTATTTGTGATAATAGACGAAATGCTGAAAGGAACCAATTCTATTGATAAACTAAACGGCTCAAAAGAACTAATAAAACAACTCATTTCATTGAAAACCCACGGAATTGTCGCTACCCATGATCTTGGCCTCACGGAACTCGCCCATGAGCACGCTGAAATAAACAATCAATGTTTTGAAGTGAATTTAAATGAAAATGATTTAAGTTTTAGCTATAAATTAACCGATGGTGTCACAAAAACCATGAACGCGACATTCCTGATGAAAAAGATGGGAATCATTCCGAAGGAGTAAATAGTTAAATTGCTAAATGGTTTTATGGTTTTCCATTAACAATTAAACCATCTATCCGTTAAACCAAGCTATGCCTTGTGAAACACCCTTAGTCCAACAATTCCGATCACAATCAGAAGAATACAAACAGCTTTGATAACGTCGAACGGTTCTTTGAAGAATATTATCCCGAATACTACGGTTCCAATTGTGCCAATTCCAGTCCAAACAGCATAAGCTGTACCCAACGGCAAAGTCTTTACTGAAAGAGACAAAAAATAAAACCCGATAGCCATTGAAACAATGGTAAATATGCTGGGATATAACTTCGTCCAGCCTTCGGAATATTTCATCGCAACGGCCCAAACAACTTCGAGCACTCCTGCAATTAAAAGATAAATCCAAGCCATAAGCAAAAATATCTAAAGTCCTTATTTTTAACGTCCTGATGTCGTTTGACAGAAAGCTTATTCAATTTGAGCTGATATAACA
>DAOPZV010000051.1:0-20810 GCA_035353575.1 Prolixibacteraceae bacterium | reverse complement strand
AAATCCCGACAAAATCTGCTCAAAAAACAGGCGTTGTGCAACGGCTACTGATGTTGATGGTAAATTTTCGGTAACTGTAAACCAGCCGTTACCTGTAACTTTAAATATAACTTTCCTGGGTTACGAACGCCGTCAAATTGTGGTTCATGAAAATGAGCCATTAACGGTTTCGTTAAAAGAGATCATCAATAACCTGGATGAGGTTGTAATTACAGGTTATACTCAAACCAAGCGAAATGCTATTACCAGTGCGGTTTCGAAGGTGTCAGCTGAAGAACTTTCGAAAGTAAGTTCAACAAACATAACCGAAAAATTGCAGGGGCAGGTGCCCGGACTTTTAGTATCGAACAGCTCGGGAGTTCCCGGATCGCAGGTGCTGGTTCGCCTTCGCGGTGCAACCTCAATTAACGCCGGAAACGATCCGTTATATGTGGTTGATGGCGTGTTTGTTAACAGCGAAAGCTTACAGTCGCGCGGTTTAGGAGGCCAGGTTTCCAGTGCATTATCTGACTTGAACGCAGAAGATATTGAATCGGTCTCGGTACTGAAAGATGCCAATGCCACTGCTATTTACGGATCGCGAGGTGCCAACGGTGTTATTTTAATCACCACCAAACGTGGTGCAAAAAATGCAAAAACCAAGGTTCAGTTTCAAACTGAAAATGGCATTGCTAAAGCCCGTGATTTATGGGTTTTGACAACCGGCCCGGAACATGCACAAATTGTAAACGATGCCTGGATTAACGACGGAAAGTCTTATGCAACGCGCCCATTCCGTCCAACTTCAGAGGCTATTACTGGGTATGCTGCCTATGGAAGTCCTGAAGAACAAAAAACGTACGACCGTTTAAGTGATATTTTCAGAACCGGGCAATTGCAAAAATATAATGTAGGTGTTTCTGGTGGCGATTCCAAAACAAATTTCTACCTGAGTTTAGGCTATCAAAGTCAGGAATCGGTATTGAAACTGGAAGACTTTGAACGTTATTCATTTCAGGTAAACCTCGATCACTCCATTTCGAGCAAAGTTAAGATCGGCACCAGCAACAGCCTTTCAAAAGTAAACCGCCAGGTGGTTCAGGTGGGCGATGGTCCTGCCGGATTTTTTCAAGCCGCTTTGCACACACCAACTTTTTACCCGGTTTACAATGCTGATGGAAGTTACAACAAACCGGTCGCTTTCGATAACCACAAAGCTATCCTGGAAAACTCTGACGACCATGCCTACAGCATACGCAGTGTGAATAATATTTACCTGAAATGGGATATTCTGAAAGGTTTGTCGTTCAAATCGTCGTGGAGCAGCGACTACAACAATTACCACGAAAAAACTTATTACAATACTTTCCTGAAAAACGGACAGCCGTCGGGTAGTGCCATCGACAATACCACGACCAAGCAAACCCTGATTGCCGAGCAGTTGCTGAATTACATTACTTCAATCAACAATGTACACGACATATCGTTTTTCATCGGAAACTCGGTTCAATACACCAAACGCGAATTCGAAGGTTTAACAGGCACTGTTTTCCCCAGCAACCAATTCAAGCGGATTACTTCTGCGGCGGTTCAAACGGCAAGCAGCAGCGGTTCTTCTTCAGGATTAATTTCTTATTTTACCGGTGGAAACTATTCGTACAAAAACCGTTACAGCATTGACGTGAATGCCCGTGCTGATGCTTCTTCTCGTTTCGGTAAAAATAATCGTTGGGGGTACTTCCCATCAGTTGGAGCTGGCTGGAACATTGCCCAGGAATCGTTTTTCCCGAAGACCAATGCCATTACCGACCTTAAATTGAAAGCCAGTTTAGGTTATGCCGGTAACCAAAATATCGACGATTTTGCGTCGTACGGTTTGTGGAGAGGTGGAAGTAATTATGACGGGTTAGCCGGTGTTTCACCGAGCCAGTTGAGCAATAAGGATTTGAAATGGGAAACTACCCGCCAGTGGAACATTGGACTGACAGGCGATTTACTCAGCAAACGACTTAATTTTGAATTAAATTACTACGATAAATATACTTACAACCTGTTGCTTGACGATCCGGTGCCATCTAAAACCGGTTATTCTTCGGTAACTAAAAACATTGGCGAGATCAGCAACCGTGGGGTAGAGTTGGCCTTAAATTCAGTAAATATTAAGGTTGAAAAATTTGAGTGGACAACCAATTTTGCCATTTCGCACAACAAAAATGAAGTTTTAAAACTGAATACTCCAATCACCAGCAGTTACCAGACTTATCAGGTGCAGCAAGGCTTTCCATTATATTCGATGTGGGTGTACAATTATCTGGGTGTGAACCCGCAAACCGGCGATGCTATTTACGAAGACCTGAATAAGGACGGAAAAATTACCGTTGCTGATAAGAAAATTGTGGGCAATGCCTGGCCAAAATTCGAAGGCACTTTAAAGAACACATTTACGTACAACGGGTTCGATTTCTCTTTCAATTTCTTCTTCAAATCGGGCAACAAGGTGTACAACTATACCAGCTCTTTCCTCGAATCAGGAGGTACCAGAGGGGTTACCCGTTCCATCCTGAAAAGTTCGATGAATTACTGGAAAAAGGCAGGTGACACGAATGTATTGCCACGTCCCAAATCAACAGCCAATGCCGATGGAAGCTTCAACTACGATCAGCAATCGAGCCGTTTTGTTGAAGATGGATCCTACTTTCGCCTGAAAGACCTTACGTTGGGTTATACATTCCAGAAAAAAACGCTAACTGCTATTCATTTGAGCGCTGCTCGTGTATATGCAAGCGCATCTAATTTATTCACCATCTCCAACTACTCCGGGCCCGATCCTGAAGTAAACGTAGGCGCAGGCGATTCTCGCGCTTTGGTTCAGGGAATGGACTTTGGAACTCCTCCTCAACCTGTTACTTTTTCGTTGGGCGTAAATATCACTTTGTAAAATTGAATGATCATGAAGAGAAAATATCTATACATAGCAGTCCTTCTTTTTGCAGCATTTTCATGCAAAGATGTGTTGGACACAACTCCCGAAACATCTATTTCTGATGCCTCGGTAATCAGCGATGAAAAATCGGCAACCGCAGCGCTCATCGGTGTTTACGACGGAGTTCAGGGTTATTTCGGTGTGAATCAACTTGCTCACAACGTTATTGCCGACAATTTGGTGAATAGTACCGCTCCCGGAAACATTATTCCAACCTTGGTCGCATCAGGCACCAGCGCTTTCGATCCTACAAGTAGTGCTGGTTATCCGCTGGTTTACGTGGCTATTAATCGGGCTAATTTTGTGATTAAAAATACCAAAGCTCTTCCTGATGGGGTAATTTCTACAACGGTCCGTAATCAGGTCGTTGGTGAAGCTTACTTTTTAAGAGCGTTGGCTTATTTCGATTTGGTAAGAACTTACGGTGGCGTTCCGCTTATTTTGGACCCCACAGTTACAGCTTCCCAATATAATGGAGTTAAGCGAAGTACAGTTGCAGAAACCTATGCGCAGGTTTTGGCCGATCTGGATAATGCCGAAAAGTTACTTACAACAACTATTGTTCGAAACAGAGCCAACTTGTATTCAGTATATGCACTTAAAGCGCGCTATTACCTGTATAATTCGAACTGGGACAAAGCTGAAGAATATTCAACCAAGGTGATATCGAATACCACTGGGTTCAAACTGGTGAAACCTTTCTCTACGTTTTACACCACAGCAAAATCTACCGAGTCTATTTTTGAACTGACATTCAGTACTTCGGATAAAAATCCGATTTATACCTACCTGCTTTCATCGGCAGAAGGTGGTCGTTTGGATTATATCGCCGAAGCAGGCTTTGTGCAGTTGCTTCTCGATCCAAATAAAGGTGGTGCCCGTAAAAGCTTGGTTAAACTTCTATCGAGTGGCTCGTATGCTGTTACTGAATATGGCAACCTGGATGGCTCCAGCTCGCTGTTTGTGTTGCGTTTAGCAGAACAATATCTGATTCGTGCTGAAGCAAGGGCTAAAAAGAGCACTCCCGATTTGACCAATGCTATTAGCGATTTGAACGTGATCCGCACTCGTTCTGATGTGCCTGCATTTGCAGCTACCGCTTCAACAACTGTCGATGACGTTTTATTGGCAATCGAAAACGAACGCCGCTACGAACTGGCTTACGAAGGACATCGCTTCAGCGATATCGTGCGCACAGGCCGTGCCGCTGCCGTTTTTGGTGCATTAAATCCACTGTTCACCGATCCCGGACGTTGGGTCTTCCCAATTCCATACACTCAAATTGTAGCCGACCCCGATTTGGAACAAAATCCGGCTTATAAATAAAATTAGTTTATGCGGCGGGCATGGAAAAAACAGGCTCGCCGTATTTTTTAAAGTTATAATCATGAAGAAATATATTACACTTATTTTGGTCGCTTTTCTGGCTTTCAATTCGCTGGCGCAGAAGAAACAAAGCAAAACCGATGATGGAAAAGTTGCCATTGATTATCTGAATGCTTCATTTGGCGTTTATAACAAGTTGCAGAAACAAATCTGGAGCACTCCTGAATTGGGTTTTCTGGAAGAGAAGAGCAGTGCAGCCTTACAAAAGCATTTATCCGAGAATGGTTTTGCTATTGAAAAGGGCGTCGCCGGTATTCCAACGGCCTTTGTGGCCACTTACGGAAGCGGTTCTCCGGTTATTGGTATTCTGGCCGAATTCGATGCATTGAGCGGTTTATCGCAGGATACTGTTCCCTACGAAAAACCAATTATTTCCGGAGGAAATGGCCATGGATGCGGACACCAGTTACTGGGAACAGCATCAACTGCCGGAGCTGTAGCCATCAAAAAATGGATAGAAGCCAAAGGCATTAAAGGGACACTAAAAGTATTTGGTACGCCAGCTGAAGAGGGTGGTGGTGGCAAAGTTTTTTTCGCTCAGGGTGGTTATTTTACAGGTGTTGACGCCGTACTCGACTGGCATCCGGCATCGGAAAATGCTGTAAATACAGCTACCAGTTTGGCACGCATCAGTATTATTTATTCGTTTCATGGCAAAGCTGCCCATGCTGCCGGAAACCCTGAAAAAGGTCGTTCGGCTTTGGATGGAGTAGAAGCTTTTGACAACATGGTTAATCTACTCCGTGAGCACATTCCTTCGGATGCGCGTATTCATTATGTGATTACCGACGGTGGAGGACTTTCGCCCAATGTGGTTCCGGCTCATGCCGAAGTTTCGTATTACGTCCGGGCTAAAAACATCAAGGAACTTTTTGAAATTACGGAAAGGGTTGACAATGCTGCCGATGGCGCTGCATTAGGTACCGGCACTACTGTTGTTAAACGGCGTTTGGCAGGTGCCATTTATCCGGTTTTGCCCAACAAAGCTCTCGGAAAAATTCTTCAGAAAAATCTCGAAAAAGTGGGTGGCGTTGCGTGGACCGACAAAGAACTGGCTTATGCGGCAGAAATTGCCAAATCGACCAATACTCCAGCCAAAGAACTCGAAAAAGTGAAGCTGGTAAAACCCTATGATGAAAGTAAATTCGGACAACTCAAGCCTGGGTCGAGCGATGTGGGAGATGTGAGCTGGAATGTTCCGGTAGCCTCGTTTACGGCTGCAACTTTTGTTCCCGGATCGCCCGGACACTCGTGGCAAAATGTGGCTGCCGGCGGAACAACCATCGGTACAAAAGGTGTTTTGGTTGCGGCTAAAACCTTTGCCCTGACTGCTATTGATTTGTTCACAAATCCGGCATTGCTGGTTCCGATTAAACAGGAATTTGAAGCTGCCCGTGGCGAAGGTTTTAAATATGCTCCCATTGTCCCGGGAAAACCAGAGCTCGATTATCGTGCGGAAAAATAAACTATAAAAATATGAATAAGAGTATTTTAACTTTCATTTTAGTCGTAAGCTTTTTAGGTTTGGCGGCACAAACGCCGATCAAAATCAACAAATCGACCACACGACACGGACCAGAAAATGGTTCTCTGCTGATCATTGGTGGTGGTGTAATTCCTCCTGATATCTGGAATAAATTTACTGAACTGGCAGGCGGAGCCGAAAAAGCCAACATTGTAGTTATCACTGCTGCAGCTGGCGATTCGGCCGGTATTGAAACCCGAACGGTTGATCTGGTAAAAGCTCAGACCAAAATAAAAAATGTGGTTCGGCTGCATACTACTGATTTGAAAGAAGCCAATAGTGAAAAGTTTGTTGAAGCGCTGAAAACAGCAACTGGTGTGTTTTTCGAAGGTGGCCGCCAGTGGCGTATTGCCGATTCGTACCTGAACACACTGACTCATCAGGCATTCTTCGATGTGCTGAACCGTGGTGGGGTAATTGCCGGAACATCGGCTGGTGCCAGTATTCAGGGATCGTTCCTTTGGCGTGGTGATACCAACGGCGCCCAGATATTGGTCGGCGATCACACGCAGGGTCTGGGCTTTCTCCGCAATTCTGCAATCGACCAGCATTTTCTGAAACGCAACCGCCCCTTCGATTTGGTTGAATTAATCAAAGTCGCTCCACAACTAATTGGAATCGCCATTGATGAATCAACCGCCGTTCTGGTACAAAAAGACAACCTACAGGTACTTGGCAAATCGTATGTTGCCATTTACGATTACAATACCATCATTGGAAACGGAGCTAAACACGTGGTTGACAACAAAGAGGATTTCACGGCCTCCAATGGCCCTTTCTTCTTTTTACATGATGGTCAGAAATATGATCTGGCCGCCCGTGTTGTGATTAAAGAAAAACCTGTAAAAAAATAAAGTGAGTATCCGATCATTTATTGATCTTATCTTTTGCCGTCAGCTTTAGCTGACGGATAGATTTGGCAAGTCCGCAGAATGGCTTTAGCCACAGGTTTTAGGGCTAAAGCCCAGGTTTATTCTCATTTTTTATCCGTTGACTGAAGTCAACGGCAAAGAATAAAAACTTCAATATCAAACACGCATAAAAAATAGAGTATATGAAACTTCGACATAAACTAGCAGGCATACTGGTCTTTTCGTTATTGGCCGGTAGCAGTTTTGCACAACAGGATTTATCGTACTACCTGCCCAAAGGAGTAACTTACAGCGAAATAGTTCCAAGACCTCAGGATGTACTGGGTTTCCAGGTTGGCGAATTTCACGCCAGCCACGATAACCTGGTGTATTATTTCAGGCAACTGGCGCAGGCTTCTCCCCGCGTAAAATACGAAGTGTATGGAAAAACGCACGAAGGCCGTCCGCTGACCGTGGCCATTATCAGTTCCGAAGCGAATATCAAACGTATCGAAGAACTTCGCCAGCAACACATTCAATTGAGCGACCCTTCGACTTCGTCAAAACTGAATATTGCTGACTTGCCGGTGGTGGTTTGGTTGAGTCACAGTATTCATGGCAACGAAGCCAGCGGCGCAAACAGTTCGTTGCTCACTGCCTATTATCTGGCCGCAGCTCAGGGAAAAGAGATCGACGAATTGCTCGATAAAACCATTATTTTGATTGATCCGGCGACTAATCCTGACGGAGTACAGCGCTTCTCGAACTGGGTAAACAGCAACAAAAGCTACGAAGGCAACACTGACCCTGCCAGCCGCGAGCACAACGAAGGATGGCCCGGTGGACGTTCCAACCACTATTGGTTCGACCTGAACCGCGACTGGTTGCCCATTGAGCAACCTGAATCAGAAGCGCGAATCAAGCAGCTTCAGACCTGGAAACCGAATATTTTGGTTGACGAACACGAGCAGGGAACCAGCGCGACCTTCCATTTTTCGCCCGGCGAGCCTAATCGTGTTAACCCGCTGATTTCGCCAGCCAACCAGGCTTTAACCCAGAAGCTGGCCGATGATTATGCCAAAGCGTTTGATGCCATTGGTTCGTTTTACACTTCAGGAGAACGATACGACGATTATTACATTGGCCGTGGTCCAACCTTTCTGGATTTAAATGGCGGTGTTTCGCTGTTGTTCGAACAGGCCAGTGTCAGAGGTTTTGCCCAGGAATCGGACAATGGGGTTATTACTTTTCCGTTCGCCATTCGCAACCAGTTTACCGGATCGTTATCAACGATTAAAACTGCATACAAACTAAAAACTGATTTTCTGAATTACCAGAAAGATTATTACACCTCGGCCATCGATGATGCCAAAAAAGAAGCTCAAAAGGCTTATGTGTTTGGAGCAGATTACGATCCGCTGACGACCTTTAAATTCGCACAATTCCTGAATAAACACGGCATTAAATCGTATCAGTTGAAAAGCAGTGTAAATGCAGGGAAGCAGTCGTTTAAACCAGCTTCGGCGTACGTGGTTCCTCTCGATCAACCGCAATACCGTTTGATTAAATCGATCTTCAGCTTCCATACCAACCCCAAAGACAGTATTTTTTATGACATTTCGGCCTGGAATATTCCGCAGGCGTATAATTTGCCGTTCGAAGCTGTTGCCACTTCAACCGGAATAAGCGGTGACGCATTTAGTCCAGAACAGGAACCGAAAGGTAAAATTATTGGAGCGGAACCAACCAATTCATACATTTTCAAATGGGAAACTTACCTGGCTCCGCGTGCCCTGGAACGCTTGCTGAAAGAAGACATCCTAGTAAAAGTTGCTTCGAAAGCCTTTGAAACGCTTGATGGACAGAAGTTCGACCGTGGATCTATTCTCATTCCGTTGGGATCGATTAATACCGATAAGCCCAAGGTTGATCGGATTATTAATGAAATTACCCAAAACGACGGCGTTGATGTGTATCGCGTAAGTACTGGCGACAACAAAGCCACCGATCTGGGTAGTTCGTATTTTTCGGTAGTTACAAAACCACGCATTGCCATTTTAACCGAGGACGGTGTAAACAGCATCAGTGCCGGACAGGTTTGGCATCTGCTCGATACAAAATACCAGGTTCCGGCAACGCTGCTTCCTGTTAGAACCTTGAAACAGGTAAGTCTGGAAAAATACAACGTGTTGGTTATTCCGGCCGGAAGCTATCAGGAGTTAGACGAAAAAGTGGCTGAAAAAATCCAGTACTGGGTTGGGGCAGGGAATACCTTAATTGCACTCGAAAATGCAAGCAACTGGCTGGTAAAGAATAAACTGATTCAGGCCGAATATAACAAGGACGATGCAAAAGCCATTGGATTAAATTACGAGAATGCGCAGTTATTCAGTGCTTCGCGCGAAGTTCCCGGAAGTGTATTCGAAACCAAACTCGATTTGACACACCCGATTAATTATGGATATAAAACAGATCGTTTGCCAGTATTCAAAGACAATGAAATTATTCAG
Organism: Prolixibacteraceae bacterium; assembly: GCA_035353575.1. Taxonomy (GTDB): domain Bacteria; phylum Bacteroidota; class Bacteroidia; order Bacteroidales; family Prolixibacteraceae; genus Aquipluma. The sequence continues at coordinate 11,576 of DAOPZV010000051.1, read as the reverse complement.
TTGAAGGCTGAAAACATTGCAGCCAATTATCCGGCGGTTTACACCAAATCGCCGTTGCTCGATGGCTATGCGCCAAAAGCTTTCGTGAAAACTCTTGGTGATACCCCATCGCTCGGAATTTTTGGTGTGCGTCGCGGACGGATTATTGCATTCTATAATTCAACCAATTTCAGGGGATATTGGCTGGGAACTAACCGCCAGCTTGCCAACGGACTTTTCTTTGGCGATAAAATCCGCTTAGGCGGCGGTTTTGGCCGCGAATAGGAAGGCTATTTTTTCATTTTAATATCGATTTTCCTTGCTTTCATGGCCATACCGAAAGCAGGGAAAATCTTTTTGTGTTACAACAACTTTTTCTGAATGAATCAATCCGAAAATAAATCGACTAATTTTTTAAATCTTGCCTGTATCGCAGTATCGGCATTATCGGCTTTGTTGCTTGTGCTGACCGGCTACAAAATTATAGCTGTCGATCCCGATCTTTTCACGGCTATCAGGTGTTTCAACGTGGGTTTGCTCTCGCTTTTTGCCTTGAAACGAAAGTCGCTGACCGTATGGATTTTGATTGCCATTGTGGCGGGTGCCGAATTTGGACACGACCTTCCGGAAGTCTCGAAAAACATGCAGTTTTTGAGCGATATTTTCATCCGGCTCATCAAAACCATCATTGCCCCGCTGATTTTCGCCACTTTGGTTAACGGCATTGCCGGGCACAACGATCTGAAACTGGTTGGCCGTCTGGGCTGGAAATCTATCCTGTATTTCGAGATTGTATCAACCATCGCTTTGTTTATCGGACTTGTTGCTATCAACATCAGCAAAGCAGGTGTGGGATTAACGCTTCCGGCCGATGCCAGCGTTCCTGTAACAGCCGCCAAAGCGCACACCTGGTCAGGTTTTTTGCTGAATATGTTTCCTGAAAACATTGCGAAATCGGTGTTTGACGGTAATATTTTGCAGGTAGTGGTTTTCAGTATTATTTTCGGGGTGGCGGTTGCCCGCGTTCCCGAATTGTATCGAAAAACAATGCTTCGCTTTACCGAAAGTTTGGCCGAAACGATGTTCAAATTTACCAACATCATCATGTATTACGCGCCGGTAGCCGTTTTTGGGGCTATTGCGTTTACCATTGGGCATTTGGGTCTCGATATTCTCGGAAGCCTGGTTAAACTTTTGGCTACGCTTTATGCGGCACTAATCATCTTCGTGCTGGTTGTAATATTGCCGTTGCTTCTGTTCCTGAAAATTCCGATCAAAAAGTTTATTGCAGCCGTCAGCGAACCGGCATCAATTGCCTTTGCCACGGCCAATTCGGAGTCGGCATTGCCTGCCGCGCTCGAAAATATGGAGCGGTTTGGTGTACCCCGTAAAATTGTAGCCTTTGTTATTCCTACCGGCTACAGCTTTAACCTCGACGGAACCACGCTTTATTTGTCGCTGGCCTGCGTGTTTGTGGCCCAGGTGGCTGGAATCGATTTATCGGTTGCCGACCAATTGGTTTTGTGTTTGATGCTCATGCTCACCAGCAAAGGAACTGCCGGAGTTTCGCGTGCAGCTTTGGTTGTTCTGTTGGGCACCCTTTCGAGCTTTGGATTGCCAACTACACCGGTTTTCCTGATTCTTGGAATTGACGTTTTGATGGACATGGCCCGCACGACCGTTAACGTAATCGGAAACTGCACTGCCACCGTAGTAATGGCCAAATGGGAAAACGCTTTTGATGAAGAAAAGGCTCGGGGGTTTGAGAATGAGGGGTAGGAGGAAGTTGAATTTTCTATTCGAGAGAATCAATGATTTCTTTGATTTTCTCTTTTAAATCGGGTATGTCATTTTTAATAATTTCCCAAACCAGGCTGGAATCAACTCCAAAGTATTCATGGACAAAAACATGGCGCATCCCGACAATCTGTGACCATTCTATTTGCGAAAATTTAGACTTGATTTCGTCAGAGACATGATTACTTGCTTCGCCAATGATTTCCATTTGCTTGATACAGGCAAATCGCATCATTGAGTTAGTCATAAAATCAGAAAATTCCTGACCAACGAGGTATGATTCGATTTCAAGAATCGCATCATAAACATGCTGAAGCCTGACTTTGTCGCCCAATCTACCGCGCATAAATCAGTTGTTTTTCGTGGTCAACCCGTGGTTTTACATACTTTGATAGTCCATTGGATGAAACCAGATCTACCTTGGTATTTAGCAGCTTTTCAAGATCAATCTTCATTTGAATAAACTGAAGCCCAATTCGTTGAGAATAATCCAAGTCTACCAAAATATCAATATCACTTTGGTCATCCGCTTCATCACGAACGTAGGAACCAAACAGATAAGCTTTCAAAACCGGACGGGTTTTGAGGTAGTTCTTAATTGTTTCTATTTGACTGGCATCTAGTTTCATAAAGCAAACTTACAAAAATTCAGTGGTTTTTCTTGGCTTATATTCGCAAGAGAATCGTCTTAGCCGAATTACAATGTCCCCAACTCTTCACCGGATTTTGTGCATTTTTTGATTTATTAATTGATTTATAATTAGAGAATATTACTTTTTAAAAAGCCAAATCCATTTGGATTTAATGCCATTTTATATACAGAGATTTCAGGAAAAGAATCAACAGCAATTTTGGTGATTTCCTCTATAACATCTGTAGCGGTATTCAAACCAAACACAATCTCTTCAAGTGCTTCTAAGGGGTAAATACTTGATCTATTCCTATTGATACCAACACCATAAGTATAGAATCTTATTTCTTCCTCATATTGCCACTTAGTCGACTTTTGGAGAATCTCAGTCGTCATTCTATTTCTATTATCTCCCAATATGTAATAGTCAATGGGGCTATCGCTATAATTAACTAATCCTAAACTACATTTTAGTGATCTAGCTAATTCAATTGTATTGAAGCCTACAGCAAAACCACTATGATTGTTCCCATAATGAGCCCACATTGCTTCATTACCAAATGACATACAACAGCTAAAGACTCCAATCCTGTCAAAATGACTTGTGTCCGAATTAAAAGCAATTCTATTACGTAGAAAATAGTTAATTGGATCATTCTTTAATTCGCTAAGCCTAGCTTCTACTTCTTCATCTAGTTCTTCTTCCGATAAATGAGGTTCAAAAGTTCTGCCTGCTTCCTTTATCATAGCTTCAGCAAAATCCCAATCAATATTTTCCGCAATGAAATTGTATGGAGGTCTCGTATCGTATGGGTCATTCAATGATTCTGGATGTGCAAACCAAATTTCTCTTTCAGTTAATATCTTTTTATGAAATGCGTTATCCCAATCTCTGAATTTATAAATGATTCCAGGGGTTTGTTCTTTTATTTCCGTTTCCACTTCATCAAAAGATGTATAAATGTTCATAGGTTCTTCAGTTTTATGATTATTAATTTTACTTATAATTATTCCAAACTTATGATTTTCACCCCTCTTCTCAAAATTATTTTACAAAATAAAAAGCCACAAACTACACCGATTTCAGCAGCCGAATAAATCGAATCTGCGTAAATCAGTGCAATCTGTGGCGAGCAAATTATTTTGGGAAAAATCAGCCTAAATATTCTCTCCGGCAAAAATGTTTTCGAGGTATTTGTAGCCGCTTCCGGTATTAATCAGCACTACTTTCTCGTCCTTTCTGATCCAATTGCTGTACTTCAGTTGTTTCAGTGCAGCCCAAAGCGCAGCGCCTTCAGGAGCTATAAACATCCCTTCCAGTCGGGCCACTTCGTTCAAAGCTTCGTTAATTTCCAGGTCCGAAACGCGAACCGCCGTGCCGTTGTACTGGCGAAGTATTTTCAGGATCAATTTGTCGGCAAACGATTTGGGAACCCGCAGCCCGTTGGCAATGGTAAAGCCGCGGTCAACCGGCTCGGATTTAGTCAGGTTGCCATGAAACGCACTCACAATACCATCGCAACTGGTCGATTGCACTGCAACAACGCGCGGGCGTTTCCGGCCTATCCAGCCTACTTTTTCCAACTCTTCAAATGCCTTCCAGAAACCAATCAAGCCGGTACCACCGCCTGTTGGGTACAAAATTACGTCGGGCAATTCCCAGTTGAATTGTTCGGCTAACTCGTAGCCCATCGTTTTTTTGCCTTCCAAGCGGTATGGTTCTTTCAAGGTCGAAACATTAAAAAATTCACCTTTTGCGCAAAGCTCGGCCACCAGCTTACCACAATCGCCAATATTGCCGTCAATTTCGGTAAGTTGAGCACCGTAGTAGCGCACTTCCTGTTTGTGCTGAAGCGGCGTTTCGCGGGGCATATACACATGAACGTGCATTCCGGCGCGGGTTCCGTAGGCGGCCAAAGCAACTCCGGCATTCCCCGCTGTTGGAATAGCCAGTTTTTTAATTCCCAACTCTTTGGCTTTCGAAATAGCCGCGCTCATTCCACGGGCTTTAAACGATCCGGTTGGATTTCCGCCTTCGTCTTTCCAGTAAAGCTGTTCAATATCAATGGCTTTACTTAGTTTGTTGGCCTTAAATAAAGGCGTTCCTCCTTCGCCCAGCGAAACAATATTTTTCTCGTCGGTTATGGGCAGAAATTCGCGGTAGCGCCACATATTGGACTGTCTGTTCTTCAAATCATCCTTTGTAACTCGGATTGTTTTCAGATCATATTCGGCCAGCAAAGTTTCCTGGCAATGCGAGTTGGTGCAAAAATTTTGTACCGAATCGTGGGCATATATTTCGCCACAGCCTGAGCATTTCAGGTGTGTGATACTGCTTTGGCGTATTTTGGGACTAAATGTTACGTATTCCTGATCAAACATAGGTTGGTTATTAATGATGAAAAATTACTTCTCCTGATGATAGAATCCTTCAGGATTTACCTGCAAACATCAGCATTAATAAGTTTTGAGAAAATCCCTTTTAGTGGGTATAAATACTACCATAAATGCGGTATGCAATATACCCAGATAGGGGTATTTCTCCTGAATTTTTCAACCCACAACTTTGCTCCGTATTAAGACCTATAAAAAACCAAACATGTACGCTATCCCTGTATCATTAAAAACTGATATCGAGGCATTCTCAAAGCATGTCAGCGATTACCGGAACGGTGAAATTGAAGCCGTGAAATTTAAGGCCATTCGTGTACCGATGGGCATTTACGAACAACGCCAAAACGGCACATTTATGGTGCGCATACGATGTGCAGCCGGTGCGATAAGCCCGAAGCAATTGAAAGCAGTTGCGCTTCTGGCCCAGCAAGAAGGAGCAGAACCCATCCATATCACCACAAGGCAGGAGTTGCAGTTGCACAATGTGACGCTTGAGCAGGCTCCGGGCATTCTCGAACAACTTTACCAACTCGGTTTGTCAACCCGCGGCGGTGGCGGAAATACGGTCCGAAATATCATGGCTTCGGACGATGCCGGCGTTGCCAAAGACGAGGTTTTTGACGTAACGCCGTATGCTTTGGCGCTCACCAATGCGCTGATTGCAGAACCCGATTCGTTGTCGTTGCCACGTAAATACAAAATTGCTTTTGCCGGAAACGATGCCGATAATGCCAACGCAACCTTCAACGATCTCGGTTTTATAGCCACGACTCGGAATGGGGTAAAAGGCTTTAAAGTGTTTATAGGCGGCGGGCTGGGCTCAAAACCTACTGCCGGGTTTAAGCTTTCTGACTTTATTCCGGCCACCGATTTACTTTATGTGGGCGAAGCGGTAAAAGTTCTGTTTTCGGAACACGGAAACCGCCGCAACAGGCACAAAGCCCGTATTCGGTACATTTTTTATAAGCTGGGAGAAGAACAGGTTTTTGAGATTTTTTATGAAATATTTAATCGTCTGAAGGCGGAAGGCGCGTATGAACTGGTTTTGCCCGAAGTTTCAGAAAACCATGAACCCCTAAATCCCCTGAAGGGGACTTTAAAGAGTTCTTTGGATTTCAACGAGGAAAATAAGCTGTTCGGAAAATGGCTGAACCGCTATGTGAAAGAACAACGTCAATCGGAATATTACACTGTTGAAGTGCCGTTTGAACATGGAATGGTGAGCTCCGAGGCTTTGGAGAGTCTGGCTGAGTTCCTCGAACCACTGGGCAACGATGTTCTGCGCTTCACGATGCGACAAAACGTATTGCTGCGGAATATTCCCGGCGATAAACTTCAGGATGTTTACCATTTACTGAAAGCATTGGATGTTGAAGTTGATCGTCCACGAATTTTAAATTCGTTGGTAGCTTGTACCGGGGCAGATACCTGTCGGTTGGGTTTATGTCTGGCCAAAGGCGCTTCGTCGGCATTGAAAAGGGCGTTAGCAAAAATCCCGGAAGAACAATTGGACGATTTTGCCGCTATCAACATCAATTTCTCGGGTTGCCCTAATTCGTGCGGGCAACACAATTTATCGCAGCTTGGATTTTACGGCAAGGTTTCGCGCAACGACCGGGTGTATCCGGCCTATTACATTGTCGCGGGCGGCCGTACAGGCGACAAAAAAGCCCGGCTGGCGAACAAATACGGCGAAGTAAGCGCCCGCGATTTGCCCCGGTTCACAGCAAATTTTCTGCTGAAATGGAGCGAAAAGAAAAACAACTACAAAGATTTTAACGAATATCTCGATAACGAAGGACAGGCTGACATTGAATCGGTACTTACCCGGTACGAAACCATCCCTTCGTTTGACGACGACAAGAATTACTACTACGACTGGGGCGCAACAGAACCATTTTCGCTGGCAGCACGTGGCCAGGCCGAATGCTCAGCAGGTATGTTCGATATGATCGATTTCGACCGCGATTCGATCCTCGATATCCGCAAGGGGATTGAACACAGCACCGATCGGGATTTGATCAACAAATCACTTCATGGAATGGTGTTCCACGCGTCGCGTATGTTGCTGGTAACGCGCGGTATTGAACCTAAAAACAGAGAAGAAGTGTTCACTTCGTTCATCCAGGCTTTTATTTCAGAAGGCTATGTGAGCAACGAATTTGAGCCAATTGTAAAAATGGCACTCGAAAATCAGAACGCTTCGTTTCTGAAATACCGCCAGCAAATTGATGCATTAGCCAATAAGGTCATTGATTTGTACAATCACATGGACGATTCGCTTCAATTTAAAACAAACACCGAGCATAAAAAGCCAATCGGGATTCCTGCTGAAATTGTTGTTGGTAAACGCCTCCGCGACCTTAGGGGAGTGGCTTGCCCGATGAACTTTGTAAAAACCAAGATTGAACTTTCGGGAATGAAAAGCGGCGAACTGCTGGAAATACTGCTCGATGATGGTGCGCCCATACAAAATGTTCCCGGATCAGTCCGCAACGAGGGCCATCATATTCTGGAACAGAAGAAGAACGAAAATTTTTGGTCAGTGCTCATTCGCAAACAATAAATACCTGCGATATACCCAATATACCACAAACATGGTAGGCAATATACTACCAATTAGGTATTTCGCAGATTATTAATCCGTTCAATATTTGTAAAAAAGAAAAATCATGGCCAAAATAGCTAAAAGCATAACCGAGTTAATAGGTAATACACCTCTTCTGAAACTCAATAGAATTGAACAAAAGTATTTGCTCGAAGCCAACATTATTGCCAAAATAGAAGCATTTAACCCGGCTCGAAGTGTAAAAGACCGTCTGGGGTTTGCTTTGATTGACATTGCTGAAAAACTCGATTGGATTGACAAAAGTACAGTCATTATTGAGCCAACAAGCGGAAATACAGGTATTGCACTGGCCTTTGTAGCAGCCTCAAAAGGTTACCGGCTTATATTGGTTATGCCCGAATCGATGAGTGTTGAACGACGAAACATACTCTCAGCCTTGGGTGCCGAAATTGTGTTAAGTCCGGGTTACGAGGGAATGGGCGGGGCAATTAGAAAAGCAGTTGAGCTTAAAAATGCGTTTCCAAAAGCTTTTATCCCTCAGCAATTTAATAATCATGCAAATCCTGCAATTCATCGGAAGACCACAGCTCTTGAGATTTGGAACGACACCGATGGGCAGGTTGATATTTTTGTTGCCGGAGTAGGAACAGGAGGAACAATAACCGGCGTAGGCGAGGTTTTAAAAGAGAAAAACCCAAAAGTTAAAGTGGTTGCTGTTGAACCTGCTGATTCGGCAGTGCTTTCGGGAGGAACCCCCGGACCGCATAAAATCCAGGGTCTTGGAGCAGGTTTTGTTCCAGGCATTTTAAATGTTAAAGTGTACGACGAAATATTCAGGGTAAAAAATGAAGAGGCTTACGACATCAGCCGCCAGCTTGCCCGCACCGAAGGATTGATTGCCGGTGTTTCTTCCGGAGCTGCGGTTTATGCCGCTATCCAAATAGCAAAACGCCCTGAAAATAAAGGAAAAAATATTGTAGTGATCTTGCCTGATACCGGCGAAAGATACTTATCGACACCACTTTTTCAGGTAGAAAAGAGCACGGGTAAAAATGGGATTGTTTCCGACGACGACAGTGTGATCTAGAAACAAATAATAAACAGCAAAATAGTAAAGAGATGGGAAAAATTAAGGTGAATGGAAAAGAACAGGAGTTAGACAGTCCAGTATCGGTGATTGATTTGATTAAGAAAAACGACGTGGAGCAACCGGAAATGGTTTCTGTTCAGGTTAACGGAGAATTTGTTGACAGAGCAAATTTCAGTGTGGTGAATGTGAAAGATGGAGACGAGGTTGATTTTTTATACTTCATGGGAGGCGGTAGTCATCCTCATGTGGTGAAATACCAATAAAATAACTATGGATTTTACAGAAGATCAGATACAGCGATACAGCCGCCACATTATTCTTCAGGATGTTGGAGTTGAAGGGCAGGAGAAAATTAACAATGGAAAGGTGTTGATTGTAGGTGCCGGAGGTCTTGGCGCACCTGTTGCCCTTTATCTGGCTGCAGCCGGGGTTGGCACAATTGGCATTATTGATGGAGATGTAGTGGATTTGTCAAATCTGCAACGACAGGTTATCCATTTTACTCCCGATGTAAACAAAGCAAAAGTAATTTCGGCCAAGGAGAAAATCAATCAACTCAATCCCGACGTTAAAGTAAATGCCTACTACGACCTGCTTCGGGCCGACAATGCACTGGATATCATCAAAGACTATGATTTTATAGTGGATGGAACCGACAATTTTCCGGTCAAGTTCCTAATCAATGATGCGTGTGTTCAGGCGAAAAAACCATTCTCTCACGGTGGTATTTTGAGATTCGAGGGACAGACCATCACGGTTTTGCCCGGAACGGCCTGTTACCGTTGCATCTTTCATTCACCACCTCCGCCCAACGCAGTGCCCACCTGCTCGCAGGCTGGTGTTTTAGGCGCGATTGCCGGGATTTTGGGAACCATTCAGGCAACTGAAACATTGAAATACCTGACAGGGGTGGGGAACTTGTTGACAAATCGTTTGCTGACGTTCAATGCTAAAACAATGGATTTCAGGACGATAAATGTAAAACACAACCACAATTGCAGTGTGTGCGGCGATCATCCAACGATAACCGAACTCGTTGATTACGAACAGGCAACCTGCGAAATAAAGGACAGACATTGAGGATGTGAAGATGTGGAAATTTGAAGATGTGGAAATGAAGATAATTTGTTGAATGGTTTGAAAAAAACTACAATTACACAATTCAACAAATTAACCAATCTTCCAACTCCGAACTTTAAACTTTAAACTCAAAAATAATCAATAATAAATCAACAATTTCTATAGGAGCTACAGATATTGCATTAGGAAAATTGGGCGAAGCAAAGAAGCTGTCGCTAATCTCGTTCAGTGGCGACTTCGATAAGCTGGTAGCCACATTCACGTTGGCAACCGGCGCAGCAGCAGTTGGTTATGAAGTCAATATCTTCTTTACGTTCTGGGGATTGGATGCCATCAAGAAAAAACAGGGTAGGGCATTTGTCGGTAAAGGATTCCTCGGAAAATTGTTTGGCTTTTTTATGGGCGGCTTACGTTCGGCGCCCGTTTCCAGACTTAATTTTCTGGGGTTGAGTCCAAAAATTTTTCGCTACCTGATGCGCAAAAAGAATGTAGCAACGCTCGAAGAATTAGTTGAAGCGGCTAAAGTGCTAGGAATTAACCTGTATGCCTGCGAAATGGCGATGCACATCTTAGGCATTCAAAAAAGCGATTTTATACACGAAGTGAAAGATGTTTTGGGCGTTGCCACCTTTCTCGAAATTTCGGAGGGAGGCCGTACCCTGTTCATTTAATTTCTGATGAATTCAAAAATTTGTCTTGATTAATTCATCATTCATAATTAATAACTCATAACTCACACATGGCTGAATTTAAATTAGATATAACCCGCGAGCATTGTCCAATGACTTTTGTGAAGACAAAAATTGAACTGTCGAAGTTAAAATCGGGAGATATACTGGAAGTACTGCTTACCGAAGGCGAACCGTTGGAAAATGTTCCGAAAAGTGCGAAGGAGCAGGGATACAATGTCCTTGGAGTTGCTCATGTAGATGGAAATGTGCACAAAGTCACTATTCAGAAATAGGCCGCTACATGTTATACATCCCGCAACAAATTGTTGATCAGATTTTTGATCAGGCTAAAAAAGGACTGCCGGAAGAAGTTTGTGGCTATTTAGCCGGAACTGACAGGACAGTGAAACGCCATTTTGAACTGACAAATATCGATCACAGCCCCGAGCACTTTTCGTTTGATCCTGCTGAGCAGTTTCGAACTTTGCGAGAAACACGAAACGCAGGTTTGGAAATTCTGGCAAATTATCATAGTCATCCAGCCACTCCGGCACGTCCTTCGGTTGAAGATATTCGGCTGGCATTCGATCCGAATGTTAGCTACGTGATAGTTTCACTGGCTGGTGAATTTCCTGACATTAAGTCCTTCAAAATCAGGAATGGCTTGGTTGAAAAAGAAGAAATACAAATTACCTGAGAGTATCTGCAAACTACTTAAAAATATAAAAAAATGGCAAAAAATGATTTACAGCGTAGCGTAACAACGGCTACCGCCCGGCAGTTGGCAACAACAACCAAGACGCCGCCGCAAATGGGTTCGATAACCCCGCGTTTATTGTTGAAGTTATTACCCTGGGTTCAGGTAGAATCGGGCACTTACCGCGTTAACCGAACCAAAGTAGAGCTAAAAAAGGCTGAACGCATTGCAATTGAATACCTGGAAGGAATTCCTTCTTTCAGGGCCGATTCGTTGCGACGGATTCCGCTTTTCTCGAATATCGACGAAGAAATTGTAAATCGTTTGGCCAAACGTTTTGTGATTGAAGAAGTAGAACTGGGAAGCGCATTGATTCGGGAAAGCGAAGACCGGCAAAAATTTTTCATCATTGCTTCTGGTCAGGTCGAAGTGTTGAGTAAAGGCCCTCATGGCGAAGAGCTTCGCGTTGGGCTATTGTCTCAGGGCGAGTATTTTGGTGAGGCCGATTTGATCTCGGATAAAGCGTCGTCGGTAACAGTCCGCTCCATTACTCCTGGCGTTTTCTTTACCTTAAGCAGCACCGAGCTGGAGACAATAACCAAAGAAGTTCCCGATTTCAGGGAGCAATTCCAGAAAGCAGTTGACGAGCATCTTCGGTTAAAAGCCAC
>DAOPZV010000050.1:7862-21254 GCA_035353575.1 Prolixibacteraceae bacterium | reverse complement strand
TAAAAGGTGAAATCCCGGAGATGAACCTTCCGGTTTACGATGGAAATCCTGCCAATTTGGCCAGCTCAACACAGTTCGCTTACTTCCCGGCGACACCAGTCAATGCGCTCGACTACATAAATATGGCCAGCGTTTCGGTATCGGTGCCAATATACGCAGGCGGACAAATCCGTAATGGCAACAAGCTTGCTTCTCTCGGCGAAGAAGTTAGCCGCAGGCAACAAGCCATGACAACAACTGAAGTATTGGTCAAAACCGATCAGCTTTACTGGAATGTTGTGGCGCTATCGGAAAAGCTAAAAACGTTGGATAGCTATAGCGAATTACTGGCTGCACTGAACAAAGATGTAAGCAATTTCACAAAAGCCGGGCTAACGCAACGAAATGATTTACTGAAAGTTCAACTAAAACAAAACGAATTGCAGTCGAACCGTTTAAAACTTTTGAATGGAATTACGCTCACAAAAAGGGCCCTGTGCCAGCACATTGGCATTCTGTATGATTCAACTTTAGTTTTTTCGGACAAACCAATTAATGAAGGGATTTTGCCCGAACAAATTCAAGCCGAAAATGCTGTCGCTAACCGCGATGAATACAAGTTACTTAACAAAGCCACCGAAGCAGAAGAACTACAGCTTAAAATGACCCGGGGCGAACTAATGCCCCAGTTGGCTGTAACCGGAATGGCTTCGGCTGTTGATGTAATGAATACGAACTTAACCCACAAACTGGCATTGGTTAATTTAAGTATTCCTATTTCGAACTGGTGGGGCGGTTCGCATAAAATAAAGCAACAACAGGTAAAGGTTGAAAAAGCTAAAAACAAATTAAACGAAACTTCTGAATTGCTTGCATTGCAAATTGAACAAGCACGCAACGAACTTCAGGAAGGCATGGACCAGATCAAACTAGCCGAAAAAGCAATAGCGCAAGCTAAAGAAAACCTGAAAGTGACCGACGATAATTATCATTCAGGCAATATTGGTGTTTCCGATTTACTTGAGGCACAGGCTCTTTTTCAACAAACAAACGAAAATCTGATTAATTCGAGATGTACTTATAAAATCGCAGAATCAAAATATATGCAGGCAATCGGGAAATACGATAAAATGCAATGATGCCAATACTTAACAAAATTTTTGATTCGTTTAAGTTTATTAAAGCTCTTTGACAAAGGTTCACATTATTGAAAGTTTATTTTGTTGTAAATCAAAATTGCCCCTAAATCGTAAACAAATAAAAACACGATCGAGGCTAATTATTAAAATATAAGATGCAACTAATCGTCAAGATATATAAGGACGCAACAATAAGTTCAGAAAACGATAGTATTCCCTCTGCCATTTTCCATTTCAAAAAAAATGGATCTGGCAAGGGAATTCAATACTCTTAATGCTGGAAGCTATGAAAACAGGTGAAATTAAAACCAAAGAATCACTATTCTTAACCAAATGGTTAAATTACTTGAATAACTCTGATGTTTTCTGGAAAGAAACCTTTAAATTTGGTCAATGGATTTAACCAATCGGTTAAATTTTTAAAAATAGCAAGACATTGAAATAAAGCGATTTGATTAAATAAATAATGAGTCGATACCTAAGCAATACAACTCTTCGTTTTATTAGTTACGCTCTGGCAGTGTTACCAATATTCATTTTCAGAGATTTTACTCCTGATAATGAATTGCGATATTTAAGTATTGCAGATGAAGCGTTGGCCAACGGATCGATCTTTACCTTTACCAGCCATGGCGTAATCTATGCCGACAAACCTCCACTCTACCTTTGGATAGTAATGCTTGGGAAAGTACTCTTTGGGCACCACAGCATGTTATTTTTAGGAATGTTTTCGCTTCTTCCGGCCCTGGCAATGATTTATGTGATGAACCAATGGGTGAAAGACTTGTTGACCGCCGAAGAAAGATTCAGCGCCGAATTAATGCTTTTAACGAGTGTTTTCTTTGTTGGGTCGGCTGTCGTACTTCGCATGGATATGCTCATGTGCATGTTTATTGTGCTTGCTCTGTACACGTTCTTCAGGATGTACGAAAATAAAGGTTCACGCTTCGATCCAATTCTTTTCCCGGTATATGTTTTCCTCGCGTTGTTTACAAAAGGACCTGTTGGACTAATCGTTCCGCTGGTTTCGGTTATTACTTTTCTGGTTTTAAAAAAGGAGTATAAACTGATCAGAAAATATTGGGGCTGGAAAACTTTATCGATTTTGGCATTTCTTTCAGGTATTTGGTTTATTGGTGTTTATGCGGAAGGAGGAAGCGAATATTTGAATAACTTGCTCTTCAAGCAAACGGTAAACCGGGCTGTCAATGCTTTTCACCATAAAGAGCCATTTTACTACTACTTTATCGCAATTTGGTACACCCTTGCTCCATGGTCATTACTGGTTGGTGCAATATTATGGAACTTCATAAGAAAGCATTACACGCTTTCAAATCTTGAACTTTTTTTCATTGTTATAGCTCTTTCGACAATAGTCACACTATCTATATTTAGCTCTAAATTAGCTGTTTACATTTTACCAACATTGCCATTTTTTGTCTATCTGTCGATGATTTGGTTGCACCGAACAGCCCAAAGCAAATGGTATTCCATTCTCATGAGTATTCCATCTGTGATTTTGATTTTGGCATTTCCGGCAACACTCATCTATAAATATTTCTTTAAGGAAACAGAATTTGTGGTGTCGTTGCCGATTGTGCTCGCATCTGCGTTACTTACCGTTGCTGGCACAATAACTTTAAAATATTTACTGAGTAACAAATTGCTATCCGGAATTCAAACATTGGGAGCCGGACTAATGGCTTCCGTTTTTGTGGTGTCGTTTGCCATTCCCAAACTAAATCACTTAATCGGGCTGAATCACCTTTGTTTGCAAGCCAAAGCCATTGCCGACCAAAAAGGTGGGGTGAACTACTATTACTGCGGATTAAGCAGAGCAAATAATTTTAGCGTTTATCTGAAAAGTGAATTGAAAGAACTTAAAAAGCCGGATTTGCTTGCCGACGATAAAATAGTTACGCCTGCAATTGTATTTGTGTCAGGGAAAGAACTTAGAAAAAATGACACGTTGAAAATGTTTGCACGGGGCAGAAATATCTTTCATACAGGAAATTACTATTGCATAGAATTAGAAAACAAGAAACAAAACGATTAAAGCTATGAAAATTTTAGTAACAGGAACAGCCGGATTTATCGGGTTTCATACGGTAAAGAACCTGGCAGCGCAGGGTCACCGCGTAATTGGGATCGATAACATTAACGGATATTACGACATCGACCTGAAATATTCGCGGCTCGAATTGTCAGGAATCAATAAGCACTACATCCGCAGTCATCAGCCGGTAAAAAGTACTATTTATCCAAACTACACTTTCTACAAAGCTGATCTTCAGGATAAAGTATTTATCGACCAATTGTTCTCGATTGAAAAATTCGATGTAGTTTGCCACCTGGCAGCGCAGGCCGGAGTGAGATTTTCAATCGAAAACCCCTATTCGTATGTCAATTCAAACATTATCGGTTTTTTAAACATCCTGGAGGCGTGCCGGTTTAACCCGGTTAAACACCTTGTTTATGCGAGCTCGAGTAGCATTTACGGATTAAATGAAAAAGTTCCGTATAGTGAAACAGATCAGGTTGATACGCCGGTAAGTCTCTATGCCGCAACAAAGAAATCAAACGAACTTATGGCTCATGCCTACGGCAAATTGTACCAGATTCCAACAACTGGAGTTCGCTTCTTTACTGTTTACGGCCCATGGGGAAGACCAGACATGGCTCCTTTCCTGTTTATGGACTCGATTATGAACGGCACGCCGATCAAAGTTTTCAATAACGGAGATTTGTCTCGCGACTTCACCTACATCGACGATATTGTAGAATGTCTTTCTCTGATTTTGGAACGTGCACCTAAAGGGGAACTTCCATACAACATCTATAACGTTGGGGCCGGAAAGCCAATACAATTAATGGATTTCATTTCGGCTATTGAAAATGCTACCGGGAAAAAAGCAATTAAGCAATTCGTTGACATGCAACGCGGGGATGTATATAAAACTTTTGCAGACACCTCCCGATTGCAGAATGACTTAAATATCAAACCACAGATTACTGTTGAAGAAGGAATTTCGCGATTTTTTGACTGGTATCTGGAACATTCCAGAAAGAATAGCAAAAAACTATCGTTCAGTTGATTAACTAATAATTTTTAAATATGCACACTATCGAAGAAAAATTTACCCAAATTCTGAAGTACATGGGAATTCCGAAAGAAAAAATACACGAGAACGCTTCGTTCGTCTCAGATTTTGATTTCGAGGATTTTCAGTTCACGTGTCTCGCATTCTATCTCGGAATTTACTTTAAAATTAACATACGAGAAAAAGATTATGCTGAGTTAAATACTATCGGAAGTACCCTTAATTTTGTTAGAAAAAAACTAGAGGTATATAGCTAGATGAGTTTTTTCAGGCAAATAGCACTCGTTTTTTTTGCATTTGCATTGCTTCTTATAAATGCAGCAAATTCTATCGGCCAGACGCAAAAGCCAGAGCGGCCTAAAGTTGCTCTGGTGCTAAGCGGCGGTGGCGCGAAAGGATTTGCACACATCGGAGTTCTGAAAGTACTCGAGCAGGAAGGCATTCCTGTTGACATTATTGTTGGGACAAGCATTGGAAGCCTGGTGGGAGGAATTTACTCGCTCGGCTACACGGCTGCAGAACTGGAAACGATGGTAAAAGAGATGAACTGGGAAACAACACTTTCTGACGATGTACCCCGAAGGTTTCTTTCGCGAAACGACCAACAGCTGAAACAGCGATACATTTTCTCACTCCCGGTAAACGGAAAACTTACCCTTCCGCAAGGAGTAATACGTGGGCAAAACGTGTTAAACACTCTTTGCGGTCTCACTGGAAATATTCCGTCTGATGCCGATTTCTCGAAGTTTCCAATATCTTTTGCATGTGTGGCAACTGATTTAGAGAGTGGAAAAGAAGTAATACTCCGGGATGGATTTTTGCCAACGGCAATGTTCTCGAGTATGGCGATTCCGGTGGCCTTTCAGTCCTCCGACCGAAATGGCATGCTGCTGGTTGACGGAGGCGTCGTCAATAATTTCCCGACTGACATTGCTAAACAAATGGGTGCCGATATAATTATTGGCGTTGATATCCGAAGAGATTACTACGACCGAAAAAACCTGAATTCATTAAACAACGTGATTGGCCAGCTAGTTAGCTTTTTTGACCATTCCAAAGACACAATAAACAAAGGCCTTTGCGACATCACGATAAAGCCCGACATCACTGGTTTTTCAGTGTCGAGCTTTAGCAGGCAAAGCGTCGATTCGCTAGTTATCAGGGGCGAGCGGGCTGCACACGAAGTTGGATCTCAATTGAAAGAGCTCAAAGAAAAATACAATTTGCAGTATCGCGAAAAATCACGTCAGTTTGTAAGTCCGGAGCATTGGCATATTACAGAGATTACATTTTCGGGAAATTCTCACCTCGAAA
This sequence comes from Prolixibacteraceae bacterium, assembly GCA_035353575.1. Classification (GTDB taxonomy): domain Bacteria; phylum Bacteroidota; class Bacteroidia; order Bacteroidales; family Prolixibacteraceae; genus Aquipluma. The sequence goes on along the minus strand of DAOPZV010000050.1, from coordinate 15,721 downwards.
CAGAGTTCCTCGAAAAGACCGTTGGAATGGAACTTCCGGGCGACTACTCAGCAAGCGATATCAAAACAGCAATCGACAAGCTTTATGGCTTAGGTGGGTTCGATCGCATTTACTATAACCTGGTTGACAATAACAATGGAAAAACGCTGAACTTAACGATATCGACTCGCAAATTCTTATCGCAAAATATTGGTTTTAGGGCAAATACTATTGACGGAGCGGCTATTTTGCTCAACAGAACCCAACAAAATTACAGCAACGTGTTTGGATTTCTGTCGGCAAGCGCTGAACTGTCAATAAATCCCGGGCTGAATCTTACTGCGGAAACCAACAAAACCAATTTTCCAACCCTGGGCTTCAGTCTGAAAGGAAAATTTCTGAATTACAATATTTTTTCAGAAGGGAAAAAAGCTTATGAAGCCAATATCTTCTATAGCGCCGGATCGGTGTATTTCTACCAGCCTTTCCTTCACCGGTTTAGTCTCGGGATAGGAGGACAAGAAGAATATTACCAAGGGAATATTTTCACCAAGCTAAATAACGCAGATAACCCGGGAAAGATGGAGTTTTTCCTGACCAATGCGTTCGCTTATCTGTCGTTCGACAACTTCGACGACTTCTATTTCCCGTCGCGTGGATCGAATACCTACGCCGAATTTTCACTGGTGACTGATTTTCATCACAATAGCCAAATTAATCCGGTAGTTTTGGTCAAATCGCGAAATGTGGTGCCATTAGACGAACATGTTTCGCTAATGCTCGATGCTTATGGCCGGGCATTGCCCGCGTCGGAATTCCCGATCGCCCGAATGACAATGGTTGGCGGAGAACCATACGCTCAATATTTTAATTATCACCTTCCTTTTGTTGGGCTTCCGGCTCTCAGTATTGCCCAAAGTTACACCTACATCGGATTGACAGGTTTGAGGTTCAAATTCACCAAGTCGCAATATCTGTCGGCTCTATTCAATATCATGTGGCAAGATACGAGCTTCTTTTTAACTGATGATGTAAAAACAACTTACGGCGTTGGGTTAAGATATTCAATCAAATCGCATTTAGGCCCAATGGAAGTAACGCTCGGCTACTCCGGATCAACCGAAAAACCTACATTATCAGCGAATTTTGGTTTTTGGTTTTGAAAAAAGCAGTGGTTAGTTCTCAGAAAAACAGGAAACAATGACAGAAACAGAGTTAATCTCGAAACGAAAGTTTTACGGATTGCTGGGAATTTTATTTCTCCTTGCACTAGCTAAAGCTTTGACGATTATATATTTTCCGGTTGATCTTCAATCGGAAGAAGCCCAGTATTGGCTGTGGAGCAAACATTTACAGTTGTCGTACTATTCAAAGCCGCCACTAATTGCTTATTTAAACCACTTTTCAACATTGCTTTTGGGCGACACCATTCTGGGTGTCCGCATAAATGCTGTTATAACGGGCCTACTATTGTCGATAGCAACCTATTTTCTTGCGCTTGAAATTTTTAAAAGTCAGCCAAAAGCCATAGTTGCATCACTAATTTCTAATGTATTTCCGTTTGTCATCAGCATCTCATCGTTCTATACAACCGACACTCCGCTGCTTTTCTTCTGGACCTGCGCCATGCTTTTTTATTGGAAAGCGACACATAAACCCAATCCGTTGTGGTGGATATTGTTTGGGTTAAGCGTTGGACTGGGCGCTTTGTCGAAATATTCGATGTGGCTCATTTTTTTACCAATCATTTTATATGCCCTGGCCAACCAGCGATGGATCTTTAAAAGCATCTGGTTTTACATTTCGATCGTCATTTCCGCTATTTTATTCTCGCCAGTAATATACTGGAATTTAACCAATAACGGAGTTGGCGTTTCTCATATTGTAGCCTTATCTGGTGCGCACAGTCACCCTCAAACGATTTTAAATATTATTCAAAATGTGCTCGAATTCGTGCTCGGTCAGATTGCAATTTTGCTGCCCTTTTATCAATACCAAACGTTGTTTCGAAAATTCAGAGCAAAGTCTTTTACTAAGGAAGAGACATTTCTATTACTTCCGGCGATTTGCATGCTACTCATTTTTCTTGTAGTTGCATTCGTTAGAAAATCAGGTGTTTATATCAACTGGACAATGTTTGCTTATGTAGGCATCCCGGTTTTATTTGCGCACTTCTCTATAGACCAACACAAGTTGAAAACCACAGTAAAAGTTATAGCTTCGATGTTTGTGGCCATGAACTTATTTGCTTTTCTCACCTCTTCGTGGAACACTATTGCCCCGCTTGGAAAATCCAATCCGGCAAATAAAGTAATCGGATGGTCGCAGCTGGCTCAAAAAGTTGACAGCCTGAAGAAAACAATTGCACCAAATGATGCCTATATTTTCTCGAGTAACTACCACATCGCTTCAGAAATGTCGTTTTCTATGGAAGGACACCCCAGTACTTATGTTTTAAACCTGAATTCGCGAATGACTCAATTTGATTTATGGCCAGGCATTGAACAGTTTAACCAAACCAATAAAGTCGCAATTTTTGTGGATGGAGACAAAATCACTTCTGAAATAAAGGCCGGGTTTGACGAAATATTGCATGAAGATTCGTGCCTTATTTACAGCCAAAACTGCCTGATTGACAAGTACTACATCTATTTTTTGAGAGGCCAGAAAGGAATACTCTATAATCACCCATCATCTTATTGACGCCGATAAATTAGTATAACCGCTTTCTTTTCAGCAGGTAAGTCAAAAGCACTTGCTTGAAATCTTCGTTAATGTCGGCTTGAGCGAGATCAACCTGGTATTGCCCGCACCTAACACGCATATCTTCAAAATAATCGTCCATTGCTCGCTCGTAATTTTTTTTCAGGTCGTGTGGCAAAAAACGGAGGTGCTCTCCTGTTTCAAGGTCAACAAACCGTAACGGCTGATTCCTGAAATCAAACTCTTTTTCGTGTATATGATCGGAAACATGAAACAGCAAAACCTCGTGCTTATTGTATCTCATGTGTTGCAAGGCTTCAAAAAACTCATCCAGGTTCTCATGCCCCATCAAATCAGTAAACAAAATCACAAGCGATCGCTTATGAATATTCTCCGCAATCATGTGCAGTGCGTCAATCGTATTTGTCTTTCGGTTGAGTTGTGCATTTTCCTGGTTCAGCAACTTGCCCAATTCGCTATATAACAGATCGATGTGTACCGACGAAAGACGGGCTTCGGAATGGAATTCAACATCTTCAGAAAAAAGCGTAAGACCAGCCGCGTCCCTCTGTTTACGTAGAAGGTAAATGATTGCCGCAGCAGAATAAACCGAAAAAGCCAGCTTGTTGATACGCGCGCCTTTTCCTTTCTCGAAAGGAAAAAGCATCGACGATGACGTATCGATCACCAATTGGCATCTAAGGTTCGTTTCTTCTTCATATTGCTTCACAAACAACCTGTCGGTCCGGGCAAACAATTTCCAATCGAGATGCTTGGTCGATTCGCCCGTGTTGTACAGGCGATGTTCGGCAAATTCGACCGAAAAACCGTGAAAAGGACTTCGGTGTAAGCCTGTTATGAAGCCTTCAACAACCTCTTTCGAGATAAGCTCGAGGTTATCAAACTGCTGAAACTGCTGTATATCAAATAAGTTGTTCACTAAATACTAATTTCTCGAATTGCCTGACCAGGTTACTTTGTAATTATTACGTCCAAATGTAAAAACAAAAAAGGCATAAGAACCTAAAATTCCTATGCCTTTTTGTTCAAATTATTACTTATTACAAAATACTTTGAACTTTGGCTGCAAGAGTCGATTTTGGAGCAGCACCAACGTGCTTGTCAACAACAGCACCGTCTTTAAAGAAAAGAATAGTTGGAATATTACGGATTCCAAATTTTGAAGCAATACCTGGATTGCTGTCAACATCAACTTTTCCAACGATCAACCTTCCTGAAAATTCTTCGGAAAGCTCGTTAACAACAGGAGCAACCATGCGACATGGTCCACACCATTCAGCCCAAAAATCAACCAGAACCGGTTTGTCAGCCTGAAGAACCAGTTCCTCAAAATTTGCGTCATTAATTTCTAAAGCCATTTTAAATATTTTTACTTGTGAATATTGTAACGTATCCGAGAGCCATCACAAAAATAGCCTAATTAATTTTAAAAGCAAGATCGTCATGCTTTTCGAAATAGGCCAGCAAGTCATCTGTGATTTCGATCCGTGTATTTCTTGAAAACAGATTAACCATCATTTTTGTTTCGGGATCCCAGACATCGAATTTAAGCAATGCTTTTCCCCTGGAATTCAGAGTCAGATCGCCAATTTCATTGATTCGCTCGCGGGTCAGCGAAGATAGCGGTATTTTTATTGTGATACTTTTGAAATATTTCTCGCGAATTTCGTCCATCAATTCGATGCGATTTACCTTGAACTCGAGCTGATCTCCTCCAAAGCGATTTTGAACCACACCCCGTACCATGAGGTAAAGTCCGGGCTTGCAATATTTACCAAACTCGACGTAATCTTTGGCAAAAAAGAACATTTTATATGAATCGGTGTAGTCGGTTAAAACAATATAGCTGAATGGCTTACCATTTTTACTGAAACTTTCGCGTGCTTCGCTTACCATTCCAACAAAAGTCATTTCCCGACCTTTCAGCACCTCGATGTTGTTATTCAGATCTTTAAATGAAACATCTTTGGTGGTAAGCGTATCAATTTCAACTTTATACTTATCCAGCGGATGCGCCGTGAGATATACACCAACCAAACTTCGTTCTTTCTCAAGCAATACCAGGTCAACCCACTCCGGAACCATTGGCGGTTCGGGCTTTTGTACCGATTGGGTTGCCATTACCTCACCAAAAAGCGACGGTTGCATATTAGCACTTTCAAACTGCATTTTATTCCCATACCGGATTAGTTTTTCGACAAAAGTCTGGTCGCTCTCGTCGGGTGCAAAAAACTGGCTTCTGGTATGCTTTTTAAACGAGTCGAATGCTCCCGCCATGGCCAGCGCCTCAAGGTTTTTCTTGTTCACCGACTGAAGGTTTACCCGCTCAACAAAATCGTAAATGTCTTTAAATTCTTCTGTCTTTCGTGCTTTCACAATATCGTCAACCGCTCCCTCGCCTACCCCTTTTACAGCAGCCATTCCGAAACGGATATTACCGGCCTTGTTTACCGTAAACTTGGCGTAACTTTCGTTAACATCCGGCCCCAAAACATTCATGTTCATGCGCTTGCATTCTTCCATGAGCTTCGTGATTTCAGTAATATTGCTCAGGTTTCGGCTCATGTTGGCCGCCATAAATTCGGCTGGGTAATGTGCTTTCAGGTAACCAGTTTGGTAAGCCACGTAAGCGTAGCAAACCGAGTGCGATTTGTTGAACGCGTAACTGGCAAATGCTTCCCAGTCGCCCCATATTTTATCAATCAGATCTTCAGGCTTTTTCTTTCCATCCAAGCCACTCATGAAAGCAGGATTTTTGAGACATCCATCCTTAAATTTCTCCTTCAGCTTGTCCATCATGGCCTTAATTTTCTTCCCCATCGCTTTTCGCAACGAGTCGGAATCGCCTCGGGTAAACCTGCCCAATGCACGCGACTGAAGCATTACCTGCTCCTGGTAAACCGTAATTCCGTAGGTATCTTTCAGGTAGGGTTCCATCAGCGGATGGTCGTATTCAATAGGCTCCTGACCATGTTTTCGGCGGATGAACTGCGGAATGTACTCCATTGGGCCGGGACGATAAAGCGCATTCATTGCCACAAGATCCTCGAACCGGCTTGGTTTCAAATTCCGAAGGTGCTTCTTCATTCCGGGCGACTCGAACTGGAACACCCCGGTTGTATCGCCGCGGCTAAATAAATCGAAAGTCTCCTGATCATCCATCGGAATTTTGTCGATGTCAATTTCAATTCCTTTGGAAAGTCGAACATTCTCGAGTGTTTCCTTAATGATCGAAAGCGTTTTCAGGCCAAGGAAGTCCATCTTCAGCAAACCAATGGCTTCAACAAAATGGCCATCGTATTGTGTTGTAAGCAGATCTTCGTCTTTGGTGGGCATCACCGGAATATGGTCGGTAAGCGGATCGCGGCTGATCAAAATTCCACAGGCGTGAACCCCGGTTTGGCGCACCGAACCTTCGAGTGTTTGCGCAAATTTCAGGGTTTGGCGCACCAACTCGCTCGGTGAGTTTAGCTCTTGTTTAAGCTCCGGACTCTCTTTAAGTGCGATGCCGAAATTCATCTTTGGTGCATCGGGCACCAGCTTGGTCAGGCGGTCGGCTTCCGAAAGTGATAATTTCAGTACACGCGCCACATCTTTAATAGCTGATTTAGTGGCCATTGTACCAAAAGTACAAATATGAGCAACTTTGTCCTTTCCATATTTTTCGGTTACCCAGTCGAGCACCATCTGACGTCCATCGTCGTCAAAATCGATATCCACGTCGGGCATCGAGATACGATCGGGATTCAGGAAACGTTCGAAAAGCAAATCATATTTCAGCGGATCGATATTCGTAATCCCTACGCAATATGAAACAACGGCTCCGGCAGCCGAACCACGGCCAGGTCCAACCAGCACTCCCATTTCGCGGGCAGCATTAATAAAGTCCTGAACGATGAGGAAGTACCCCGGGAAACCCATTGTTTTGATGGTGTTCAGCTCAAAATCGATTCGCTCTTTTACATCATCCGGAATAGGGTTTCCGTAACGAACGTATGCCCCTTTATAGGTAAGGTGTTCGAGATAATCAGATTCAAATTTCACACGAAGCACTTTCTCGAACCCACCCAAACGGCCGAATGCACCTTCTCCAAATTCTTTGATTAATTGTGCCCGGTCATATTTTCCCAGGTAATCGTCCTCTTTACCAAATGATTCAGGAATCGGGAAAACTGGCATAATCGGGTCTGAATCCAACTCGAATTTTTCAACCTTGTCCACAATTTCCTGAGTATTAGCCAGCGCTTCAGGAACATCGGCGAAAAGCTCATTCATCTCGGCAGTAGTTTTAAACCACTCCTGTTTGGTATAGCGCATACGGGTTGGATCATCGAGATCTTTTCCCGTATTCAAACAAATCAGCAAATCGTGCGCATCGGCATCTTCTTCATTAATAAAATGCGAGTCGTTGGTACAGATAACCTTCACATTGTGTTTTTGAGCCAACTCCAGAATTTTGGCGTTTACCAACACTTGATTATCGTACACATTTTGGCGCAACTCCGGCGAAGCAGCGGGGTGTCGCTGTAATTCAAGGTAATAATCTTCGCCAAAAATAGACTTGAACCACTGAATTGTGTCTTCAGCGTCCTTAATATTATTTGCCATGATGTGCTGCGGGACTTCGCCCCCCAGGCAGGCAGAAGATACAATCAAACCTTCGCTGTATTTCTCCAAAATTTCCTTGTCGATACGCGGCTTGTAATAAAAACCTTCGGTATAAGCCAGGGAAACCAGCTTCAGGAGATTTCGGTAGCCAGTTTTATTTTTGGCAAGCAAAATGAGGTGATAGCCCGAACGGTCAACCTTTGCATCCTTTTTATTATGCCGCGACTGTTCGGCAACGTAAGTTTCGCAGCCAATTATCGGCTTCATGCCTTCCTTCTTACAAACATCAAAGAACTCCTTTGAGCCAAACATGTTGCCATGATCGGTCAAAGCCAACGCTGTCATTCCATCCTTTTTTGCTTTCGAGATCAGCCCTTTTACGCTGGCCGCACCGTCGAGAATGGAATATTGTGAGTGAACATGTAAATGTGTAAAAGGAATCATACCAACCAGTTAAATCAAATTTCTATTTTCCTCTAATCCTGAAATTTCAGGAAAGTAAAGTTACCAAATTCGATACCTGATTTATGGGTTGTTAATAAAAAGTG
>DAOPZV010000050.1:0-7762 GCA_035353575.1 Prolixibacteraceae bacterium | reverse complement strand
AGTAAAACTTATACTGATAGGTTTTTCGCGATTTCATTTTTTGGTTGGCTCCAAATACAGTTTTCTCAGTTTTTAGTCCTTTCTCGTATTTGTAAACGGTGTATTTCAGCACCTTTCCGTTTTCGTCAAGCTCGGTCACTTTTATCTTGTTACCGTCTTTGTCGTACTCATTTTTTTCGTGCGAGCCAAATCTGCCATTTTTGTATTGCTTCTCCTCAATTAAATTTCCGGCCTGATCATAATAAGTTTCCAATTCCGGGTGCTTTACACCTCCCGACTTTGCGAAATCTTCTTCCTGCACAACTACGCTTTTCAGTTTCGGCACTGGAGCTTTTTCCTGGGCAACAAGATCAACTGAAACAATTAATAAAGAAGCGATTATCAACGACTTTAAGAATATTTCCATTTGTGGGCATTTTTAAGATTGTGTAATTTTTGGGTCTAGCTTTAATCCGAACAATAAAGTTTCCACCCTACCTGCCCGAAATCTAAAAGTATTTCTGTATTTTCCGACAAACTATCAATCCTAAAAATATAATGCGTATCGTTATTGCACCCGATTCTTTTAAGGAATGCTTATCAGCCAGCAATGTAGCAATTGCAATTGAAAAAGGTATTAAAAAGGTTGATCCAAAAGCTGAAGTCGTTTCTATTCCGATGGCCGACGGAGGCGAAGGAACCGTTGAAGCCCTGGTGACAGCAACTTCAGGAAAAATAATCCGAGTTGAGTCGGTTGATGCACTGAGCAGGCCGATCGGCTCCTTTTTCGGAGCTTTAGGGAATGGAAAAACCGCGGTGATCGAGATGGCGTCGGCATCGGGTCTGGAACTGCTCACTCCCGAAGAGCGCAATCCGCTGGTTACTTCAACTTTTGGAACCGGATTGTTGATAAAAGCTGCAATTGACGCTGGTTTTCAAGATATAATTATTGGAATTGGCGGAAGTGCAACAAACGATGGCGGAGCAGGAATGGCGCAGGCTCTTGGGTATAAGTTACTTGATCAAAACAACAAACAGATTGGTTCAGGAGGCGAAGCACTTAAATATCTGGATCATATTGATTGCTCAGCAGTTCACCCATTTCTGCGGAGTGTAAAAATTACGGTTGCATGCGACGTACAAAATCCGCTGGTTGGCCCTTCCGGAGCAACTTCGGTTTACGGGCCACAAAAAGGCGCAACTCCTGAGATGATTGATATTCTGGAAAAAGGAATGATTCATTATTCGAAAATATTGCAGCGCCAATTTGGCGTCGATTACTCAAATTTGGCCGGAGCAGGTGCGGCCGGTGGCTTGGGAGCCGCGCTAATGGCCTTCTGCAATGCTAAAGTTTACTCCGGATTTGAATTGATCGCCGAAGTAGCGAACTTTGAGCAACAAATCGGTACAGCGAACCTTGTTTTTACAGGCGAAGGCAAAATTGACGAACAAACTGTTTTCGGAAAAACAATTAGCGGTATAGCCAAGATATGCAAAACAAACAGAGTTCCTCTGGTGGCACTGGCCGGAATGGTTTCCGGAAACCTGGACCGTTTATACGAACAAGGCCTGACCGCCGCTTTTTCAATCGCCAATCGCCCGATGACATTGGATGAATCGAAAACCCAGGCAGCAACGCTTCTTTCGTTTGCAGCAGAGCAAACGATGAGGATATTTCATAACTCAGAAAAAAAATAGCAACGCGCAAAAATTACTCCTGAATAATTGTAGATTTGCAAAAATGAAATCGATTGCACAAATTCGTTGCACAAGATTATTTGAATTTAATTACCTAATTTATAACACCATGAAACGTATTGTAATCCTGGTTCTTGCTTTCTTCGCCATTTCGTCGGTTGGCCTGGCGCAAAAGACCGTTGGTTTAGACAATTGGTTTAATCACGAAACGAATGCAAAAACCGGCAAAATTTTCCACTATACCTGGGACGATACCGAAAACAGCGGATTCTCGCAACTGGGCGATCTGTTCAAAAAAAGAAATGCTGAACTGAAAACCATTGCCACAGCGCCAAATGCCAAATCGATGAAAGGCATAAACGTTTACATTATAGTCGATCCAGATACAACCAAAGAAAATCCAACCCCAAATTACATTCAACCCAACGACATCAAATTTCTGAAAAAATGGGTGAGCAACGGCGGAGTTCTTCTCCTTATGGCTAATGACGGTCCAAACTGTGAATTCACTCACTTAAACCAACTGGCAAAAGAATTCGGACTTCATTTCAACCCTAAAACGCTTAATCCGGTTTTAAGTCGCGATTGGGAAATGGGTGCCGAAACTAAGTTTCCAAATCATCCGCTTTTCAGTGGGGTGAAGAAAATTTATATGAAGGAAGTTTCCGGGATCACCCTTTCGAAGAATGCCAAATCTGTTTTGAATGATGCTGAAACAGGCGCGGTTTTTATCGCAGAAGTAAGTTGTGGCAAAGGTTACGTTTTGGCAGTTGGCGACCCGTGGCTGTATAACGAATACATCGACCATGCTTATCTTCCTGAAAGCTTCGAAAACCTGAAAGTTGCAAACAATTTGGTAGATTTACTGTTAAATAAGGTGAAGAAATAAAAACGTTACAGCAATATGAACCGGTTAGCAATTGAAGATTTCATTTCAGGTTTGCCTAAGGCAGAACTACATCTGCATATTGAGGGAACTTTTGAGCCTGAACTGATGTTTGAAATCGCTAACCGAAATCAAATAAAGCTGAAGTATTCGTCAATCGACAAGTTAAAATCGGCTTACAACTTCAATAACCTTCAGGAATTTTTAGATATTTATTACAGTGGAGCAAACGTCCTTATTAATGAAAGGGATTTCTACGATTTAACCTGGGCTTACCTGCAAAAAATACATTCGCAAAACGTGCTCCACACCGAGATATTTTTTGATCCTCAAACACATACGGCCCGCGGCATCGACTTCAAAACTATAATCACCGGAATTCATAACGCATTGGTTGACGGCGAAAAGAAACTAGGAATCTCATATCGATTGATCATGAGTTTTTTGCGTCATCTCTCCGAAGAGTCGGCCTTTGAAACGCTGACTGAAGCAATGCCATTCAAACAATGGATTACCGGGGTTGGGCTAGATTCGTCAGAAGTTGGTCATCCGCCACGCAAATTCCAGAGAGTTTTCGATGAAGCCCGGAAGCAAGGGTTCCGGATTGTGGCTCATGCAGGCGAAGAAGGGCCGCCGGAATATGTTTGGGAAGCGCTGAATCTGTTAAAAGTTGATCGGATTGATCACGGTAACAGATCGCTGGAGGACGAAAAACTGATTGAAAAATTGGTTTCTGCAAAAATACCACTCACCGTTTGTCCGCTTTCTAATTTAAAGCTAAAGGTTGTAAAAGAAGTCGGCAGGCACCCGCTTAAGGTTATGCTCGAAAGAGGAATTGTTGCCACAATTAATTCTGATGACCCGGCCTATTTTGGCGGATACATGAACGAGAATTTCGTTGTTGTAGCCAACGCTCTGAATTTGTCAGCTGAGCAGATATCGACACTTGCAAAAAATTCATTTTCGGCAAGTTTTCTCAATCCGGAAGCAAAAGCCACTATGATCAGGATGGTCGAAAATTACTACCAGTCTTTCCTGAAAAACTAGAAACTTGATCCGATGAATTTTAATCCGTTAAGGGTTAAATTCACATCAATTGTATCAATTTTTTCAGATACGTCTTTCAGCACAAATGATAAGCCTCCAGTCGCAACCACTTTCAGGCTCGTACCAATTTCCGTTTCGGTTCTTCGCACAATAGAATCGACCAAACCTGCAAAGCCCAAAACAATGCCCGACTGAATTGCATGAACTGTATTCTCGCCCAGCACCGATGGCGGAGCGTCGAGCTGCACGTCGTGCAATTGGGCAGTGTTTCCGGTAAGTGATTTCAAAGCTGTCAGCAACCCGGGAGCAATGGCAACACCCAAAATTTCTCCGGTTTGGCTTACAGTTGTGAATGTTAAAGCAGTACCAAAATCAATCACCATCACCGGCCCGCCATAACCGATGAACGCAGCTGTTGCATCTGCTACAAGGTCGGTACCAATTTCATAAGGATTCAGCACTTTTATCGGAAGCCGTTCGTACATTTCAGGACCAACAACAACCAGATCATCGCCAAGCAACCGCCCGATCATTTCCCTGAACGGCCTGATCAAACTGGGCACAACACTACTCAAAACTGTCCTCGAAATAGAGCCGCAATCAATATCCGAAGCAGCAAAAAGCGAACGGAAAATAACTTCATATTCATCTGCAGTCTTTGACCAATCTGTTTGTATCCTCCAGATTTTAACCCAATCGTTTCCTTTGGCTACTCCAAAAACGATGTTTGTATTGCCGATATCGATAATTAAGTTTGTCATTTTCAGTTCAATTTTTGTTTTTTCGATTATAAAATTAACCGGAAACTTTTCACAATCAAAAATGTAAAAAATGCCGAACACTTGTATTAAAAAATAAAATTTATACGTTCTACTTTCGGCATCTTGATATATTCAGGTTTTTTTTCCTAAATTTGGTTACTCGCAATTCCTTGTGTTATTAAGTGTTTCAGGAGTATTAAAAATAAGAATTTCAACTTTTTTGGTTAAACATATTTAGTCATGCAAAACACTAAAAACCCCTTAATATTTGTTGTAGAAGACAACCAGATGTATAATAAATTGGTTGTGAGTTATCTGAAGACAAATAAATTTACCAATGTAGAATCCTATCTTACCGGGGAGGATGCTTTGAATAATATGCACAAAAATCCGGCAATAATAATTCAGGATTATTTGTTGGAAGGAATGACGGGTATTGAAGTACTAATTAAGGCTAAGAAGACCAATCCAAATGTTGAATTCATTTTTCTTTCGGGGCAGGATAGCATCGACATTGCCATAAACAGTATGAAGTATGGAGCCTATGATTACATCGTAAAAGATCAGATGGCGCTTCAAAAGCTGGTTAATAAAATAAATAAAATAACTTCTGTAACCGAATTGGTCAAATCAAATAAAAGATACAGAATTGGCGTGGTATTATTTTTTATTGGGTTGGCTCTACTTATTATTGTAACGCTTACGTTGGCGATCCTCTATCCTCGAATTTTTGGATTTTAGAAATTTTGATCACTTTTCAAGCCCTATAAAAGATATTGCACCCATATGCAATATCTTTCTTTTTTTATAGAATTTGGTTATTGGCTAAAAGCTGTAAAAACCGCTCCGGATATGCGAAAAATAGTCTTTTTTATTTTTGCATTGACTGGATTTGGAGCCTTTGCCCAGGCACCCGATCCGAAGTTTACCGATAAAATTTCGGTTGCCGACCAAGAACAGTTTTTAAAAAAGGCAGAATTCATCGAAGCTGATGATTACTCCTCATACGACCTCACCCACCAGCGCTTAAATCTTGCTGTCAATCCGGCTGTTAATTACATTTCGGGCTCGGTACTTTCAAAATTAAAGTTCCTGAAAAATGATGTTTTAACCGTTCACTTCGATTTGAACGATGTGATGACCGTGGATTCGGTACTCTTTAATGAAAAGAAATTTTCTTTCGCGCACTCAGGAGATAAAATTTTGATTTCGCTACCACAAGCTGCATCCAAAGGACAAAGCGCAACTTTCGAGATTTTTTACCGTGGTGCGCCGCCTCAGAATGGAATGGGCTCTTTTGTTACCTCAACTCATAGCGGAAGCCCAATTATCTGGACATTGTCGGAACCCTACGGATCGAAAGACTGGTGGCCTTGCAAAGAAAGCCTTCTGGATAAAATAGACTCGCTCGATATTCTTATTACCAGCCCCAGGCAATACATTGGTGCCAGCAACGGGAAACTGATAGAAAACAAAATCGTCGGCGAAAACAATATTGCCCACTGGAAGCACAAATTCCCGATTGCAACTTATCTGGTTGGTATTGCGGTTACCAATTACCAGGCTTATTCTGATTTTCTGAAACTTGATAATGGACAAAATATCGAGGTTTTGAACTATGTTTATCCCGAATATCTGGCCGCAGCTAAAGCGCAATCGGCCAATATTCTTGATATTTTGGCGAATTACAACAAATTGTTTATCACTTATCCATTTGCCAGTGAAAAGTACGGCCACGCCCAATTTGGCTGGGGTGGCGGTATGGAGCACCAAACGATGAGTTTTATGACTTCACTTGATTTTGAGCTTGTTGCGCATGAAATGGCTCATCAGTGGTTTGGCGATTACATTACCCTGGCAAGCTGGCACGACATATGGCTTAACGAAGGTTTTGCAACATACTTAACCGGCATAACTTATGAGAATTTGCTGAATGGCCAATATTGGATGCCCTGGAAAAGCAGCCAAATAAACAGAATCACCTCAAACAATGGAGGATCGGTTTATGTTGCCGATACGACAAACATTAACCGAATTTTCGACGGTCGCCTTTCATACTCGAAAGGTGCCTATTTGCTACACATGCTTCGCTGGGAAATGGGCGATACTAAATTCTTTAATGGACTAATAAACTACCTCAACGACAAGACTTTGGTGTACGGTTTTGCCAGTCAGGAAAAGTTTGTAAAACACATGGAAGCTGCTGGCGACACTACGTTTACTGAATTTTTTAAAGACTGGTACTACGGTGAAGGATTTCCAACTTACCGAATTGTTTATTATACTGACATCACTAATAACGGGAAACAGAAAATACGAATAAGTCAATCTCCATCCAGTTCAACCGTTCCTTTTTTCGAAATGCATATTCCTATTCGGGTTTGGAAGAATGGAGTATACAAAGATCTTCGAATCCACAACACTTCTCAAAATCAGGAATTTACCATATCCGACAGCAGAGTTGACAAAATTGAATTCGATCCGGACAAATGGCTGATTGCAAAAGCCGATATGGTTAACGAAACAAAGAACATCGTGGAAAGTAAAAACATTCGCATTATTCCTGAATATCAATCGAATTCAGTTGAGATTTTGATACCTGATAATTCAACCGATGGCTCTTATCGTTTGATTGATTTAACCGGAAAAGTTCTGATGCAAGACAAATTATCACAGACAATTACAAAGATAACTTTGGGCGAACTCTCGGCCGGAATCTATGTCATTGAAGTCATTTCGGGAACAAAAAAAGAAACAACAAAAATATTTGCGTCCAAAAACCGAACAAAATAAGGCTTCTGGTTGCTTACATAGTTATAATCAAGCCATTTATGAACCGTACCCGACTCGAAGCATTTAGCGATGGCGTACTGGCCATCATCATCACCATCATGGTTTTGGAGATAAAAGTGCCACACGCCGCCGATTTTGCTGCCTTGAAACCTCTCATTCCGGTGGTCATCAGTTACATCCTGAGCTTCATCTACATTGGCATTTACTGGAACAACCACCACCACATGATGCACACGGTAAAACATGTTTCAGGAGGTATTTTGTGGGCCAACCTGCACCTGCTGTTTTGGTTGTCGCTGGTACCTTTTACCACGGGTTGGATTGGAGAGAACCACTTTGCGCCCATCCCGATGGCCGTTTACGGAATCGTTTTGCTGATGGCTGCTATCGCCTATTTCATTCTGCAAACCACCATCATCAGGGCACAGGGTGAACATTCGCTGCTGGCCCGTGCCATTGGAAACGACATCAAAGGAAAGATGTCGCCCATTTTATATACGCTGGCTATTGCTTCCAATTTTGTCAGTCAGTGGATTTCAGGAGGATTGTACGTTTTAGTCGCACTCATCTGGTTGATACCAGATCGGCGAATTGAAAT
>DAOPZV010000049.1:6572-21756 GCA_035353575.1 Prolixibacteraceae bacterium | reverse complement strand
TCAACAACCTTGTGAATAGGCATTCCGTGGCGCAATACTCCTGAAATCAGTTTGGCGTAATTCCAGAACACCGGATTGAATTTGTATGACAATCCTTCGATAGTTGTTCGGTATCCGTGTTTGTTGGTGTATTGGAAATCGTAACGTTTGGTACCATCAGGAGCAATACTTTTTATGATTTTTCCATTCACCACAGAGCGAGGCAACAAAATACCATCTTCGTCGTCAGAAAGACCGGTGAAGATTTCATAAGGACGATCATCAATTTTCCCAATAAAGGCAATCCATTTGTCTTTTGCATTCTGGAAACGAACAACATCTGCATCCAATTCAAATGGCCGTCTGGTCGGGAAAGCAGTTTCTTTCTTTTCTTCTTTTTCTTTTTCCTTGTCTTTGTCTTCTTCTTTCTTTGTTGAAACCAACACTCCGGAGCGCGATCCGTCGCGATATACAGTCACTCCTTTGCAGCCGCTTTTCCAGGCTTCAAAATAAAGCTTGCCAACAAGATCTTCTTCTGTTTCAGCCGGAAGATTAATCGTTACGCTGATTGAATGGTCAACCCATTTCTGGATTCTTCCCTGCATCTGTACTTTGGCAATCCAGTCAATATCGTTCGAAGTCGCTTTGTAATATGGAGATTTGTCAACCATTTCGTCGAGTTCTTCCTGAGACGCATTGTCAGCAAGAACCAACCCATTGATATCCATCCATTCTTTGAATTTGTGGTGAATAACAATATATTCTTCCCATGAATCACCTACTTCGTCAACGAAATCAACTTTTACATCTTTATCGTTTGGATTTACTTTGCGACGACGTTTGTAAACCGGCATAAAAACTGGTTCGATTCCCGAGGTCGTTTGGGTCATCAAGCTGGTGGTTCCGGTTGGAGCGATGGTTAAAAGGGCAATGTTACGGCGGCCATATTTTACCATATCCTGGTATAATTGTTCGTCGGCACCGCGTAACCTTTTGATCATTGGGTTATTTTTTTCGCGATCGGCGCTGTAAATTTTAAAGGCACCGCGTTCTTTAGCCATGTTTACCGATGAACGGTAAGCTTCTAATGCAACTGTTTTGTGTATTTCTTCGCTGAAATCGGTTGCGTCTTCGCTTCCGTAACGGAGACCAAGGGCTGCCAGCATATCGCCTTCAGCAGTGATACCAACACCGGTGCGACGGCCTTCTTTGGCTTTAGTCTGAATTTTTAGCCACATCGAGCGTTCAACTTGTTTAATCTCGTCATTTTCCGGGTCTTCGTCTATTTTCTGAAGAATGCCATTGATTTTTTCAAGTTCGAGATCGATGATGTCGTCCATCATTCGCTGTGCTACCTGAACGTGTTTTCTAAACAAATCAAAATTAAAGCGAGCCTTTGACGTGAACGGATTTTCAACGTATGAAACCAGGTTGACTGCAATCAAACGACAACTGTCGTATGGACAAAGCGGAATTTCGCCGCAAGGATTTGTTGATACCGTTTTATATCCTAAATCAGCGTAGCAATCCGGAACAGATTCGCGGATGATGGTATCCCAGAACAGAATTCCAGGTTCAGCCGATTTCCAGGCGTTGTGAACAATTTTTCTCCACAATCCGCCGGCATCAATGTCTTTTGTGTATTTCGGGTCTTTTGCATCAATCGGATACTGAGTGCGATAACTTTCACCCGATTCAACAGATTGCATAAAATCATCGTGAATCTTCACAGAAACATTAGCTCCTGTAACTTTTCCCTGTTCCAGTTTAGCATCAATAAACGATTCGGCATCCGGGTGTTTGATTGATACCGACAACATCAACGCACCACGACGGCCGTCTTGAGCAACTTCACGTGTCGAATTTGAATAACGTTCCATGAAAGGAACAATACCGGTTGAGGTCAATGCAGAGTTTTTAACAGGCGAGCCTTTTGGCCTGATGTGCGAGAGATCGTGACCAACGCCGCCACGTCGTTTCATAAGCTGAACTTGTTCCTGATCAACTTTCATAATACCGCCATAAGAGTCGGAATTACCTTCGTTGCCAATAACAAAGCAGTTTGAGAGAGACGCAATCTGATAATCGTTGCCGATACCAGTCATTGGACCACCCTGTGGAACGATGTATTTAAAATCTTTCAGAAGTGCAAAAATCTCGTCTTCCGACATCGGGTTTTCGTAATTTTTTTCAATTCTTGCAATTTCTGAAGCGAGTCGTCTGTGCATATCATCTGGGGTGAGTTCGTACAGATTGCCGAACGAATCTTTCAATGCATACTTGTTGACCCATACTCTTGCTGCAAGATCGTCGCCTTTAAAATAATCTAATGATGCTTTGTAGGCTTCGTCCTGAGAGTAGGTTCTTTTTCCCGTTTGAGGTTCGACTGCCAGGTTTTTAAATGTCATATTCCAGAAATTTTAATGCTTAATTTTTATTTAAATGTTTGAAAACGTGAAAAATTTCGGCAACACGTTTTGTTCGTTTTGGTATATGCAAGATATGACCTTGGTTTAAAAAAATAAACACCGGATTAGTGAAATTTGACAAAAGTTATCAACTTGACAATGTTAATATAAAGATTTTCAGTATTTTGTGATTTTATAAGTGCTGAAAAGTTTACAAAAATTAAAATCCAGTTTCGAATTGATGAAGTTTGATATTTGCGTAAAAGGGCTGAATTATAAATGATTATTGTATAATATTGTCGAAAGCACAATATTCAGACTCCGATTTTAATTACTTGTTGAAAACTTTGCTCAGAATAATTTGGGTTGCTCCCAGGTTTTGTTTTGTATAGGCAATACACTTTTCTGAAACTGCCTTGCGTTTGCTTTCGTCCGTTAACATTTGGTCGAAAACTACGCCAAGGTCGTCGGCGTTATTTATCGGAAATGCTACCCCAAGTTTTACCATGCTGGTGGCTTCGGCAAACTTCAGGTAATTTGGGCCAAATGCAATTGGCATTCCAAATATGGCCGCTTCGAGCGTGTTATGAATACCAACGCCGAAGCCTCCGCCAATGTATGCAACATCAGCATACCGGTATATCGACGATAGTATCCCGATTGTATCAACAATGAGTACTTGCTTGTTAATTACATTCTCTTCGGTGGCTTCAGTGAAGCAAACTACGTTGGTTTTCAAAAGACCAAGGAGTCGATCAATATTCGCCCGTTTTGTTTCGTGTGGTGCAATAACAAATTTTATATCAGGATGTTTTGCGATGTATTGAGCCAGAATTTCTTCGTCGGGCTTCCACGAACTTCCGGCTACCACAACCAGGCTGTTGCCCTTGAATTTCTCAACAACCGCTATTTCTTTCCCGTTTTTTGCAATTTCGGCTACCCGGTCAAAACGCGTATCTCCGGCTTTCGTTACATTTGATATTCCAATTTGCTTTAGAAGTTGAACTGAATTTTCGTCCTGTACAAAAAAGTGCTCAAAACACCGGAGCATTTTCCGGTACCATTTTCCCCCGGGCGAATTTTTAAAAAACTGCTGGTTCTCGCGAAAGATTGCTGAAATAAGATATAATGGTGTATTGCGTTTCTTCAGTTCGTGCAAATAATTGTTCCAAAATTCGTATTTCACAAAAAAGACGACTTCAGGATTTACCTGTTCAATCAGCTTTTTCGCGTTTGTTTTGGTATCGGCAGGCAGGTAGCAAATGCAATCGGCCAGGTTGTAATTTTTCCTGATTTCGTATCCGGATGGAGAAAAGAATGTGAGCAGGATTTTATACTGAGGATATTGACTTTTGATTGCTTCGATGATGGGCCGGCCTTGTTCAAATTCGCCAAGCGAGGCACAGTGAACCCAAACAACACGATCATCCTTTTTTAGTTTTTCAGTTAATTGCTGAAATGTTTTGCGACGACCCTGGCCTATTTGTTTTGCCTTGATATTAAATGGAGCTGCAAGTTTAATGAGCAACGAAAAAACTCTGATCGAGATTGAATAAAGGGCGTCTATCATGTTCTTGTTGTGTTAAGTTTATTTGCGTTCTGTTCTCCGTAAATGTTTAATTAGTTGCTGGCGAGGTATCCGGTGTCTTTCTTTAAATCGGGTTTCATCGAGGCAGCAACTGCCAGTTGGTCGCATCGTTCATTTTCGGGTATGCTGGCATGCCCTTTTACCCATACAAATTTAACCTGATGCTTTTGGTATATCTTAAGAAAGCGCATCCAAAGATCCTGATTTTTTTTGCCTTTGAACCTGATTTTTACCCAGTTCCAAATCCAACCTTTTTCAACAGCGTCAACCACATATTTAGAGTCACTGTAAATGGTAACCTGCGAATTTTCGATTTTTAATGCTTCAAGCCCCGCGATAACAGCCAGCAATTCCATCCGGTTATTGGTGGTGAGTTCGTATCCATCAGACAACTCTTTTCTGAATTGCCCTGAAAGCAACACCACACCGTAGCCTCCAGGACCAGGATTTCCGCGTGCTGCACCGTCAGTATAGATTGTAACGTTCAAGGTTGTAATTTCAATATTTGAGTTTAGCCAAGCCTGAATTGTTGATAGTTAAGCCGTAGAACTTCAAAACAAAAGACCCGCAAAAATACGGGTCTTTCGCATATAATAAAATAGTTTGTTACTGAACAATTGTCATTTCGTTGATCAGATTTCTTGCATCGCCCATTTTGTCGATTGTCCAAAGAACAAAGCGAATATCGACGTTGATACATTTTTGCAGATCGTTTTCAAAAGCGATGTCGCCGCTCATTGCTTCCCAGTTTCCATCGAAAGCAAGCCCAATCAATTCACCGTTGCCGTTTATAACAGGGCTGCCCGAATTTCCTCCGGTAATGTCGTTGTTGGTAAGGAAACAGGTATGCAAAGTTCCGTCGGAGTCGGCATAGCGACCAAAATCTTTCTTGTAGTATAACTCTTTCAGTTTGGCTGGCACGTCAAACTCGTCGTCACCCGGTATTTCTTTTTCGATGTAGCCTTTCAATGTGGTGTAGTAATTGTATTTCACGGCATCGCGTGGAATGTAATCACCAACTTTCCCGTAAGTGAGGCGCATTGTCGAATTTGCATCAGGATAAAAGTTTTTGTCAGCTTCCATTTCCATTAAGCCACCCAGGTAGAGCCGGTTTCCTTTTTCAAGATCGTCGGTCGTTTTGTTTGTTTCTTCGCCAATTAACCCCATCATTCGGAATATTTCGAGCGACGACTGGAAAATTGGATCGTTCTCAAGCACTTTAGCGCGGGGCGAATTGAAGAATTTTTCTAAGCGTTCGCGACTGCCAAAAACCGATTTGGCGTACATTTCTTTGGTGTATTTTTCAAAGTCGTTGTTGTATTTCGATTTTACAACACTGAAGAATGGCGGATGATATTGCGCCGAAACGTTATCAGCGTATATTTTGAAAAGTGCCGCTGCAATTTTTTGATCGGTTTCCGAATCGTAGTCTTTGAAGAATTCATCCAATCCGCTTTTTACCCGTTCGCTTGCCAGATTCACTCTTTCCGAGTTTTTATCAGATTTAAGAGCATCGTACAATGGGCGAGTACGGTATGCAAAATAGAAAATCTCAGGTCCGCGAACCATCGACTCAACCATGTATTCAAATGCCTTTTCGTCATCAAGATTTTTGTACGAGTTTGCAATGGCAGGCAGTGCTTCTCCGTATTTTGCTTTTCTTGCCTGATCAGCTTCTACCCATTTCGTAAATTTATTTTCGAGCTCTCTTTTTTTCTCCAGTACATTCAAGTGTTGAAGGCCTTCGTTTTGGCCGATGCTATACTTGTAGTAGTTTGAGCTTCGCGCATATTTTGCCGAATACATAATGCGTGCTTTGCGCGAAGTATTCATAAATTCCTGCATAATGCGTTGCTTTTCTGCGCGCACTTTAATCCTTATCGGATTCGTTACATTCATCGTATATTCTATTCCGAATGAAGTTTTATATCTGTTGGTGGTGCCGGGGTAGCCGAGAACCATCGCAAAATCGTTCATTTTATAGCCCTTCAGGGAAATTGGCAGGTGATGCTTTGGTTTGAACGGAACATTGTCTTTGGAGTACGAGGCTGGCTTTCCGTCTTTTCCACAGTAAATTCTGAACATACTGAAGTCGCAGGTATGACGGGGCCACATCCAGTTGTCGGTGTCGCCGCCAAATTTACCCATTGACTGAGGTGGAGCACCAACCAGCCGGATGTCGCGGAATGTTTCGTAAACAAACAGATAATAACGGTTGTCGTTGTACATACCCTGAACCCGAGCTTCGTAATGCGTGTCGCCAATAGCGGCTTTTTCGATTTCGTTCGAAATTTCGCGAACTTTCCGGTTGCGTTCCTCAACACTCATTTGATCGTTTAACTGAGGAACTATTTTGTTGGTAACATCTTCGAAATTAATTAAAAACGATGCTGTTTTCCCTTCATTAGGCAGTTCTTCCTCTTTTGTTTTTGCCCAGAACCCGTTCTGAAGATAATCGTGGTCAACGGTGCTATGTTCCTGGATTTCGTCGAATCCGCAATGGTGATTTGTCAACAACAGGCCTTCGTCGGATACTAATTCGGCAGTACAAGAACCGTGGTCGAGAGCAACAACCGCATCTTTCAAGCTCGAATGGTTAATGCTGTAAATGTCTTCTGCGCTAATCTTACACCCCTCTTCTTTCATTTGGTTGATATTCAGCTTTTCAATCAAAGCCGGCAACCACATCCCCTCGTCAGCAATAACAATTCCAGGAACAAAAACCTGGATGAATGCGACAATTGCAAGTAAACGTTTCACTCGAAAATAGTTAAATTATTAATTTTATCATTTTTACGTTCTCGTGGAACACACATATCGTGGAGTATTCACACAGAACATTATTCCCATTTCTTGTTTGCCTGGCCGCTTTTGGAATTATACTACGGCAAGTTCGTTTCATCCTACGAATTAGAAAATTATTGGAAATTGAAAGCGCAAAGATATTGATATCTCGCTTACTGCAACCCTTTTTTTCAATTGCTTGAAAAAAATCGTGTTAATATCATTAAACAAGGCTTTTGGCGATATTTTTTGCTGTCTAAAACACTTTTAAACCAATTTTTTTGCTGTTTAAGGGAGCGATTGAGAATTATGTGCTGAAACTAACTTCCCAACTTTTTTATCTTGAACCAAGCATTAATGTTATCTTTGCCACGAAAATTTAATCAGCAAAAACCATGGAAAGAAGAGTAAGGGTGCGTTTTGCGCCTAGTCCGACAGGCCCGTTGCACATGGGTGGCGTTCGAACAGCATTATTCAATTACTTATTTGCAAAAAAAAATGGTGGCGATTTCCTTTTGAGAATTGAAGACACCGACCAAAACAGATACGTTCCTGGAGCGGAAGACTATATTATAGAATCGCTGAAATGGTGTGGGCTTGTTCCCGACGAAGGAGTAGGATTTGGCGGCGAATACGGACCATATCGTCAAAGTGAAAGAAAAGCAATTTACAAACAGTATGCTGACTACCTGATTGATCATGGTTTTGCCTATTATGCTTTTGATACGGCCGAAGAGCTCGATGTACTTCGTAAAGACGCCGAAGCCAGTAAACAGGTTTTTTCATACGATCTTCATACACGCAACAACCTGAAAAATTCGCTCACTCTTTCTCCGGAAGAGGTTGCAGAAAGGCTGCAAAGCGGTGAACATTACGTCATCCGTTTTAAGATGCCTGAGAACCGCGACATTGTTGAAGAAGATTTAATCCGTGGACGTGTGTCGTTCAATACCAATCAGCTCGACGACAAAGTGTTATTCAAATCCGACGGAATGCCAACTTATCATTTGGCCAATGTTGTTGACGATCACCTTATGAAAATTACTCATGTCATTCGTGGCGAAGAATGGCTGTCGTCAATGCCGCTGCATATTTTACTATACGAATCATTGGGCTGGAGCGAAACCCGTCCGTGTTTTTCACATTTGCCGCTTATCCTTAAACCTGAAGGGAAAGGAAAACTGAGCAAGCGCGATGGCGATAAAATGGGCTTCCCCGTATTTCCGCTTTTATGGAAGGACCCCGAAACGGGCGAATATTCGCGCGGATACCGGGAAGATGGATATTTCCCTGAGGCTTTCATTAATATGTTGGCTCTTTTGGGCTGGAATTCAGGAACAGAACAGGAATTCTTTTCGATTGAAGAACTTATAGATGCGTTTGATTTGGCTAGAGTCGTAAAATCGGGCGCCCGGTTCGATCCTGAAAAAGCCAAATGGTTCAACCGTCATTATCTTCAGCAGAAACCAGCAAAAGAACTTGCTGAAATGTTTAAACCGGAGTTGTTTTCAAAAGGGATAGACGTTGACTATGATAAACTTGAGACAATTGTAAGCAAAATAAAAGACCGTTGCGAATTTGCTAAAGACCTTTGGTCGCAAAGCAGTTACTTCTTTGTTGCTCCTGAAAGTTATGACGAGAAGACTGTAAAATCGAGGTGGAAAACTGATACTGGAGAGAAGCTTTTGGCAATTTCACAGTTCCTCGAAACTGTTGCAGATTGGAAAGCAGAAAGCATCAAAGAAACTTTTTCAGCGTTTATGACCAGCAAAGAATGGGGATTTGGAGCAGTAATGGTTCCTATTCGTCTGGCCTTGGTTGGTACAAGTACCGGACCCGATTTGTTCGAAATTTTAGAACTGGTTGGCAAAGGCGAAGCGATTGCAAGAATTCGAAAGGCAGTAAGCCAGATTCAATAAATTAAGAAAGGCTCCAATTTGGAGCCTTTTTTTATGCCATCTTCAGGTCAATTCCCATTAGAATCATTGAGATCAGTACCAGTCCAACCAGGATACGGTACCACCCAAAAGCTTTGAATCCATGCTTTTGCAGAAACCCGATAAACGTTTTAATCGCGACCATTGCCACTAAAAATCCGACTAAATTTCCCAGCGCAAGCATCTGAATGTTGCTTCCTGTAAGTATTTCAGGAGTATCTTTCCAGGTGTCCCACAAACTTTTTGCAAAAGCACCAGCCAACGTCGGGACAGCTAGAAAAAACGAAAATTCGGCAGCTGCTTTGCGGGTAAGTTTTTGCTGCATTCCTCCAATTATTGTTGCGGCGCTGCGGCTGAAACCGGGAAGGACAATTGCAATAATCTGGAATACACCAATAACAAATGAATTTTTTATCGTGATGTTTTCTTCTTTGGTGATTGCCGGTTTCTTAAACCAGTTATCGACAAAGAGAAGCACGAAACCGCCTAAAAACATTACTACCGAAATAAACAAGGGCGTTTCGAGCACCTTGTCGATGTGCTTTTTCAAAAGAATACCAACAATTGCCGACGGAATAAATGCAACGACAAGCTTGATGTAGAAACTTAATTGTTTCAGGTCGAGAAATTTCCGCCAATACAAAATAATTACCGACAAAATCGTTCCAAATTGGATGTTCTCGATAAAAAGCTTGGTGAAAGCATCTTTTTCAATTCCTAGTACTGCTGATGTAAGAGCCATGTGGCCGGTGGAGGATATTGGAAGAAATTCGGTAACGCCTTCAACAATACCCAGTACGATTGTCTCAAAAATTGTCATAACTAGTATTCTGGTTTCCGGAGATAAAAATAAGTTTTCCCCTCGGTTTTATCGTCGTAATTGTATATTTCTTTTCCTTTATGGATGTTGTAAAAAGCAAGCATCGCTATATCGCCCGAGCAAAATAATGAATGTAAGCACATTACAGTTAAAAAGGAATACATTAATTGTTGATTAAACCAAATTGCAACTCCAATAAGGCAAGTAATTTTTACGATAATAAAAGGAGCCAGGGCCACAATTCGAAAGGCTGCCGGAGCAATAACCTGTCTGTCGGCCAAGGCATAAAAGATAAATTTTCGGGGGATAGCTCCGAACGAAATCTTTCTGGCGCCGGTTACCAGGTAAGCGAGGGCATGGAGTAATTCGTGGATTACAATCAGAATAGAAACCGAAAAAACAGCCGCTAAGCCAATAAATAAAATGGGCTCATCAAAGCCCTTGATTGCCAGCACTACACTTCTGGCTAAGAGGAAAATGAACAACAAGACCATCAATAGCTGATAGATTGAGTAAAGAGGAATAATGCGTTTTTCTTGCGAAATCTGTTGAACAACGAACTCTTTCAGTTTCTGATGCGACACTTCTGTCAACAGTTCAAAATTGTTTTGTTCTTGCAAATCTTCCGGAGTGTACTTCGGTTTCATTCGTTATCGTTGCGGATGATTTGGGTAAGCGCTCTTAAATTAATAAGTCGTGTGAAGAAAGCGAACAAAACGCTGGCTGCAATCATTGTGAAATAGCCTAAATACCATACATCGATTTGTCGGCTGATATATCCCATTAACGTGACAAAGCCGATGAAAACACCGAGTTTGGCGATTAATCGGTAGTTTACAGTTAATTTCAGTATAGTTACGGCCAGTATTGTTTGGGCAAGTGCTGTAAAAAGTTGCGTTGCCAAGCTGGCCCAGGCCGATCCGAGTGCTTTCAGTTCGGGAATTAGCAGCAAGTTCACCGCAATGTTAATGCCCATGCCCACAAGTGCCATGTAGTTCAATTGCTTTATGCTTCCGTTGGCTGTTAAAAGTGTGCCAAAAATATAAGTAGTTGCTATGCCGAGAAAGCTGATCATCAGAATTTGAAAAATCGATGCCGAGAACTCCATGTTGCTGTAATTGAGCAGTGTCATTATCTCCTGATCGTAAAAGCCTGACGATAGGCTAATCACAATTGCAGGCACAAAAAGCAACAGGAATGAGAACTGAACCATCGAGCCAATCTCCTCCTTTTGTTTAATCATGCGGGCGAAAATAGGAAGTAAAAGTCCGGCAAACAGCACTCCAAACATCGAGACTGCATCGAGCAAACGGAAGGCATGGGCATAAATACCGGCTTGCTCTTTTCCGTCGGGTAGCAAACGCTCGAGCATAACCGAGTCTATCCGGTTATAAAATGACATTAGAAGAGCCAAGAGCGCGTATGGATATGTTTTTCGGAGAAAAACAATAAAGAAATGGCGGTCGAAATACAGCTTTAGTTTTCCGGTTCGTGATAAAACAACTGCCAGCGTGATTAAACTCGTTAACAGGTATGCTGCTGTTTGTGCGTAAACAAACCATTCGATACGGAAATGGTGGTTCGTAATGTTTGTAAACAGTAGGACAGAACAAATAATGATCATCAGGGTCCGGTCGAGAACAGACAACAAACTATCTGTGCGGAACAGATGAAGCCCGCTGATGTTCGACCGTAAGTATAGTGTAAACGAAATCAGGAACTGATTCAGGATAAGAAAAATAAGCAGGTGAAGTTGAACTTCGCGGTAGCCGATAAGCAATGCGGTAACAATGCAAACCAATGCATAAATACCTGCAAGTATAAACTTTAGCCCAACAATGTTGCTGATATGTTTGCGGAGCAACTGCCGGTGCTGGGCTATGTTTTTATTGTTGTAATTGGTAATCCCCAGATCGAGTATGATATTGAGGATCATAGAGAAATTGAGAAGCGAAAAATATAAGCCATAGCTTTCATCGCCAACCATATTTTGTACGGTGACGTCAATTCCGAATATCCAAAAAGGTTTGATTAAAACATTCAGAAAAAGAAGCAACAATAGGTTTGTAATAAACTTCCGTTTCAAGCAGTAAACTTTACCTGTTTTTGATTAAAGTGCACCAAAAGTAGCAATTTTTAAGCAGACTTTGTACATTTGAGTATAAATCGCATTGCCATTCAAAAACTATGATAATTGCCGTAAATACGCGTTTGTTATTGCAGGGAAAGCTGGAAGGAATTGGTTGGTTTACGAGAGAAACTTTATCCCGAATTACAACTGAACATCCTGAGCATAAGTTTATTTTTATTTTCGACAGGCCCTACGCCGAAGAGTTCGTTTTTTCAGAAAATGTGACCCCGATTGTACTTTCGCCCCCTACAAGGCATCCGTTTTTGTGGTTTATCTGGTTTGAATTACAAATTCCGAGGATTTTAAGAAAGTATAAGGCCGATTTATTTTTTTCTCCTGATGGATATTTGTCGTTGAATACTTCTGTTCGTCAACTGGCCGCCATTCACGACATTAATTTTGCTCACCGCCCAAAAGATTTGCCTTGGCTGAAAGCAAAATATTACAACTATTTCTTTCCCAAATTTGCAAGGAAAGCTAAGCGGATTGTCACTGTGTCATATTATTCGAAAGAAGATATAAATCGCACATATCATATTGAAGACGATAAAGTTGATGTGGTTTATAATGGAGTTAATTCGGCTTATACTCCTACTTCGAACGAGCTAAATGCTGAAACGAAAGAAAAATACGCTGGTGGGAAAGACTACTTTCTGTTTATCGGGTCGCTTCATCCACGCAAAAATATTTGCGGTTTGCTGCGGGCGTTCGACGGTTTTCGCACCTCGGTTGACTCTGATCTGAAATTAGTGATTGTTGGTGAAAGCATGTTCAAGACTGCTGACATTGAAATGACTTACGAAGGAATGCGATATAAAGACGAAGTGGTTTTCACTGGCAGGCTCGATAACAATGAACTGCATAAAGTGCTTGGCGCTTCGATGGCATTAACATTTGTACCATTCTTCGAGGGTTTTGGAATCCCGGTTATTGAGGCAATGAACGCCGGTGTGCCCGTGATTTGCTCTAATACGACGTCTTTGCCTGAAGTTGGCGGAAACGCCGTATTGTACGTTGATCCTTTTTCTTTGACTCAGATAAAAGATGCGATGATCAGGATTTACCAGGAGAAGGAGCTTCGCGAATCGCTCGTTGAAAAAGGATTTGTGCAGAGACAGAAATTCAGTTGGGACAAAACAGCCGAATTGCTTTGGGGCAGTATCCAAATTTGCGTTAATACCTGAAGCAAGATAAAAGTAAAAAGGCAAACGTGAAAAACGATAAACTTCAATTGTTCCTACAGGAAGGTAGGGTAGAAGCAGGTTGTGATGAGGCCGGGCGTGGATGTTTAGCCGGGCCGGTTTTTGCAGCGGCCGTAATATTGCCTCCCGATTTTGAAAATGATTTACTGAACGATTCCAAGAAATTAACTGAAAAACAACGCTATGCGTTAAGACCGGTTATTGAAGGAAAGGCGTTGGCCTTTGCCGTTGGTGTAGTTGATAATCAGGAAATTGATCGGATAAACATTCTTAACGCATCGTTTTTGGCTATGCACCGGGCGATTGCGCAATTAAAAGTAAAACCCGAACATTTGCTGATTGATGGAAATCGCTTTAAAAAATATCCTGAAATTGCCCATACCTGCATTGTAAAAGGCGACGGAAAGTTACTGCCTGTTGCGGCTGCGTCGGTGCTCGCCAAAACTTATCGGGACGATTTTATGGAAAAAATACATCAGGAATATCCGCAATACGACTGGCAGAAAAATAAAGGCTATCCAACATTATTTCATCGGATGAAAATCCGCGAAATCGGAATCTCGCCATATCACCGCCTAACTTTTGCCGGGCAGGGCGACCAGCTTACGCTCGACTTTTAAATGGAAATTTCTACATTTTATTGGCAAAAAAAATACATCCATACAGGAAACAAAATTACCTGCATGGATGCACTTGATTTTATTTTAGAATCTCAGCTATCGACTAAATTATTGCCTATTCTTCGTCTTCACCGCCATCTTCCTCTTCATCGTCGTAGTCATCATCGTCATAATTGTCATCATCAGCTACGTCGTCAACTTCTTCAACATCGTCGGTTCCGGCAAGAATATCATCATCACCATATTTTGCTTCGTATTCTTCTTTGATATTTTCCTTGAGCGAACCCGAGCTGTCAAAGTCGTCATCATCTTCAATAATTTTTTCGGCTTCGTAAACTGTCATCCGAACCAGATAATACTTGTCGTCTGTTTCGAAAGGTAATGCACTCACCCGCTTGCCGTCTTTGTTGGTAAAGTAGATTAGGTTGTCACTGTATCCGTTTGGGTATTCAAGTTTTATCTGTTCCTGAATTTCCGGATCAAGCTTGTCGTAATCCTTAATTACTTTGGGTTTGTTTGAATTCATCGATTAATATTTTTAATGGAAAAAATAAGTAAATCTTATGGGACGAATATAAATGAAAATCTATTTTTCATGCAACATTTTCGTGCAATATTCTTAATTTTTATCTTCTGATTTTATTAATCAAAGTCAATCATCACTTTAATAGCGCCTTCTTTATAGTCAGCAACAATGTCGAACGCTTTTTGTGTTTCGTCCGGAGCAAAGCGATGAGTGACCATTTTTTCGACCGGAAGACCTTTTTTGATCAAATCAATCGATTTTTCAACGCAGTGATTTTGACGGCGTACGTTGATGATTGTAATTTCTTTCCGGCGCATCAGGTCCATATCAAACACATATTTTCCTTCAGGAGGAATGCCTGTTAGTACTAGCTTTCCACCTGGTTTCAATATCCTGGTTGCATCGTCAATGGCTTTTTGCTCGCCGCTGCAATCAAAAACTATGTCGAGTAAAAGTGGTTCAACTTTTGCAGTTTGGTCAGAAGCATCTTCTGTAAACGGATTGAATACAAAGTCGGCATTCAGTTCTGCGGCCTTTTTCCTTCGGTATTCCAATGGCTCGAAACTGATAACTTTACATGATGAACTAATCGATTTGATGACCATTAAAACGCTCAATCCGATAGGGCCAGCGCCAAATATGCCAACTGTTTTCCCGTTGAAATCGGAATTTGCCAACTCAACGCTGTAAGTTCCGATTGTAAGTGGTTCGACCAAAGCGGCTTTTGTTGCTCCAAAGGATTGATCGACCGGATAGCAGCAAAAATCGGGCATCACAATATAATCACAAAGACAACCGTCGAGCTGGCCGGGGCATCCCAGAAAAAGGTTTTTTCTGCACGTATGTGGTCGTCCGGCCAGGCATTGATCGCATACTCCGCAATGAACGCTGGGGTCTAGTGCAATGAGATCACCTGGTTTTACGCGGGTAACTGCTTTTCCTGTTTCTACAACTATTCCAGAGCACTCGTGCCCCACGGCAAAAGGGAACTTCACAACTTGACTACCGATTTTTCCGGCGGTGTAATAATGAATATCAGAACCACAAACTCCAACGGTTTTTATTCGGATCAGCACGTCATTCTCATTTTTCAGGGTTGGGAGAGGAGCTTCGGTCATTTCCATTCTCCTTATTCCAGACAAAACCAATTTTTTCATCAGTAAGTAATTTGTTTTTTAATTGTCTGATG
>DAOPZV010000049.1:0-6472 GCA_035353575.1 Prolixibacteraceae bacterium | reverse complement strand
CAGCAACATGTTCGTTTCATAAGCTCTGAACTGATAGTTAAACTTTAGCCAAATAATGAAAAAAAAATGTGATAACGAGGGCAGTTTCGGATTATTTTTGCTGGCAGTCAATCAAATAAAGTAAATTAACAAAAGAAACGGCTGATGTGCTTTATATCAGTGTTTTTCGTTGCTCGAATATCTTATTTTACTTCATACAATAAACTTATAAACCATGTACGGAAAGATTAAACAAGATCTGGAGAAAACACTTCAGGAATTAAAAGAACAGGGGTTGTACAAAAATGAGCGAATTATTACCTCGTCTCAAAGCTCCCAAATAACTGTGGCGGGTGATAAACCGGTTCTAAATTTTTGTGCAAACAATTACCTCGGACTGGCCAATCATCCTGAAGTAATTAAAGCTGCACAGGAAACGATGGATGTTTGGGGATTTGGGCTGTCATCGGTTCGGTTTATCTGCGGGACTCAGCAAATTCACAAAGATCTGGAGAAGAAGGTATCGGAATTTTTAGGGACGGAAGACACCATTTTATATTGTGCGGCGTTTGATGCCAATGGTGGAGTTTTTGAACCGCTTCTTGGCGACGATAGTATCATAATTTCAGATGAATTGAACCATGCCTCGATAATTGATGGTGTTCGCTTATGTAAGGCGCAGAGAGCTCGCTATAAACATGCTGATATGGGCGAACTGGAAAGCTGTTTGAAAGATGCACAGCAATATAAATACCGCATGGTAGTTACGGATGGCGTTTTCTCAATGGACGGCGATATGGCCAAATTGCCTCAGATCGTTGAGCTGTGCGAAAAGTATGATGCGCTGGTGATGGTTGACGAGTCTCATGCATCGGGTTATATTGGCAAAACTGGTCGAGGAACTGCCGAACATTACGGTCTGCTGGGCAAAATTGATATCATTACTACAACATTTGGAAAAGCTCTCGGCGGTGGAAATGGCGGTTGTACTTCGGGCAAAAAAGAGATTATAGAAATGCTGCGTCAACGTTCGCGGCCTTATTTATTCTCGAATACTTTGGCGCCTGCAACTGTTGGCGCAACTTCAAAAGTATTGGATTTACTCACGCAGTCAGCTGAAATTCCGGCAAGAACAATGGCAAATGCAGCTTACTTCCGAAGTAAAATGGAAGCAGCAGGATTTGATTTGGTAAAGGGCGATACTGCTATTGTTCCGGTAATGATTTATGATGCTCCGCTGGCGGTGAAGTTTGCCGATGAGTTGCTTAAAGAGGGTGTATATGTTATCGGCTTTGTTTATCCGGTAGTGCCCAAAGGCAGGGCCAGGATTCGGGTACAGCTTTCTGCGGCACATACAACCGAGCAGATCGACTTCGCAGTAGCAGCCTTTATTAGAGTGGGCAAAAACCTGGGAATAATAAAATAATCGATTCCTTCTGAAAAGGTGAAAGGCTTCTGTAGTTACTACAGAAGCCTTTTATATATAGAACAGTTGCGACAGGTAATAACCAGAAACCCGCAAACTGTATTAAATTTCATGCCATCGGCGGAACATTTGTTTTCTCAAGCTTTTCGATATTTGGAGTCCCGGGATGGCACGAAGTGCTAATTTATTTCACCTGAATAACTGCATATTTTGAAATCCTCCAGAATTCGGCTGGATTTTGAATTTCGAGGTAAGCAATTTGTCCGTTTTCTTCAACTAATTTGTATGATGTACTTGGGTGTTCCGAAATTAAAACAGCTTTCTTCGTTTTTAACTCAATCTTTTGAGTTTTGCGAATGTCAACTTCAGTAAAGTGTTTTGGATCAAAATTGCCCTGCACAGCTTTTCCTCCGCCAATTCCGAGGAACGCTCCTTCGCGGCTGACAACGCCTTCTTCTTTTAGCTTCTTAAATGTTCCAACGGTGTAATAAGCCGTATTTAGCTTGTTTGTTTTATCAACAATAACCTGCTGTTTGTAAGTAATTGTGTCAACTTTTTCTTTGATGTCTGAATTGAGCTTTTTCACTTGTGTGTCAAATTCTGCAAGACTGGCGTTTTTATCGTCGATAGTCTTTTTCAACTGGGCGATTTCAGCATTCTGACTTTCAATAGTGGCATTAAGCTCCTGAATTCTCTTTTCATAAGCTTTAATATTCATTCCTGATTTTTTCAGTTTGGCTTCCAGATCAGCAATTTTTTTGCTGCTTTCTTCCAACATGGTGTTCATCAGTTTCACATTTTCCACGATCAGTTGCTTCTTGTTTTTTCCACCTTCAGACTGAAGAGTAGCGATCTGCGCTCTTTTTTCTCTGATGAAACTCATGCTGGCTTCAATTTCAGAGAATGTGTTTTCCATGTCGTTGACGGTTGAGTCTTTTTGCTGGATTGCCATGTTCAGGCTGTTCTTTTCAGTAGTCAACGATTGAATTTGGTCGTTTTTCTGGTTAATTACGTAAAGTCCGCCACCAACAACCCCAATAAAAACTAATACTGCAACAATGATTGTTGCCATTTGCGTCTGTTTTGTCTCCATAATGGTCTGTCTTATTATTTGTAAAAATCAATTTTTTAAGATTTCAAATCAGACACAGCAGCCAGGCTATCTCAACTCTACTGATCCAACTCACAACACCTGGGCTCTGTCTGATTTTCAGTAGCCGTAAATACCAAGTGCTGTGCCAATCGTTTAATTTAGCTGTAAGTTTCAGTAATTAAGAGTGTTGTGATTGTATGATGTGGCGCGTTTTTTCTCATTTTGAGAAAACAATCTTAGAAACTGTTTATTTTGATAGCAGGTTTTATTCTTTCCCGGTTTCTTTTAACATCCGGTAAATGGTTGCCACACCAATATCCAGTTTTTCGGCTACGAACTTGATGTTGTTTTCGTATTTCTCGAGGTATTTTTGTAAAATGTGCAGATCGTATTCCCGAAGTGTCATTTCTTGCTTGAAAAGATCTTTTATAAGGTCGGTCCCTGCGCCCAAAACGATGTGGTCAGCAAGTATTTCGTCCTGATCTGCAAGTGTTACAGCCAGCTCAATCACCGATTTAAGTTCGCGAATATTGCCGGGGAACGGATAGGAGAGAAGCTTGGCTGATGCTTCCGATGTCAAAGCTTTTACCGACATTTTGTTTTCCCCGCAGAATTCGTTAATGAAATGCTTTGCAAGTATAATAACGTCGTTTCCACGTTCGCGCAGTGGCGGTAGCTCTATTGGCAGGCCATACAAACGGTAATACAAATCTTGCCTGAAAGTGCCTTTCCTGATTTCTTCCTGTAAGTCTTTGTTTGTTGCAATAATAATCCGGCAATCGATTTTTACAGGAGCGTTACTTCCAATCCGGATGATTTCTTTTTCCTGTAAAGCCCTCAATAGTTTAGCCTGAAGCGAAATCTCCATTTCGGCCATTTCGTCTAAAAACAGAGTGCCACCGTTGGCTTCTTCAAATTTTCCAATTCTTCTTGAAGTTGCGCCCGTGAACGACCCTTTTTCGTGTCCAAAAAGCTCACTTTCAATCAAGTCCTTGGGAATAGCAGCAACATTCACCGCGACAAACGGGTTTTTCGCTCTGCTTGAGTTATAATGTATAGCTTTTGCAACCAGCTCTTTACCTGTTCCGGTTTCGCCAGTGACAGTAACTGTTATGTTGGTCCGGGTAGCTTTTTCAATCAGCTCAAATATTTTTTGTGTTGCTGCGCTATTGCCGATTATTGTATTTTGGTGGGTGTATTTTAGCTTTACTTCTTTCCGAAGACTAACAATTTCTTTTTTAAGGTTGCTACCCTGTCTGATATTGTTGACGGTGTTGAGCAGTCGTTCGCGAATATCCCTCGATTTTACAATGTAATCATAGGCACCATTCTGCAAAAGAGTAACCACCACTTCAATGTCGTCCTGTTCAGAAATTAGAATGATCTGGATGTCGTCGTTGATTTCCTTGATTCGTTTGAGCACATCGAGTCCTTTCATGTCGGGCAGTCTGTAGTCGAGCGTAACAACATCGGGAGCCTGATGGATGCTATCAAGGCAATCTTTCCCAGTTGTAAATGATTTAATTTCGTAGTCGGGGTTGAGCGACAAAGTGTGTACCAGCAATCTGTTGTACCATTCGTCGTCTTCAACAACAAATATTTTGAAAGCTTTTTCTGACATGTTCTTATTCAGCGAACTAATCTTTTACTGATGCCAAGGTACAAAGTTTTTTCTGAAACAATTTGCTTTTTTCTCATTCTGAGAAAAATCGGCTAGCTCTCGTTTATTCTATCTCTAAGCTGTTCGTTTATTTGGGCAACTTCATTGCCAATGTTGTGCACAAGCGACTCGATTTCAGTCTCCGAAAGACTTTCGATTTGATTTTCAAGTGTTTTAAGCTTATCATACAACGCCATAGCCTGCATATGTTTGGCCGGAGCAGCCAGTTTGTGTGCCACTTCGGCAATGGATTTCCAGTCTTTCAGAGAAAGATGAGTTTGAAATTTTGTAATGGCTTCTTCACTTGATCGAATGAAAATCTGCAGCATTTCGTTGAAAAATGCCTTATCGCCGGAAGCCATTCTTTCAAGCTCATTTAAATTGAAGGAATTTTGGATTTCTCCTGATATTTGCGGTTCGGATTCACTAAAAACTGGCAAAAGTTCAAGGATAATTTTAACAAGATCTTCTTCATTGAAAGGTTTTTGAAGAAATGCACTCATTCCGGAATTCCGTATCTTTTGAATTTCGGCTGATTTGGATGACGCTGTTAGTGCAACAATTTTTTGATTTGGATCGGATTTTAAAATGAATTCAGTTGCCTCGTAGCCATCCATAATTGGCATTCGGATGTCCATCAGAATCAGGTCGTATTTCTTTTGGCGACTCAGTGCCACTGCTTCCTGCCCGTTTACGGCTTCGTCAAACGAAACGCCCCAGTTCCTCAGAATGTTTTGAATCACATACCGGTTGAACTCTTCGTCGTCAACCACCAATAAATTTAGCTTGCCAAACCATTGTGGAATCTGCAATTTCGGTTCTTGTTTAGGTACAGTATTCCCTGATTCACCGGCTTTATATGGAATCTCTATAATAAAAGTTGTGCCTTTACCCAGAACGCTTTGTACATCAATCTTCCCATCCTGAAGCTGGATTAGTTTCTTAACAATCGAAAGGCCAAGCCCTGCTCCGCGTTGTTTTTGCTTGAGGTCGGTACCCAATTGAACAAACTCTTCGAAAATCAACGGAAGGTCTTCCTGCGAAATTCCAACTCCCGTGTCAGCAACTTCAGCATGTAAAGTGAATTTGGTCGGCGAAGTTTTTTGTCCAGAAATAGTTAACGAAACTTGTCCTTGATTGGTGAATTTCAGTGCATTCGTTATCAGGTTTATAAGTACCTGTTTTAATCGGATGGGGTCGCCATTCAGGATTAAATCTTCCGGAAGTTCGCTTTTAACAACCAGCTCAATGCCCTTATTCTGTGCCTGATCTTTGTGTAAAATGAAGATTTCAGACACTATTTCTGCCGGAATAAAATCGATTTGCTCGATCTTCATCTTTTGTGATTCGATCTTTGAAAAATCAAGCGTATCGTTAACCAATGCAATCAGGTGCTCAGCCGAGCGATGTACAACTTTCAAGTCGTTTACGGCTTCTGGTTGTTCCGTTTTTTTGAGCATCTGCCCGGTTAATCCGTAAATGGCATTTATTGGAGTGCGCATTTCGTGGCTAACCGTGGCAACAAACATTTCTTTGGCTTTGGCAAGGCTTTCGGCTTCAGTTTTAGCTTGGTTCAGCGCTTTTTGATATTTCTGATTTTTCTGAAGGTTGCGTATAATAAGAATGACTGTTGTGAGGAGAAGAATTACTGCTGCAATGCTAAAGTATTTCATTCGCTCGTTTGTCTGAGCGGCCAAAGCATCAGCTTCCTCAGTTTTTTGCACCAAATGCTCCTGTTCGCTTAGCTCCAGCGCGGCGATATTTCTGTTCAATAATTTTGTTACTTTGATATTTAGCTTGAACAGATCGGTTTCCTTTGTTTGAAGATTTTTCGCCTGCGTTGTAATTTGCTCTTCAATTCCGGCAATTTCTTTTTTAATAACCTCTTTATCCTTCGATTTGTCAATAATAATGGGACGTTTGGTTGTAGTGTCGCGTTTACCAAACAGTCGTTTAAAAAAGCTTTTCTTAGGTTCAGGTTTAAAGCGAATTGTATCCGGTTTTATGATTGTAGAATCGATTTTCGAGTAAAGTTGAGTGAAGCTTTTGTGGGTGTCGGCTTTGCTACGATGAAGAGATCTTATTTGGTCCCAGATAAGAAGTTTCTTTTTGGTAAGCATCGAAACTGAATCAATGTGCGAAATTTCCTCTGATCCCGGAAGTGCATATTCTGAAAGGATTTCAAGCTTTTTCTGTATAGAATCGCCTAGTTGTCGATATGATCGTAAAAATGA
This sequence comes from Prolixibacteraceae bacterium, assembly GCA_035353575.1. GTDB lineage: Bacteria > Bacteroidota > Bacteroidia > Bacteroidales > Prolixibacteraceae > Aquipluma. The sequence continues at coordinate 80 of DAOPZV010000049.1, read as the reverse complement.
TCCATTCCCGGTTAGGCTGTACAAACGAATCGAATTTTCAACCTGATTTAAGTCCGAAGTAATATCTTTTATTGTTAGCA
>DAOPZV010000048.1:9819-21918 GCA_035353575.1 Prolixibacteraceae bacterium | reverse complement strand
CTACCTTTGCAATTCAATTAACGTGTTCAGGATATGTACGAGAAAATGTGGAATCGGGATTTTATACTCCTGACATTCTCAAACTTCTTTATGTGCATTACTTACTATGCACTAATTTCGGCACTTCCGGTCTATCTGGTCAACGAACTTCATGCCGGAAAATCGCAGGTTGGTATTGTGCTGGCCGCTTACACCATCGCTTCAGTAATAATTCGTCCTTTTTCAGGATTCGCGCTCGACAAATTTGGTCGCCGGACAGTTTTCCTGATCGCGTTGATTTGTTACACAAGCCTATTTGCAGGATACCTTGCTGCTTTCAGCATTATTGCTCTTATTTTGCTGAGGTTTGCTCAGGGACTTACCTGGGGCGTAACCACCATTTCGGGCTCGACCATTGCAGTTGATATTATCCCAGCCCCGCAACGCGGCGAAGGCATTGGCTATTTTGCGTTGTCAACCACCATGGGAATGTCTGTCGGTCCGGTAGTGGGTGCCTTCATTATCCATCACAGTGGCTACTCCGAGCTTTTCGTATCGGCATTATTTATCAGCTTAGCCAGTCTTGTAATGGCATACCTCATTCGCCTACCGAAAAAACTGACTACAGGAAAGGAAATTGAGCTAACAATTGACAATCTATTCCATAAAAAATCAATTTTGCCTTCAGTGAATTTATTAATAATCATGACTACTTACGGCGGGCTGCTGTCGTTCATCGCTCTTTTCGGACATGAAATTGGAATACAGAACACCTCGCTTTTCTTCCTGATATTTGCTGCAGGCATTGCATTCTCTCGTATTACCGCCGGAAAAACATTCGACCGCAAAGGACCAAAAGGAATCCTCACACTGTGCCTAAGTTTGCTGATTGTGAGTTTCCCCTGGCTCGCGTTGGGACATAATGCCCTGGCGTTCTATTCTTCGGCATTAATCATTGGATTTGGCATTGGCGTGGTCTTCCCAACCTTCCAGACCATTGTAAACAACCTGGCCACATCCGAAAACCGGGGAGCGGCTAACTCAACACTTTATACCGCTCTCGATCTTGGAATGGGCCTCGGAATGGTCGCCGCCGGATTAATTGCTCAATATATGTCAATTGCGGCAGTGTTCCTGATCAGTTCAGCAGTCTGCCTCGCCGGGCTTGTATTTTTCCGGATGAAAGTGATTGAATTTTACAACCGAAACCTGCACTAACCTCCCTCAAAATCAACAAAAAGCGTAACTTTGAATTCTCCATTCAACCCGTTATGCTCACTGAAATCGAAATCACCAATAAACTCATCCGCCGGAAAGCTGCTTTTGTGCGATTCGTTGATGTTTCCGAATTTTCGCAGGAACAAAACCGAGGCTTGAATACCGCTATTTTATTCGGCTTAGCGCTTTCTCCTGAATTTATTGCTGAAGTGGCCGCCAACGAAAATTACGTTCGAGAATTGGTTCAGGCAAACCAACAAAACGACGACGAGTTCAGCCAAAAAGAACTGAAGGTGGGCCGAATGGCCGACGAACTGGCCAAATTTCTGCATGAGCAAGGTTACCGCGCCTGGTCGCAATCGGATAAAAATCAGGAAGAAAACGGGCACTACGATTCGAAGAACCACACCACTCCCCTGCCCCACAAAACGATCGCCGTAAAAGCCGGATTGGGTTGGATTGGCAAACACGACTTGTTGATTACCCGCGAATGGGGTAGCGCCATTAGCATGTGTACCGTTTTAACCAACGTACCGATTCAGGTTGAAAACACTCCTGAAATGCAATCCCGATGCGGAAACTGCGCCATTTGCAAAGAGGTATGCGAAACAGGAGCCATCTCGGGCAAAAGCTGGAGCAAAGGCATGGATCGCGACGAATTGGTTGACGTTCAAAAATGCACTACCTGCCTCAAATGCATGGTGCATTGTCCATGGACAAAGGCGTATGCGAAGAACGCATAATCATAAACAGAAGATGTCGAGCCCGCGAATCAGCTAAAATCTTTTTTTGATCCTTTCCGCAAGTTTTCCGAACTTTAGGTGTCAAACCACCTAAACAGAAAAAATTCGGGATGAGCGAATCGGAACTGATAAACGGCATTCAAACAGGCGACAAACGAGCATTTCGGGCATTGGTTGACAACTACCAGCGAATGGTTGTAAACACCTGCTTCGGAATTGTCCACAATCAGCCCGACGCCGAAGATTTGGCACAGGATGTTTTTCTGGAAGTCTTCCGCAATTCAGCACAATTTCGTGGCGATGCCAAACTATCCACCTGGTTGTACCGAATCGCCGTCAACCGTTCGCTCAACCACATCAGGAATAACAGCCGAAAGAAATTCTGGCAAAGTCTGGAAGAAACATTCAAGGGTGGGCGAAATGCGTCAAAAGAAATCTCAGATTACCGAACCGATCAGGCAATAACCGAAGAGCAACGACGTGAGCTATTGCACCAGGTCATTGATAAACTACCCGAAAAACAACGGGTAGCCTTTACCCTGAACAAATACGAGGATCTCAGCTACCAACAAATTGCCGAAATCATGGAACTTTCGCTAGCATCGGTCGAGTCATTGATTCACAGGGCAAAGAAGAGCTTACAGGACCAACTCTATGAATGCTACAAAAAAAAGTGCATTTGAAACGCAAGTTTTTAAAATCAAAAGTGTCAAACCATTAAAGCTACAATAAATGAACTGCAAAGAAATCCATACCGACCTGATCTTTTACCTTAGCCGCGAGCTAAGCGCCAAAAAGATGGAAGCTATTGGACGCCATCTGGAAACATGTGACGATTGTCGCCGGTTTGCAGAAATGATGGAGCGCCAGTTGCAACTGATCGATCAAGAAAAGAATCCGGAAGTTTCGCCGTTTTTTTACACGCGGTTGTCGGCCCGCCTCGACGAAAAATCAGAGCCAACTCGCTCGCTTTTACCTTCGTGGGCACAGGTGGCAGCATTTTCTTTTGTCCTTCTGGTTGCCATATCTTCAGGAATTTATATTGGAAAACAAACTTCAGAAATATACGGGCAAAAACCAGACAACAGTTTGTTGCTGATCGACGACTTTGAAGTGGAACCGATTGAAACCTTTTTACTGAATCAGCCATGAATACAATGACCAAACAACGCTTATTGGTTGGGCTGATCGTTGTATTGATCGCCACCAATCTATCAACCATCGGATCGTTTTACTATCATCGGTTTTCGGAACAAAAGAAAATAGAGGCCGAACTCACAACGCAGGCATCTGTTCCGGGCGAACAGCGAACCCGATACTTTCGCGATCAGCTTGGGTTGAGCGATGAACAAACAAACAGTATCCGCGAAATCAACCGTTCTTTCAATCGTTCAGCCCGAACCATCGAAAGCAAACTTGCCGAATTGCGGCAGGAAATAGTCGGGGAGTTAGGACAATCAAACTCGGATACTGTCCGACTCAAAAATATTGCAGCGGAAATTGGGAATAACCACCGTGAGTTGAAAGAGCTCACTACCAAATTCTATCTCGATATGAAAAAAGTATGCTCTCCCGAACAGCAGAAAAAGCTGCATACAATTTTCCAGTCAATGCTCAATAAAGAAAATCAGGTCAACCTGCCACAGCCTGGGTACCAGCGAGGCAGAGGCCGCAATAGATAATCAATTTTAAATAGATAAATTATGAAAACAAATCGTTTAAAACGGTTTGCAGGGCTTCTCATTGCCCTCGCCGTAGCTACAACAACCGCCTTTGCTGGCAACAATCCGGGCCGCAACAATAACTGGGGCACTTGCATAAACCAGATTTCGAACCTGACTGACGGGCAAAAAGAAAAAATTAGCACGCTTCAAACCGAACATCAAAAAACGATGGATCAGCTTAGGCAAAACCGCCGCAACACCACCGACTGGAGCGTAAAAAATCAGATCAGCGAAGAAATGAATTCCGAAAATCAAAAGTATCGCAACGAACTAAACTTGGTTCTCACTCCTGAACAACAAACCCAGTTTACAGGCATTAACCAATCCAGAGTAAAAGGTCAGGCGAACGGCAGCTGCAATGGGAAAGGTAACCGCAGTGGTAAGGGGAAAGGTAACGGCAGAGGACAGGGCAAAGGGCAAGGTTCACGAAACGGATATTGTCGCCAATCATAAAAACAATTCAATTTCAATTAATTAAAACACACACAATGAAAACAAAAAACATGTTATTTGGAGTGATGCTCGTAGCATCAGTAAGTTTAGGGTTTAGCGCTTGCAACAGTTCACCAGCAGTCGAAGAGGAACTAATCGAAAAATCGGCTTCGCTGGCAACCATCACAGATTTTCCTGACCTGGTATTAGACGAAAGTGCCGGAATTTTACTGATGCGCGAAGAGGAGAAAATGGCTCACGATGTTTACGTTGTGTTGGCGCAAACCTCCGATTTACCCATCTTCGACAACATTGCTGCAAGCGAAACCAATCACTACAACGCTATTGGGTATTTGATTTCGAATTACAAACTTACGGACTCATCAACCGAAATTGAAGGAACTTTCAACAATCCTGATTTAGCCGCATTGTATGAAAAATTAGTTGCTGCCGGAACAGTTTCGCTCACCGAGGCGCTTAAAACCGGAGCATTGATCGAAGAAACCGACATTGCAGACCTGGAAAAACTGATGGCTGCCACAACGAACAGTGCACTTATTCAAGTTTATGGCAACCTGTTGCGCGGCTCACGCAATCATCTGCGGGCATTCGCATCTACGCTGGCCACTTACCAGATTGAATACACCCCAACTGTTCTAAGTACTGAAGCCTATACACTCATAGTTACTACTCCGATGGAAACCGGAAATGGAAATGGAACCGGAAACATGAATGGGAATGGAAGTAAAAACAGTAATGGCAAAGGAAAAGGGAACTCCGGAAAGGGCAACGAAAACAGCAACCGTGGCGGGAATAGCCCAAACGGCAATGGCTCCGGAACCGGAACTTGCATTAACGGATAAAAGTAAACCGGATTGATTGATTCGGTCCATCCACCACCAAGGCTCTTCATTCACGTGAAGGGCCTTTTTTATAGCACTGATCCGATGACTTTGAGCCACCGGATCAGTAAAATTATAGACTAAATTTTCTTTCCTATATAGAACACATAGCCGTAATAAGCCTTGTATTTGGCGTACAATTCGGCTTCGTAGCGCTGAAACCCGATAAATTCCTCAGCCATTTTGTTACCGGCATACTTCTTCAGAAAAGCTTCCTGAACAGCGACTTGCGGAACATGATAGTTTTCGGTCCAACAAATTTCGGGCAAAATGAACGAAGCCACCGGAACATAGCCAGCTGTTTGCATTTGAGTTACCTTGTTCGGGATGGTGTCAATTTCGGGATAAGCGTCCATCCAGAATTTTTCGATTTCTTCGGGGCGCTCGTCGGTAAACCACGATGCTTCGGTAACAGCGATGTAACCGCCGGTTTTCAGAAACTTTCTCCATTCGGTGAGGCCGCGAACAAAACCGATGTTGTATATCGCTCCTTCTGACCAAATCAGGTCAAGTTCTCCTTCCTGAAATGTCAGCTTGTCCATTGAGCCGATTTCGCCTTTCACTCTATCCTGAAGATTCAGCCTTTCTGCATTTTGGTTGAACAGCCTAATAAAATCAGGAAACAGATCAATGCCGGTAATTTGCCCGGGGGCATTTTGCGCCAAAACCATGGTTTGTCCTCCGGTTCCGCAGCCCAAATCTACAATGCGCGATTCGGTGGTCAGGTTGTCGATAAAGCTCAGCGCTTTCAAAGTGGCTTCAGGGCTACCGGGCCCCTGCCGTTCGGTACTCGAAAAATATTCGCAAATTAAACTAAAGTCGAATTCGTGTATGGATGTATTATCTGTATTACTCATGATGTTTAAATTTTTTGAATATCCGGCAACATGCCTAAATGATATAAGCGTTGGGGCTTTGCCCCAAGACCCCAATTACTTTTTTGTCTTTACACAAAAAAATAATCAAAAAAAGTCAAGGCATAACCCGCTTCGCACGAAAAACTACACTTGACGGCTAAAATCTTTTAAACTCGCCTTCGGCTCAAACAAAAAAGATTTCTTAACGCCATCTTCATTTGTTTTTCGGCTCACCGGCTTAGGCCGACTACGCTTCGTTCAGCACCAGGTAATGAAAAGGATATTCAATTTAAGTTTTAATTGATAAATGCCTGCTCAAGAACTCATTCTTCAGGCAGTTGTTTGTAAAATAAAGACGTGAAAATAACCCGAGCCAGAAATGGCCTGAGTTTACAAAGGGATAACTTCAGATTAAATTAATCCGGAGTTATTTACTTCACAATGTCCAAAATCAAAATAAACATCCAATGGTTTTAGTGCGCCAAAAGTAAGCATTTTTACAATACTGAGGGCTTCACTTTAAGTGAAACCCTCAGTAAAATTTGTCAATATACCGATCAAATACCTCCACCAGTTCTTTCGGTGCAACTGGCCGGCCGGTCTGGTTATTCACGCAAACAGCGGTTACTTTTCCTTTTACCATCAGTTTCTGATCGGATGAACGATAAATATCCTGCAGGAAAACAAACTTCAAATTGCCTTCACGCGCCACATTGACCCTGCAAACAAACTGATCGCCACTTTTCAGCGGCGCTTTATAGTCAATCTCCACGCGAATCACCACTGCGTCAATGCCGTCGTCGTGCATTTGAGCGAAATTCAGGCCAACAAATTCCAAAAATTCGTGGCGGGTGTGCTCCAGATAGTTCTGGTAAACCGCGTTGTTTACAATTCCCTGCAAATCGCATTCGTAGTCGCGCACCTTAAAAGGTAGTTCAAAAATGTAATCCATGATAAGTTGAAAATTCGCATACGCAAATGTATCAAATTCTGTTTTTCAAGCTGCCTATTTATCAAAAAGGATTAAGTGCAGAATAGTCGTTCCAGCAGAAAACCAATGCACGCAAAAGCATTTATTATTATTTTTGCCCGGCTAAAATTGAAAACTGAAACATGAAATTCATACTGATATTGCTTTCTCTTTGGTTCATTAAACCAGAGTTAAATCCGGCTACATTCAGAGAAAAGCAGCTGAATTACACCCGTGTTAGGGAAGCGTATTCCTGCAAAGAAAAAATAGTCGTCAAATCATTGAAAGAACACGCCATTTCGCGCGACAGCCTTCGTTTATATATGCGTGCCTTCAAAACCGAAAAGAAAATTGAGCTCTGGGGCAAAAACATTTGCGACTCTACTTACACGTTAATTAAAGAAATCCCGATGTGCGAAATTTCGGGCGAAATAGGGCCAAAGCGGCGTTCGTACGATTTACAGGTTCCTGAAGGTTTTTATCACATCAACGAACTGAATCCGTACAGCAAATATTACCTGTCGATGAAAATCAATTATCCGAATCCGTCCGACAGCATTCGCGGACGAAAGGGGCATTTGGGAAACTTAATCTACATTCATGGAGGGTGTGAATCGTCGGGCTGTATATCGATTAACGACGAACGGATAAAAGAACTTTTTATTTATTGCATTGAAGCCTACAATGCCGGACAGAAAGAAATTGACATTACTATTTACCCCGCAAAACTCGAAGACAAAACCTACGGCAGGTTAACCAAAGAAAATGCCCGGAACAAGGACAAAATCAGCCTTTGGGCCGATCTGAAGAAAAGCTACGACCTGTTTAGCCTGAAGAAAGTTCCGCCAACGGTGAAATATTTGCCGGATGGAACGCACGAAATCAGTTTTTCTCCTGAAGCAACGGAGCAAAGTTCGGGCAATGCTTTACCCGGAACAATTCAGGGACCGGCAATTGGGCATTAGCCTATTAATCTCGCAGCATAACCAAATAATAGAAAGGCTCCCTGCCTGCGCAAAGAGCCTTTCCCCGAGTGCGGCGATTTCTAATCGCCGAATTCTGACAATACGGTTAAAAACCGCATCACTCTAATTTTTGCTAACCCATTCGGCAATCCAGTCGCCCACTTCTGAAGTTGAGTATGGTTTTTCGCTGGAAATATCGACAGTCACCACTTTCGCATCCAACGAAGCATCAACGGCTTTGCGGATGATCGCACCTTCTTCCATCAGGTTGAATGCGTATTCGAACATCATGGCAGCCGACAAAATGGTGGCAACCGGGTTGGCAATGTTTTTACCGGCAGCCTGCGGATACGAACCGTGAATGGGTTCGAACACCGAAGTATGAATACCAATTGAAGCCGATGGCGACAAACCAAGCGATCCGGTGATTACCGAAGCTTCGTCGGTCAAAATATCGCCAAACATGTTTTCGGTTACCATCACGTCGAAGTTTTTAGGCCATTGGATAATTTGCATGGCAGCGTTGTCAACGAACATGTATTCGGTGGTTACTTCAGGATATGACGGAGCCATTTCCTGAGCAATTTCCCTCCACAGACGTGAGCTTTCCAACACATTGGCTTTGTCAACCACAGTTAGTTTTTTGTTGCGTTTCATGGCATACTCGTAACCCAGTTTCAGGATACGTTCCACTTCGGGACGGGTGTAAACACACAAGTCGAAAGCAGTGTTACCTTCGTCTTTGCGGCCTTTTTCGCCAAAATAGATACCGCCGGTGAGCTCGCGTATAGCCACGAAATCGGCACCTTCAATCAACTCGCGGCGAAGCGGCGATTTGTGCAACAACGACGGGAAAGTGACCACCGGACGAATGTTGGCATACAGACCCAACTTTTTGCGCATCAGCAACAAGCCTTGTTCAGGACGAACAGGCGCTTTGGGGTTGTTGTCGTATTTGGGGTCACCAATGGCACCGAACAACACGGCATCCGATTTCATACAAAGTTCGTGGGTTGAATCGGGATACGGAGCGCCTAATTCGTCGATGGCGCAGGCACCGGTCAGCGCATATTCGTATTCAAGTTCGTGGTTGAACCTGGTGGCGACGGCCTTCACTACTTTCATGGCCTGATCGACAATCTCAGGACCAATCCCGTCGCCGGGAAGAACAGCTAATTTTAACTTCATATTTTTGGTTTTATTTATTTCATTTTAAACCACATGGACACATAGAACACATTTAAAAAATTCTATGTGACCTATGTGCCTATGTGGTTCCTATTTCTTTTCTAGCGCCAAAGGCAGCAAAATTAAAATGTTTGTGCAAAACAAAAGTCTCTTTAAAGCCAACTTGCTTCAATAAATCAAGCTGGTACGACAAAGTTCGTGGTGTATCTTCCGATTCGTATTTCTCCAGGTAAAAACCAACATTATCTTCGCCAACCTGGGCGCGCAAAATACTTTTCCAACCGTCAAGCATCATTTGAGTGATTTCATCGGTTTCGCCAATCACAATATCGTTGATCCAGAATGTTCCTCCAGATCTCAATGCTTTGTAAATTTTCCTGAAGACCAGCTCCCATTCGTCATCTCCGCACAGATGATGAAGTGTTGTTCCGGCGGTGATTACATTATATAGGTTCTCACCCAGATCAAGATCGCGGTAGTCGCCATGCAAGGCAGTCACCTTTCCTGAAATAATTTCGGCGACGCGCTCCACAGCCCTTTCGAGCATATTGGCGCTGATGTCAACCAGTGTGCAATCCACGTCAGGAAGTAAAGAGGCAACTTTCACCGCGTAGTTTCCGCCACCGCAGCCCAAATCCATGATGTTTTTGGCATCAGGATTTAGAAGAAGTGCCGACCGCGAAACCAATTCCATGCACAATGGAGAATCGATGGCAGTAGTTTGCCCGGTTTCGATGTTCGAAAACCGATCCACCTGCTGATCGAAATTCCGGCGAATGGCTTCCGGCGAAGATTTTGTTTGTTGAGGGATCATCAATTTTTAAAATATCCAATAATGAATATCCAATGCTCAATATCCAAAACTTCCCATTTCGCAACCGAAACTTGAACCCTGGAACTTGAACCCTGGAATTATTTTACTTTTCAATCAAATTCAGCATTCGCATAGTAGCCTTAATTGCAGCACCAGTCTGGTCGGAATCCAGTCCACGGGTTTTGAATTCATGGTCATGCTTCCAAAGAATGACAGTTTCAACCAACGCATCGGTCTTTCCTCCGGGAGGAATTGTTACCGAATAATCGAGCAATTTGGCCAGCGGTTTATTCAGTTCACGATAAATCATTTGTACTGCATTCATAAAAGCATCGTAAATACCATCTCCGGCAGAATTGGCCTCATATTTATCACCTTTGATCAACAAACTCACCGTCGCTGAAGGACGGAGGCCCATCCCGTGCGACAGGGCATAATTAACCAATTGGATGGCCGCATCTCCATGATCAGAATTCAGCACGTCAGACACGATGTAAGGTAAATCCTCGGCTGTAACCGTTTCTTTGCGGTCACCCAACTCAATGATGCGATCGGTAACCAGTTTCAGCGAAGCAGGGTCAAGCTCAATGCCCAATTCTTCCAGGTTATTCTTAATGTTCGCTTTTCCTGAAGTTTTACCCAATGCATACACGCGGGTACGACCAAAACGCTCAGGAAGCAAATCATTAAAATACAAGTTGTTCTTGCTGTCGCCATCGGCGTGAATACCGCTACATTGCGTAAATACAAATTCGCCGATCAGCGGCTTGTTGGTCGGGATGCGGATTCCGGAGAACGATTCTACCAACTTCGAAATCTTGTTCAGCATCGATTCGTTTACCTTCGTCTGCATTTTCAAGTGGTCTTTCACCGTCGCAATTACGCTCGACAGCGGCGCATTTCCGGCACGTTCGCCCAAGCCATTCACCGTTGTGTGAACAGTTCGGATTCCGGCTTTGATCGCGTGGAAAACATTGGCAATCGCCAGATCGTAGTCGTTGTGGGCATGAAAATCGAATTCCACATCCGGATACGTTTCAATCATCTCGCGGCAAAAATCATAAGTTTCATCCGGATCGAGAATACCCAACGTATCGGGCAGCATGATGTGTTTGATGTTCAGTTTGCGAAGTTCCGTCACCATAAAATGCACGTAATCTTTCGAATTGCGCATCCCGTTCGACCAGTCTTCCAGATACACATTCACACTAATGCCCAATTCTGTGGCATAATTGATCGACCGCTTGATGTCTTCAATATGTTGTTTCGGAGTCTTCCTCAACTGTTGAGTAACGTGGCGATACGAACCTTTGCAAAGCAGGTTCAGCACTTTTCCGCCAGCAGAATTGATCCAATCGAGCGACGTTTTGCCATCAACAAAACCCAGGATTTCCACCTTTTCGAGGTGTCCTTTATGTTTTGCCCAATCGAGCACCCGTTTTGCTGCCAGGAATTCGCCCTCCGAAACGCGGGCCGATGCAATTTCGATACGATCTACTTTTACATCCTCCAGCAGGATACGGGCCACACTCAGCTTCTCCATATCGGTAAACGACACGCCCGAGGTCTGCTCGCCGTCGCGCAGCGTGGTATCCATGATGCTGAGCACCTGATCCTTTACTTCAACTACTTTTCCTGTCATAGTATAAAATTTTAACACAAAGGCACAAAGAGAAATACTTCCCGTTCTGGTTGCCGATTGTCTTTCATCTTATTCTCCGTGTCTTTGTGTCTTCGTGTTTTAAATTACTTCGCTTCGAAAGCTGCAATCTCTTCCTTGATGCTTACCAGGTAATCGATGTCGTCCAATCCGTTTGCCAGACAATGTTTTTTGTATGGGTTGATTGAGAAACCGATTGAATCGCCGGTTGCACAAATCGTGAATTTCTGGTTTTCCAGATCAACTTCGAACTGCGCATTGTTGTCGGCTTCGATGGCTGCAAAAATCTTTTCCAAAAATTCAGGAGTTACAACCACCGGAAGGATACCATTGTTCAAGGCATTGCCCTGGAAAATATCAGCAAAGAAGCTGGAAACCACGCAACGGAAACCGTAATCGTAAATGGCCCATGCAGCGTGCTCGCGGCTCGAACCACTTCCGAAGTTTTTACCTCCAACCAGAATTTTGCCTGAATATTTCGCCTGATTCAGCGGAAAATCGGCAATGGGCTGGTTGCTTTTGTCGTACCGCCAGTCGCGGAAAAGGTTATCGCCAAAACCTTTGCGTTCGACAGCTTTCAGGAAACGTGCCGGAATAATCTGGTCGGTATCTACATTTTCGATGGGCAGCGGAACTGCCGGCGATGT
>DAOPZV010000048.1:0-9719 GCA_035353575.1 Prolixibacteraceae bacterium | reverse complement strand
GAATAATCTGGTCGGTATCTACATTTTCGATGGGCAGCGGAACTGCCGGCGATGTCAATTTGGTGAATTTATCGTATGCCATTATAAAAATATTTGAAGATTAGAATATTAGAATCTTGAATGCACTTCCCGATGGTTATTTTCCTGAACCAGATTGGAGTGTCATTCGAGATTTTATCAATATTGAAGCAATTTCATGGGCTTCAGATATAAGTAACGATCCAGTTGAATTAGCATTTAAACCTTCTTCCAATGCAAATTCTATCCAGAATTCACATTCATCTGCTTCCTCAATTGCTATGCTCATTTTAGCAATTAAAGAAGGAACAGTCTGAGCAATGCAAGACGCCCTGTAATTGGCAGCAACAGAAGTGGAACATCTGATCAATTGACCGCTGATGTGTTTTCCAAGCTGGTCTTTGGGAAGCGCCAAACAAAACTTAACACAATCATGTGCAAACTTTTTAGTTCGCTTCTTCAGTTGTTCTTTAAATGTTCCCAGTTCAGACATAGTTTGAATATTAGAAGATTACTTAAACAATCTTGAATATTAGAATCTTGAGTATTAGAATTTTCAAAAGTCAACAAAACCTTGATGCAAGCTCTTCCATTCAAGACTCAAGATTCATCATTCGAGATTCCTACAGGAATTCGCGTGGGTCAGTGATCTTACCTGTAACAGCAGCAGCAGCGGCGGTGAGCGGACTGGCGAGCAGTGTTCGGGCGCCTGGTCCCTGACGGCCTTCGAAGTTGCGGTTCGAGGTTGACACCGAATATTTTCCTTCCGGAATTTTGTCGTCGTTCATCGCCAAGCAGGCTGAACATCCGGGCTGACGCAGTTCGAAACCAGCTTCTTCCAGAATTTCGACCAACCCTTCAGCGCGAATTTGTTTTTCAACGGCCTGCGATCCGGGTACAATCCAAGCAGTCACGTTGTCTGCTTTCTTTTTGCCTTTCACAAAATCAGCAAAAACACGGAAATCTTCAATGCGGCCATTGGTGCAACTTCCCACGAAAACGTAGTCAATTGATTTGCCAATCATCTTTTCGCCTTCGTTGTAACCCATGTATTTCAGCGCTTTTTCGTAGGTCGTTTTGTCGGTTCCGGTCAAACCGTCGCTGGTCGGAATCGATTTCGATACGCCAATTCCCATACCCGGATTGGTTCCATAGGTAATCATCGGTTCAATGTCGGCAGCATCGTAAACGAGTTCGGTATCAAACACAGCGCCTTCATCAGACTTCAAAGTCTTCCAGTAAGCAACGGCTTTGTCCCAATCGACACCCTTTGGCGCAAACTGACGGCCTTTCACATAGTTGATTGTAGTATCATCCGGAGCAATCATACCGCCACGTGCACCCGATTCGATACTCAGGTTACACAAAGTCATGCGGGCTTCCATGCTCAGGCTGGTGATGGCCGATCCAGCGTATTCGATGAAATGGCCGGTTCCGCCTGAAGTCGAAATCTTCGATATAATATAAAGTGCAATGTCTTTTGCAGTTACGCCTTTGCTCAACGTTCCGTTCACGGTGATGCGCATTTTCTTTGGTTTCGGCTGCATGATGCACTGGCTGGCAAACACCATTTCCACTTCGCTGGTGCCGATTCCGAAAGCAATAGCTCCGAAAGCGCCGTGGGTTGAAGTGTGGCTGTCGCCGCAAACAATGGTCATTCCGGGCTGGGTAATCCCCATTTCAGGACCAATGATATGAACCACGCCATGGCCTTCGGTACCCAAACCGTGGTAAACGATTCCGTGGTTGGCACAGTTTTTCTTCAACATCTCCACTTGGTTGCGCGACAGTTCGTCTTTAATGCTTAGGTTTTGGTTGATGGTTGGCACGTTGTGGTCGGGCGTGGCAATGGTTTGCGCCGGACGAAGAACTTTCAGTCCGCGACCTTCCAAGCCTAAAAATGCAACCGGACTGGTCACTTCGTGGATGAAATGACGGTCGATGTACAACACACTTGGGCCGCCTTCAACCTGTTTCACGACGTGCGAATCCCAAATTTTGTCAAATAAAGTTTTTGCTTCCATTATACTTTTGTTCTTTTCTCCTGAAAAAAAATCCCCAGAAGATCTTCGTTAATTATTTCTCTTTTAATCGATTCATCCATTCCGTCCGAAAAATAGTCTTCACTTTTCTGATCTGAATCTCGCGGACGGGATGTTTGTTTTATTCGTTTCCGTCAGCTAAAGCAGACGGCAAATGATATTTCGCGCTATTTGCGACTGAAAACTGAGACTGCGACTGCTTACTCCTCAACGGCCCTTGTTGCTCCCGGGATTTTGTTGATCGCATCCAGGAAAGCCTCAACCGAAGCAGTGATGATGTCGGTGTTAGCGCCAAATCCGTGGAAAATAGCATCATCGTGCTTTACCTGCATGTGCACCTTTCCAAGATCATCGCTTCCGCGGGTAATGGCCTGGATAAGGAATTCCTCCAACACTACTTTACGATGGAGAATTTTCTTAACAGCTTTCAGAGCTGCGTCAACAGGTCCGTTTCCTGATGCGGTTGCATCCAAAATTTCGCCTGCAATATTCAACCGGACATTGGCAATTGGCACCAAACCTTTTCCGGTAACAACTTGAAGAAAATCAAGTTTAACACGGCGTTCTTTTTGATGAACATCGCCAACCAGAGCAGCAACATCGTCATCTTTCACATCCTTTTTCTTATCTGCCAGCTTCAGGAATTGTTCGTAAACCTGATCCAGTTTTTCCTTGTCCAGCTCGTAACCCATAATTTCCAAACGGTGTTTCAACGCAGCACGTCCGCTACGGGCGGTTAACACAATGCTCGATTCGTTGATTCCCACTTCAGTTGGGTCGATGATTTCGTAGTTTTCGCGGTTTTTCAACACACCATCCTGATGAATACCCGATGAGTGCGCAAACGCGTTGCGACCAACAATTGCTTTGTTTGGCTGAACCGGCATATTCATCAGGTTCGAAACCAAACGGCTGGTTTTGTAAATATTTTTGGTATTGATGTTGGTGTCGATATTCAGCACGGCGTAGCGGCTTTTCAGGATCATCACCACTTCTTCCAGCGAAGTATTTCCGGCGCGCTCTCCAATTCCGTTGATGGTCACCTCAGCCTGACGAGCCCCATTCATAATTCCGGCTACAGTATTGGCAGTAGCCATACCCAAGTCGTTGTGGCAATGGGTCGAGATTGTTGCTTTGTGTATGTTTGGCACATTATCCACAAGGTATTTAATTTTTGCGCCAAACTCAACTGGTAAAGTATAGCCTGTTGTATCTGGTATATTTACCACTGTTGCCCCAGCCTTGATAACAGCTTCAACCACACGGGCCAGGTATTCATTTTCAGTACGACCGGCATCTTCGGCATAAAATTCAACGTCCTCTACATACTTCTTTGCATATTTTACGGCGGCAACCGCACGTTCTATAATCTCATCCTGATTTGAATTCAGTTTATAATGAATGTGATAGAACGAAGTACCGATACCGGTGTGGATACGGCCTTTCTTGGCAAACTTCAGCGCTTCGGCAGCCACATCAATGTCTTTTTCAACGGCGCGGGTAAGGGCGCAAATGGTTGGCCAGGTAACCGCTTTCGAGATTTCTACTACCGAATTAAAATCGCCCGGGCTCGAAATCGGGAAACCGGCTTCAATTACGTCAACGCCCAATTCTTCCAAAGCGCGCGCCACTTCAATTTTTTCAACGGTATTCAACTGACATCCGGGAACTTGCTCTCCATCGCGCAAGGTCGTGTCAAAAATGTACAATCTGTCGCTCATCTGATTTGATATTTAGTTTATATATTTTCTTTTGTTGCTCCGGTTTTCGAGTACCGGGTTTCTTTTTTTCTGATTTGAATATTCAATATTTATTATTCGATATTGGATATTTATTTTCAAAGAAAAAGGCCATCCCCTGTTTTGAGAATGGCCTTATAAAAGCTCTTTATAGTTTCACCCATACCATTCTCATTCGCGCATCCAAATTAGAATACCGAGAATAAGACCTAGTAGGGAAATATTAGCAAAACCTGTCATTTCTGAATAATTTGATGCAAATATGGTACTTATTTTTTAAACTGAAAATAAAATCAACTTTTTTATTCGAATTACTAAGAAAAAGATAAAATAGTCTGATTCTTTAATCCATTCTATTTTCAAATTGAGTTTCGGGTTATTTAACAAGCATCAATCAATTTGGTTCAGGAGAAGAATAGCATTTTATTCTTCATTCCTTCAGAAACTCCCGAAACCACAACCCTGAATCTTTCATCGTTCGTTGCAAGGTTTTAAAATCGATGTAAACCAGTCCGAAACGGGTGCGGAAGCCTTTGTTCCACTCGAAATTGTCGGTTGGCGACCACACCAAATAGCCATTTACATTTACGCCCTCGCGCTTAGCTTTTAATACAGCCGCCAGATGGTCCTTGAAATAGTCGTTCCGGCGCTGATCGTGTACCCTTCCGTTCTCAACCTTGTCGGGCACGCAAGTTCCGTTTTCGGTTACAATAATATTCCTGATTTCCCTGTACCCGCTGTATTTCTTCAAAATGTGGTATAAACCTTCAGGATATATTTCACCTTCCATTTCGTTGGCCGGAACGCCACGCTTTAAGGCTGGCACTTCTTTCGCTCTGATAATGGGAATAATCGATTTTTCAATTACGGTTCTGAAGTAGTACTGCAAGCCAACAAAATCGAAGTCAAAAGCCATCTGTTCCTCATCGCCCGGTTCAAAATATTTACGAAGTTTTTTCAATGCAGGGACTGAATCTTCGGGATAACCAAGTCCAAGAGCCGGTTCAAGAAACAAGCGGTTGATAATTGCATCCATCCTGCTGGCAGCTTCTACGTTTTTCGGGTGCTGATCGACGGGTTCAATGTAAGAGGTTACAAATGTAGTCCCGATATTGGCTTCAGGTACATTTTTGCGAATGATCCGCCCACCATTGGCATTGCACAACACCGAATAATGTACCGATTTGAGAAACGAGCTGAAACTTTTCTTTCCGGGAGCAAACATGCCAAGCATGTAACCAAGCGCAGTAAACGAAAGTTGCTCGTTCATAACCATCCAATTCTTTACCTTGCCTCCGTACTCGTTTGTAACAAGCTCAACATATTCGGCAAACCAATCCAGTATGTTTCGGTTGGCCCACCCACCCTGTTCTTCCAGAGCCTGCGGCAAATCCCAGTGATAAATGGTAACCCAGGGCTCAATACCCGAAGCCAGGCATTTGTCAATCACCCGATGGTAAAAATCCAGGCCAGCTTTATTCACCTGGCCCGCACCGTTTGGCAAGATCCGTGGCCACGACAACGAAAACCGAAAAACTTTGAAATTCATCGATTTTACCAGGTCAATATCTTCTTCGTACCGATGGTAGAAATCGGCGGCAACATCAGCATTTTCGCCACGTTCGATCTTCCCTTTTCGGCGCGAGAAACGATCCCAGGTTGACTCTCCTTTTCCATCGGCATTCCATGCGCCCTCGGTTTGGTACGATGCAGCAGCAACTCCCCACTTAAAATGCTCTCCAAAATCCGACTTTGTAATTAAAAAAGGTTCGGGCGCTTTCACAAACCGAAACGATTCATCAGTATGACTATTGGCTTTCAGATATTTAGAAAATAAAAATCCGGTTCCCGTGGCTCCTGATATTTTTACCCAATCTCTGCGATTCATTTTCCGGCTTTTTATAATTTCAGAAACAGTATAAACTTATAGTAATTTTCAGCGGCGAAAAGTACAAATAAAAGGTCAATCGCCTTTATAATATCTATTTTTAGGCAATCTAAAACCAACAAATATGATGTATCGCACTTTATTCTTCCTGGCTTTGTTTATCACGGCAAAACTTTTTGCACAAGAAAGTGAAAACACCATCCTGAAAACGTTTCATTCCATTTCGAGCCACGATTTGCTCAACTATGCCGCCGAGTTAAGTTCCGACAAATACAAAGGCCGACTTTCGGGTTCTCCCGAATACATCCAGGCTGCTCAATGGGTTGCCGATCAGTTAAAACAAGCCGGAGTAAAGCCCGGAATGAGCGACGGAACTTATTTTCAGTGGTTTCCGAATGCTTACAGTGAAGTATTTTCCCCGGGAAGCGTTACTTTGCTTGATGCCAAAAACAAACCCGCCAAAAACTACAAATTTCCCGATGATTTTTTCCCCGGATCGAATTCTGCTTCAGGCAAAGTTTCCGGAGAAGTCGTTTACGCCGGATTTGGCATTTCTGCTCCTGAATTGGGTTACGACGATTACAAAAACCTTGACGTAAAAGGCAAAATTGTCCTGATCGAAAGTGGAACGCCTTATTCAAAAAACGATTCTGCCCTAAAAAAATGGGAACCATACACTTATGCCCGCTATAAGTTTAAACATGCCCGCGAAATGGGAGCCGTTGGATTGCTTCTAATCAGCAAACTGGCCAATCCGAACACCTCATTCGTTGACGGACTGGTGTATGCCCACATCAGCGAACAAGTTGCCGGCGAGCTTTTCAGCGCTTCAGGACAAGCATACACTGATGCCCGGAAATCGATTACGCAAAAAATGCAACCCAACTCGTTCCCGCTAAAACAGAAAATACAAATCTCGGCCTCCACAAAAAATCACGCAGACAGCCGTTCGTGCAATGTCGTTGGAATAATCGAAGGCACTGATCCTGAACTGAAAAGCGAAGCAATAATTGTTGGCGCCCACCTCGATGCTGTTGGAAGCGCGGGATGCGTTTTCCCGGGTGCGCTCGATAATGCGTCGGGATCGTCGGATATTCTGGCGGCAGCCAAAGCTTTTGCAAGCTCCGAAATAAAACCCGGAAGAACTGTTATTTTTATTTTCTTCGGCGGCGAAGAATGCGGTTTGTTTGGCAGTTCAAAATATGTCGAATCGCCAATTTGGCCAAAAGAAAAAGTAGTTGGTATGATCAATCTGGACATGGTTGGCAACGGAACAGGCTTTTTGCTGGGAAACGGGAAAACTTATCCTGAATTGGCAAATCCGTTGCAGGAAGCCAACAACAAGTACATACACCGCGACATGAAGGCCAATGAATGGCAAAAAAATTACGGAAGGCCGCGCACCGATGCTGCTATTTTCCAGCGGAATGGCTATAAAACCATTGAGCTTTGGACTACCGGAACCGTTAAAACCGTGTATTACCATCACCCACTTGATAATACCGACGGCTTAACTCCTGAATTAATGGAAGATGCCGCCAAGTTGCTTTACGTCGGCTTGCTCAACCTTTCGAACGACAAAAGCATGGTGTTAAAATAGCCGGAACAGGGCGTAAATTAAAAAAGCTCAGGGTTACAATGTTGCTCTGAGCTTTTTTTTGCCTCATTCCGATCAAAATGATTTTATACAACATATTCTCAAACTTAAAATCAAGCCACTTGTTCACCTATTATATCTACATAAATAGATATATTTAAGAAATTAAAAACGAACAAATCACAACCTTTAAAATCATCAATCATGGCTAGAGTTGTTGTTTTAGGTTCAGGAATTGCCGGACACACAGCATCGGCTTACCTGCGCAAATGGCTTTCAAAAAAGCACGAGGTCGTTGTTGTTACCCCCAACCAGTTTTACCAATGGGTTCCGTCCAATATTTGGGTCGGAGTTGGGAAAATGAATATCGATCAGGTTCGGTTTAAGCTTGCTCCGCTATACAACCGCTGGGGAACCATATACAAACAAGCCAAATGCACCTCCATTCATCCTGAAGGCGATGTCATTCAGGAAAAAGGATTTGTTCGAATTGAATATACCGGAGCCGAAAAGCGTGGCGAAACAGAAGATGTATGGTACGACTTTCTGGTAAATGCCACCGGCCCGCGACTGAATTTCGAAGCAACCCCTGGCCTCGGCCCCGAAAACAACACCGTCTCGGTTTGTACCTACGACCATGCCGCCAACGCATGGACAAAACTTCAGGAAGCCATTGAAAAAATGAAAGCCGGCCAACGGCAAAAAATTGTGATTGGCACGGGTCACGCACTTTCGACCTGCCAGGGCGCCGCTTTTGAATACATCCTGAATGTGGAACACGAAATTCGCAAACGGGGATTGCGAGACATGGCCGAAATCAAATGGATTTCGAACGAATACGAATTGGGCGATTTTGGCATGGGCGGCGCATTCCTGAAAAAAGGCGGATACATCACTTCAACCAAAATTTTTACCGAATCGTTCTTTATCGAGCGTGGCATTGAGTGGATTAAGCAGGCCGGAGTTTATAAAATTGAGCCCAACAAAATTCTGTACGAAACACTCGACGGCGAATACAAGGAAGAACCGTTCGATTTTGCCATGCTCATTCCATCGTTTTCGGGGCACGGCATAAAAGCTTTCGCCAGGAATGGCGACGACATTACTACGCGCCTTTTCATGCCCAATAACCTGATGAAAGTGGATGCCAACTATACCGCGAAACCCTACGAAAAGTGGTCGATTGAGGACTGGCCATCGACGTACCAAAACCCGGAGTTTGAAAACATTTTTGCCCCCGGAATTGCTTTCGCACCTCCCCACCCCATTTCGAAACCTCAGAAAAGCAAAAACGGAACGGCTATTTTTCCATCGCCGCCGCGCACCGGGATGCCTTCTGGAGTAATGGGAAAAATTGTAGCTCAAAACATTACTGAATGGATTAGTTCGGGCAAACCGAAATTGAAACACCGCGCTTCGATGGGAAAAATGGGAGCCGCCTGCATTGTTTCGGCTGGCTACGGAATGTTGAATGGCAATTCGGCCACCATGACCGTTTCACCAATTGTTCCGGATTGGGAAAAATACCCGGAATGGGGCCGCAACATCAACGACACGATGGGCGAACCCGGTTTGGCCGGCCACTGGATGAAACTGTTTATGCACTACATGTTTTTGCACAAAGCCAAAGGTTACCCCTTCTGGTATTTGCTTCCTGAATAATTGATTACGAACAATTTAAACAAATACAATATGAAAAACGGCAGAGGATACACCCAAGATTATTACGCGCCCATGCCCACCAAAGCCACTTTGTTTTGGCGCAATTGTTTGCTGTGGCAAGCCATTCGGTTCGTTGTTCTGAACCTGAAAGTGTTAAAGATTGTAGTGAAAGGGCACTCTTAATACTTGGGAATGTGCTCCCTTCGACAAGCTCCCTTCGACAGGCTCAGGGAGCGGTGACTGACACAACGACTATGCCCGCAAAACTCCAAACGTCAACGTTCAATAAAGAGGATAGTTCTGCGCTCCACCGAGGTCTGAGCGCGTAGCAGTCGAAGGCCGGACCATTGGAAGCCTCCCTTGCTCCCTTCGACAAGCTCAGGGAGCAGTGTGTTAAATATGGGCTGTTTGCCGAAATATTTTTGGGCATAATTCGCTATATTTAAACATGAAAGGCTACCTCTACATACTTCTTTGCGTCGATGGAAGTTTTTATACGGGAAGCACCAACGACTTGGAACGCCGGATGAAAGAACACCAGGCCGGAAAAGGAGCAAACCATACACGCAAACGATTACCCGTTGAATTGGTTTACTGGGAAGAATACAACAGAATTGACCTTGCTTATAATCGAGAGCAGCAAATTAAAGGCTGGAGTAGGGAGAAAAAGATCGCATTAATTGAATGGAGAAATGGAGATTTGCCGGAGTTGGCGAAAAGTTATAGCCGAAAGCGTAGATAGCTCCCTTCGACAAACTCAGGGAGCGGTGCTT
>DAOPZV010000047.1:0-22600 GCA_035353575.1 Prolixibacteraceae bacterium | reverse complement strand
GCGGCATCCTTATCCTGCGATTTACCAATTTGCTGAGCCGTAATTCCGCTCACAATCAGGTTGCTCGATTTAATCGACGAGATCATCGAAACTTCAGTATTATCGCGGCGTTTAGCAGTAACTTTAACTTCGTCAATATTTAGAGTTGCCGATTTAAGCGCAATATTTAATATGGTTTCTTTTCCTTCAGCAACATCCACGCGAATAATCTGGTTGTCGTACGAGATGTAGGAAATTACGAGGTTGTAACTTCCGGCTTTAACTTTGTCAATTTGGTAATTTCCGTCGAAATCGGTTGATGCTCCTTTGGTTGTTCCCTGGATCACAACTGTGGCTCCGATTAACGATTCTTTGGTATTTGCATCAGTGATGATTCCTTTAATAAGTCCTGATTGGGACTTGCCCACAATAGAGATAACCAGCAGCGAGGCAAGCAACGCAATTTGTTTTAGATTCATTTAAAAAACGCTTTCGTTAATGTGATTTTTAGCTGTAACAAGTAAGATTTGAGTCGCTTTATATTCCGAAGCGAAGGAACTGGTTAATGGTTACAGAATGAATAATCTTCATTTACAGAAGCGTTACGTTTATATTAAAAGCGTTTTAATAATTGCACAGCACACTAATAATCAATATACTGAAGACACCATCGCATTAAAACAATTGAAAATTTCTATTACGTGAGCATTAATGAGGCAATACAAGTCCCGTCCGTTTTGATAACTTGCTTACGGATAATAGAATTAATAGGAGAACCAAAATATGCCACCAGCAGAAACTGTTGTAGGCTCTTCGAAATAGCCAAAATTAAACACCGGAAAAAAAATTTGAGAAAAGGAAGGCGATAGTTCTATTCGGCTACCTTCTGAACGATCATTATTCCGTCGCGAATGGGCAGAATGACATTTTTCACCCTTTTATCATTGTTAACCAACTCGTTGAAGTCGAGAATTCCACGAGTTTGCTCGTCGTTCGCCTCATCCGGATCAACAACTTTGCCATTCCACAATATGTTATCGGCAAGAATGAAGCCACCAACTGAGACCCGGTTAAAAACCAAATTGTAATATTCTGAATATTCTCGCTTGTCAGCATCAATAAAAACCAGGTCAAAACTTGGCTCCAGCGTTGAAATAATTTCTCTGGCGTCGCCAATGTGTTGTACTATTTTACTACCCATCCCCGATTTTTCGAAATATTTCCGGGCAATCGCCTCCAACTCGTCGTCAATCTCGATTGTATGCAATTTTCCATTGTCTTGCAATCCTTTGGCCAGGCATAGAGCAGAATAGCCGGTAAACGTTCCAAGCTCGAGAATATATTTTGGCCTGATCATACAGCTGATCATACTGAGAATTTGCCCTTGCAAATGTCCCGACAACATTCTCGAACGCAAAACTTTAAGATGCGTTTCACGATCCAGCTCTTTCAAAAAATCGTCTTCAGGAGAGGTGTGCTCAAGAATATACTGGTCGAGCTGCAAGCTATCGGTCATACTAAAGGTAAATTAACGTGCTGTTTGTATTTACATCGAAAACCAGGTTGGCAATCTCCATAATTTCGCTTGCTTCAATACTTTCTATCTTTTTAAAAACCGCTTCAAGTGGGTCAACCTGATTGAAAAACAACATGCTTTTACCAATAGAAAGCATCAAATCTTCCCTGGTTTCGGTTGAAATAGCCAATTGCCCGATCAATTGTTTCTTTGCCCGGCTCAACTGCACTATTCCCATAGGCGATTTCTGCATTTTCTGCAATTCCTTGTACACCAACGCCTGGGCATCGTCGAGGTTTTCCTTGTCTGTTCCGAAGTAAATGCTAAACTCACCGGTATCAGAATAAGCAGTGTAATTTGATTCAACATTGTATGCCATTCCGTTTCGCTCTCTCAGAGCCATATTCAGACGGGAATTCATCGATTGTCCGCCAAGGATATTATTCAACAGCACCATTGTCATTCGATTCGTACTGTAAACATCCGGCGCAATATTGCCAATGATGCAATGAGACTGAAACGTATCTTTCTGGACTGTCCTCGTTTCCGGCTTATATAAATAATGATTGACGCGGCTTTTTACTCTTAACCTCTGAGGAATGCTACCGAAATATTTTTCGGCCAGACGAATGATTTTCGACATTGGAATATTCCCGATGGAGCTCAAAACCATTTGATCGGTGTGGTAATTGCCGTCCATAAATTTCAGGATACTATCCTTATTGAAGCCCTTAATCTGCTCCGGAAGCCCAAGTATGTTGCGGGCAATCGGATGTCCGGCGAACAAAATCTCCTCAAATTCGTCAAAAATCAACTCCGATGGGCTGTCTTTATATGAGTTGATTTCCTCGAAAACCACCTCCTTCTCGCGTTCGAGCTCTTTTGCCGGGAACACACTATTAAAGAGAATATCACTGATTAGCTCTACCGACCGCTGATAATATTCGCTCAAAAAAGTTGCATAAACAGCTGTTTCTTCCTTCGTAGTGTACGCATTCAATTCTCCACCAACGTCTTCAATCCGGTTTAAAATATGGAAGGCTTTCCTGGTTTTGGTGCCTTTAAAAATAACATGCTCAATAAAATGAGCGATGCCCTGTTCGTTTTCTTCCTCGTCCCTTGATCCAGTGTTGATTATCACGCCAAAATGCGATACAGGCGAATTAACTTCCTGATGAACAATCCGAATACCATTTTTTAAAACGAAGGTTTGCAACATCGAGTAAATGAGTGAAATTTTGGACTGCAAAAGTATGAAATAGCTTCGATTTCGCTAAAAATCAAACCGATATTTACTTATTAGCCCTCAGAATTAATCTTCTAATCAGAAATTTCAGGCAGATTCCAATTTTCTTCGCCATATAACCAACTGATAACTAACATTTTGCCCCCAAAAGACAAAAAAAAATCAGCCAGATTGTTCCATTTGTTTTGTAGTTAAAATATTTGGTCTATATTTGCACCCCGTAAGCGAAACGGTTGTACCAACGCCGACAAAGTAACTTACAAACGATCCGCACCGGATTAAAAATGGTGCCTTAGCTCAGTTGGTAGAGCAATGGACTGAAAATCCATGTGTCCCTAGTTCGATTCTTGGAGGCACCACAAAAGGAAGCAAATTTGCTTCCTTTTGCTTTTTTATTCGGCCAGAAAATCAAGATTTCTTTTCAGTCCCTCAAATTTCGCGCGCTTCACCGCTGATTTTTTGAAAAGCTTATTAAAAGTTGCCTTATCAAGGCTGAACCATTCTTCTTTTTTCATTTTTAACACGCTTTCGTTGGCAACAAATGCTGGTTCTAAGTGTGGTACCGACTTCAGGTTCCACGGGCACACATCCTGGCAGATGTCGCAACCAAACATGCGGTTTTTAAACTTTCCTTTCAGCTCCGGATCAATTTTGCCCTTATTTTCAATGGTTTGGTACGAAATGCATTTTCTTGCATCAAGCACGTAAGGTTCAATAATTGCTTTTGTTGGGCAGGCATCAATGCAACGCGTGCAATTTCCGCAGTGGTTCCTAACAACTTTTTCATCAGCAGGTAATTCCAAATCGACAATTAGCTCGCCAATGAAGAAAAAACTGCCATGTTCAGGCGATATCAGATTTGTGTTTTTGCCAATCCAGCCCAAACCGGCACAGGCTGCCCACGCCCGGTCGAGCACCGGTGCCGAATCGACAAAACAACGTCCTTCGCATGGTGCAATTTCAGTTTGCAAAAAATGAAGTAACTCGGCCAGCTTATCCTTCATTACAAAATGATAATCAACGCCATATGCATATTTAGACAAAACGGGTGCATCTGGATCAGACTGACCTACTACGGGAAAGTAATTTAACAACACCGAGATAACCGACTTGGCATTTTCTACGAGAAGCCCCGGATTGAGCCTCTTTTCGAGGTTGTTCTCCATGTAGTTCATTTCGCCATTCATTTCTGCCTGAAGCCAACGCCTCAAACGGTCCTCTTCTTCTTTGAGAAAGTGAACTTCAGAAATTCCACAATCCAGAAAACCCAGTTCTTGCGCTCTCCGCTTGATTAAATGTGAGATATTTCCTGAGCTTTTTTCCATCTTCGTTTTTCTTCAATCAAAAATAAGTTATTCATTCGTATAATTTTTTTGTTTTTTAATCGTGTTTTGGCACGTACTCATGGAATAGCCATTTCTGCATTTTCGGTTGGTGCGAGCTTTAGCGCACATGGCTATTTCATTCCTTCTTTCTGCAATTACAATTTAATGCAAAATTGATCGAAAAGTTCAAGATGATAAATTCATTTGATTAAACCTTACATAAATCTTTTTGTCTAAAATACATTTAGTTAATTCTTAATTTCTAACTTTAGCCACCAGAATTCATTTAACCAACTGAAACCCAATTTGTGAAAAAAAACAACTTAACTATATTTCTCAAACTATTTTTTTCTATCGTTTTTGTTATCTGCCTGACTACAAGAATTTACGCTCAAAGCATACAAGAAACACTTATTAGTGGAGATTTCCAGAAAACAAAACTTGAAGATTTTTTCAAAACGATTGAAAAAGAATACAATATCCATTTTTATTATCGGCAAGAGTGGATTAAACCATATGTGATTAACCAGAAATTCAACAATCAGCCTTTAATTCAGGCATTAAACCTATTGTTCGACAAGCAATCACTCAACTACAAATTCTTTCAGAATAACTCCGTTGTAATTTTTCCAAAGGGCAGCGACGGAAAAATCGTTTCTGGATCGGGCGAATCGACTGTGATGATAATCGGAAATTTGCTTAACCAAGGTCGTTATGCCACCGCAAAACTTAAAGGCAAAATACTCGACGGAAAAAATAATGAGCCGCTGGCAGGAGCTGTGATATTTCATCCGCAAACCGGGATCGGGGTTACAAGTAATGCCTTGGGAAATTATGAACTTGAACTTCCGACTGGCGACTTTACATTACAGGTTTCGTTTATGGGATACGAGGTTTTGAACCAAAAAATAAAGTTAATTGAGACCGGCAAAGCTGACTTTGAATTATTTGAGGAGACGCATAATCTTGAGGAAGTAACCATAACTGGCGAAAGTGCCAAAGCATCGAAAGCACAAATGAGCATGGTGAAAGTGAATTCGAGAATAATCAAGGAACTGCCGGTGATGATGGGCGAAGCTGATATTATAAAGAGCGTGGTGATGATGCCGGGCGTGCAAAGTGTTGGAGAAATGTCTTCCGGATTTAACGTTCGGGGAGGTAACACCGATCAAAACCTGATCTTGTTGGAAGGTGCTCCTGTCTTCAACACATCGCACTTGTTTGGCTTTTTCTCTATGATTAATCCCGATGCTGTTCAGGATGTAACACTCTTCAAAGGAGGTATTCCGGCATCTTATGGAGAGCGCGTTTCGTCTATTATGGAAGTAAAACTGAAAGATGGGAATACAGAAAATTTGAAGCTATATGGCGGCATAGGATTAATTAACAGTAGAATTACGCTGGAAGGACCGCTCGTAAAAAAGAAAAAAAGTACCTTCCTCATCGGTGGCCGAACAACATATTCTGACTGGATAATGCGCCAGTCGAGAAACGCTCAATTTTTGAACTCGGTTGCACACTTTTATGATGTGAACGGAACGCTAAACCTAGTGCTAGGGCAAAACAATACTTTAAAAATTATGGGTTACGCAAGCAATGACGTTTTTAACCTAAACTCGAACTCTTTATATAACTACGGGAACCTTATCGGATCGGCGACGTGGAAAGCGGGAATATCGAAAAAGCTCCTCTCAAATTTAAATCTTTCATACAGCAGATACTCCTTCAAACTTGAACAAAAAGATGAAGACCAAGCTGAAAACGATTACCACTTGCTTACCGGGTTACAATATGGGAACTTAAAGTACATACTCTCCTGGCTACCAAACGAAAAACACCGTATAAATACAGGATTTCAGGCAATTGGATATAAAATTCAGCCCGGAGAAATAAAACCGGCAGGATCGTCAACAAATATAATCGGTGAGAAAATTCCTCATGACCAATCAATAGAATTGGGAGCATTTATTGACGATGACATCGATTTATCTACGTCAGCTGCACTGAATGTTGGATTACGTTACGCACATTTCATGAATCTTGGTCCGGCAACAGTACTAAAATACGACCCAGCCCAATCAATAAGTCCAACCACTGTTATCGACTCTACGATTTATGGCTCAGGAAAGATTATAAAAGCTTATAAAGGACTTGAGCCCCGCATTTCGCTTAAGTTAAACGGCGACAACAATGGATCTTTTCGGCTGAGCTATCAGCGGATACACCAGTTTATGAATCAAGTATCCAACACTTCAGTAATGTCTCCTGCCGATTTCTGGAAATCCAGCGATACCTACGTAAAACCATTAATCAGCGATCAGTTTGCCGTGGGTCTTTTCAAGAATCCCAAAAGAGGATTGTACGAAACTTCGGTAGAAGTCTATTACAAAAACCTTAAAAATTTGCTTGAATATAAAGATGGTGCCGTTCTTGTTATGAATAAGCACGTTGAAACCGATGTAATTAACGCAAAAGGCTACTCTTACGGACTCGAACTTTTCCTGAAGAAGAATACAGGGAGATTAAACGGGTGGATTAGTTACACATATTCCAGGACAATGCGCCAAACCGACAACAAATTCGACGAAGATATTATTAATGCCAAGAAATTCTATCCGTCGGTTTACGACAAGCCACACGACTTGTCAACAGTTTTTAATTATAAGATTAGCCGACGCTGGCGTTTCTCCGGAAATTTTGTCTTGGCATCGGGACGCCCGGTAACACTGCCCGAACAGAAATACACCTACGATGGACAACAAGTTGTTTACTATTCAGACCGGAATAAATACCGCATGCCCCCTTATCATCGTATGGATGTGAGCATTACTTTAGACGAGAACCTTCGCAAAAAAAGAATGTGGAAAGGCAGTTGGACATTCTCGGTATATAACCTTTATGGAAGAAAGAACGCCTATTCCATTTTCTACCGGAAAGAAGCCTCTATACAACAGGTCAATAAAACAACCAACGCAATTTATAAGCTTTCAGTAATTGGAGTTCCGGTTCCCTCAATCACTTATAATTTCAAATTCTGATGAAGCACGTAAAAAAATATTACCTGAAAACCACCGCCGGGAAATTGGTCGCTTTTTTTCTGGGCATGTTGCTGTTTGCTTCGTGCGAAGAATACTATACGCCTGAATTAGACAGTTCGGAAAGTATGCTTGTGGTGGAATCGATGTTCACCAACGACGCTTCAAAAAATTTTGTAAAACTTACAAAAACAAAAGATTTCTATAGCACCAATCCTGACGAGATGATCACCAACGCCAACGTTGAGCTAATTGAATCAGGTTCAAGCGCAACACCTGCCAAGCAGCAGTCAAATGGCTATTTCACATTTTCGAAAGTCGCGGTTCCTGACAAAACATACACACTCCGAATTTATTATGGAGATCAAACCTATGAATCAGATCCGGTTACCATGCCGCCGCTTCCTAGCATTGACTCGCTTTATACCGTACACAGGATAGACAAAACCTACAGTACAGATGCGTATGGCGTACCCTTCACGGTTGAAAACCCAGTTCGGGATATTAAAGTTGACGTTTCACTTTCGCCACAGCTCAAATACTTCAGATTTACCTGGCGAACTGTTTTAGAGTGGGTATATATTCCTCCAATGAATCCTTTTAAAGTTGCCCCACCTTATTATGGATGGAAATCAAGATACGATAACGGCAATTTCAATATTGCCGGACAAGGCGACTATACCGGAACCTCCAACATTAAAAACCATACCGTTCTCTCGCTTGCCTATGATACACAACAATATCTGGACTCGGCCAAACAAGATTTCTATGGATGGATAGTGATGGTAGATCAATACGGAATTACGAAAGATTCGTACGACTTTTATGAGGCGCTCGACAAACAGTTCACTGCCGAAGGCAATCTTTTCGATCCGGTTCTGGCTCAGATTCCGACAAATGTGTCGTGCAAAACCGACAAGACAAAAAAAGTCGTAGGTTTTTTCAACGTAAACTCCTATCGTCAGTACAGGTATTTTATAAGAACCGGTTCGGCGTACAGCCAAACTGCTGTGCAGAAAAAGATAAACCGATACCCGGATATTTCAGATAGTGGATATTTAGTTGGTGTGTACCCCTCTTTTTGGGAAAGTTATCAAAACTGATGATTTACAGAATGAAACGAAAACTAACCATATTACTGTTTCTAATTTCTAATTGCGTTTACTTAAACGCGCAACAGAATTTGCCAACGTCGGTTTTTTCTGATCGCGACGTTTACGTTGCCGGAGAAACAATGCTCGTAAAAGCATTTACTTCCACGAGCGGACAGTCAAAGGTAAACTATGTCGATTTGCTGAATCTTCAAGGGAAAAGAGTTTCAGGAGCAATACTTGAGATTAACAACAATCAGGCTGACGGCTTTTTACAGTTGCCCGACTCGCTTAGCACAGGAACTTACGTTTTGAGATCGTATTCGAAAAATACAGGCGATCAATTAAAAGCTGTAAAAGAAGTATGGATCGCCAACCGCTTCGTTGGGCTTGAAAAAACTAAACAAATTCCGCGATTAGCACAAATCAATGCAACCGAGCATGAAAACAACGACATAAAAATTGAAAATCTTCCGGAGAAATTAGGAACTAATGCGAACAATAGCCTAACTGTCAATCTTGATCAGACTTTCGCGAACTCGCTGGATGGCGACATCGCTGTCAGCATTTCCCTACTCGACGATCAGTTTAGATCGGGCTCTACACTTTGGAAATCAGAAAATTCAGTTTTAGGCAATAACTCACAACAAGAGGGACTGGTTTTATCGGGTACTGTAGTTGATAAGAAAAATTTGCAGCCCGCTTACGGAATCAATGTTTTTTTCACTATTCCCGATTCCATTCCCGGATTTCAATATTACCAAACCAGAAGCGATGGAAAATTCTATTTTCAGCTCAATAACTATTCCGGCACAATTCAGCCCTTCATTCAATGCTTTAGCTCAAGCCCGTTGCAGCGCCTGAAAATAACTATCGACGACAGCTTTATCTCTGGAGAAATGCGTCCGGCAACAACGATGCAGCCTGTAACCGACTCTTTTAAAACAAGCAATTCGAGAAACATTGATGCGATAACTTTTCAGAAAATCTTTGAGCAACGACCGTTTAAAATTGAGCAAACAACTCGCGGGCGGACAAAAGAATATCCGTATTACGGGAACCCGAATAAAACAATCGATCCACATCTCTTTATCGATTTACCCAATTTCACCGAAATATCGCGGGAATTACTTCCCGGAGTTAAATTCAGAAATTACAACAATGAGCCAAGTTTGCAGGTATTAAACTCAGCAGCAAGTGGTTATTTCGACGATATGCCGCTGACGTTGATTGACGGAATCCCCATTCGCAACCTGAACCTGATCAAAGACATGGGAACTCAGGACGTGAAAAGAATCGAAATTTGCTCAATTGAGCGTTTTTACGGCAATTTGAGATTTCCGGGAGTGGTTGCCATTTACACCACGAAAGGCGACTATTCAATTTTTCAAGACAACGACCAGTTTATTCATGCCACTGTCGATGCCGTCCAGCCCAAAATAAAACTAACCGACTGGGAACAGAAAGACCAAAACATACCCGATTTGAGGCAGGTCTTATATTGGGCGCCGTCTTTAAAACCACAAGATTCTATTCAGGTTGACTTTAAAACCTCATCAATTGTTGGAAAGTATTGTGTTTCGGTATGGGGAAGGCTAAAAGATGGAACGTTAGTTTGCAGTAAAAAACAGTTTGAAGTGAAATAAATATGAATCAAACAGTTATCAAATTAATCTTTTTGCTTTTTGCTTGCGCCATTGGGTCTGACCTACAGGCTCAAACAGGCCCGACAAGAGGCTGGGACTCGGTTAAAATAAAAGGAACAAAGCAGGAAGTGTACAATGTTTACGACGGAAAACCCTATTTTACCGATGGCTGGTGTATTGGCAAAGTTGAATTCACCAATGGAGAAGCACTTGATAGCCTTTACTTAAAATACAGTTCGTACAAAGACGAAATAATCTACTTCAACGAACAAATCAAAACTCAAATCAGAATTGATAAAGCAACCGTTTCAGCCTTTTCGTTCAAAGACAAGGATGGAGTTATTCACTCGTTTCAAAAATATCCGTTTGATAATTGGGCAAAAGCTGATCGCTATTTTGAGATACTCAGTACAGACTCGCCGAATTTGATGTGCTACCGAAAAGTAAACCTAAATGAAGTTTCGCCATACCGCGACAGTACTGGAAAATTGAAAAACATGGCTTACGAGCAGGAATATCTTTACTATTTTTATTTTCCTGATAAAGGCTTTTCTCCAGTAAAGCCAAACAAGAGCAACCTACTTTCCCACTTCGACAAAGAGTCGCAAAAAGCTATAAAAAAACTACTCAGAAGAAACCGAATAGACATTCTCGACGAATTTTCGTTTGTTGCTGCCTGGCAAACAATTAAAAAGCAAGGCTTCAAAGTTTTGTTCTGACTAACTGTAAATTGAATCTGTTTTGTTAAATTTAAAGAGAAGAACCGAGCTTTTCTCCTCTTTAACAATACCGGTTTAAAATGAAAGAAGAATTCTTACAATTCATTTGGGAACATCACTTGTTCACCAGCGACCAGCTTCAAACTGTTGATGGGAGACCGTTACAGATTTTATCAACCGGCAGGCCGAATTTTGATTCAGGACCAGATTTTTTTAATGCCCGCATAAAAATAGGTGAAACAACCTGGGCCGGGAACATCGAAATTCATCAAAAATCTTCGCACTGGATGCTTCATAAACACGACGAAGACGAGGCATACAGCAATGTTATCCTCCACGTTGTTGAACATTTCGACAAACCTGTGATTGTTAACCAACAGGAATTGCCAACGCTGGAACTAAAATATCGGTCTGAAATTCTTGAGAACTTCGAGCAATTGCTGAAATCGAAAAAATGGATTGCCTGCGAAGAAAAACTACCCAATGTCGATGCTTTTATCCTGCGATTTTGGTATAGCTCGTTAATGATTGAACGACTGCAATCGAAAACCGAAGCAATTCTGGAAATATTGCAGCAAAACACCAATAACTGGAACGAGACATTCTACCAGTTGCTGGCCCGAAACTTCGGGATGAAAATCAATTCGCTTCCGTTCGAATTACTGGCCCGTTCACTTCCGCTTCAAATTCTCGCAAAACACAAAAACAGCCTGCTCCAGATCGAAGCTCTTCTGTTCGGGAGTTCCGGCTTGCTAAACGAAGTTTTACTTGGCGACGATTATTTTCTATCGCTTCGGAACGAATATTCATTTCTGTATAAAAAGTACAATCTTTCGGGTGTTGATGCCCACTTGTGGAAATTTATGCGGCTGCGACCGGTTAATTTTCCTACCATACGAATTGCACAACTAGCTTCGCTAATCCATCAGTCCTCAGCACTTTTTTCCAGAATTCTGGAAATCGAAGATTTAGAAGAATTGCGTGAACTGTTCAACATTACAGCTTCTGAATACTGGAACACACATTACCAGTTCAACAAAACATCGCGTGAAAATAAGCCCAAACATATTGGCGATTCATTCTTTCAGAACCTGGTAATTAACACCATCTCCCCGCTCCTGTTTGTTTACGGCGACCAACATTTGAGCCAGGCAATGAAAGATCGGGCACTGAATTTCCTGGAAAAACTTTCTCCGGAATCAAACCAAATTACCGATAAATGGGCAGAACTTGGAATCGATAGCCGGTCGGCATTTGAAAGCCAGGCATTAATTCATCTGAAAAAGCAATATTGCGAAAACAAAAAATGTTTACATTGCCAGATAGGCGCAAAAATCATAACTTCGGTCAAGCAAAGTAACGATGAACCAGCCCTTCAATAAATTTCAGGCAGTTTCGAACCAGACTCTCCGCACTGGGTCAGTCTTGCTGGTATTGCTCCTTTCATCCGGAACTATTTTTTATTGGGGCCACGAGCAATACCCGCTCATCGATGCCTTTTTCATGACAATAATAACGATTTCAACTGTCGGGTTTGCTGTCATTCACCCACTTTCCGACGTTGGAAAATTATTCACATCTGGACTAATCATGTTCAGTTTAGGGAGTTTAGCCTGGGTTGGTTCGAGCCTTGCCAAATTTGTTTTCGACGGCGAATTGAAAGAATATCTAAAAACATACAGAGTGGATAAGAAAATCATGAAACTGAAAGACCATACCATCATTATTGGCTATGGCCGAAACGGAGAACAGGCTGCCATGGAGCTGCGAGACTCGGGAATGGATTTCGTGGTGATCGACAAACGCGAAAATGTTATCAACCGTGTTCGGGAAGACGAAAACCTATTGTATATCAGGGGCGATGCGACTCACGAAGAAGTTCTTTTCCAAGCAGGAATAGAACATGCCAAAGCGCTGATAGCCACAACGCCTAATGATGCCGACAATGTTTTTGTAGTACTAACCGCCCGAAGCATTAACCCGGCATTGAAAATTGTTAGCCGTGCGTCGGAGATTGAGTCGATAACAAAACTCAGGAGAGCTGGTGCGACAAACGTAATTATGCCCGAACGCATTGGCGGACAGCGTATGGCAAAATTGGTGACCCAGCCCGATGTTGTTGAGTTTTTAGAATACATACTTCTTCAAAAAAGTGTTGACGTTAGCCTCGAAGAAATTTCATGTACACACCTGGCATCTCAGTTTGTGAATAAGCCAATCAAAGTGCTTCAATCGAAAGACAAATCTGGAATAAATATCATTGGCATTAAAATCAGCGGCGCAAAATATGTTTTCAATCCTGCTCCCGAATTGACTTTGAGCCGGAGCGATCAACTCTTTGTGCTTGGTTCGCCCGAACAGATAAAAGAGTTTAGAAATACAATAGAAAGTCAGAAATGATACGATTTCTCTCGCTAACAATGCTATTTGCAGTTTTACTTGCTGCAAAAAGTTACGGACAGGCTTCAAGCCAGACATTTTTCAGTGCAGGGGCCAATATCCTGAAAAGTAAGGATTTTGAGAGCTATTACGACCGAGGATGCACGCCCCCAACTTTTCTTACCCTCGGAATTACTCATTCGTGGTGCCGACCCGACAAAGATTTTACAGTCAATAAAGAAATTGGTGTCAATGTGCAATATTCGTCACCAAACCTGAGCTCTGGCGGATTAGGCGCACACTCGGCAACCAAATACCAGATGCTCAATTTTTTCGCGGAAGCCACTATTCAGGCACAGATTAAAATCGACAGCACGATGTCTGTTGCAATTGGGCCCGCAGTAGAATACCTAATTACCGGCTATAACAAAGAAAACTCCTCCTATTACTATTGGGAAAACACTCGCTATGTAAATGGCGAATACAGTCACTCCGGATTCAACAGAAATTATTTCGACAATTCAATTTGGGGAATAAAGTTTAGTGTGTTAAACTTTGGCATGAGCGAAAAGGCAACCTTTAAAATTAATTGCAGCTATTTCTGGCTCAACCAGGACGACTCAAATTTTCACTCGTCGAGCTTCATAAAAGTTGGAGTGGCGGTTGGATTTGGCGGCAAAAAAATCCGACGGCAAAGCGAATAAGCAATTTGCGCTGCTAAAATATTTAGTTAGCTCCTTGAAATTCAAAGATATTTGTTTACTTTTGCCCGACTTTTTAAAATTAATTTTAAGCTGTTGTTATTGAAAGCGATGCTGCGGCTTAAATATTGTACAACAATTAAAAACAAAATTACATGTATTTATCATCAGAAAAGAAAGTTGAGATTTTCGAGAAATACGGAAAATCAGCTACCAACACAGGTTCTCCTGAAGCACAGATCGCTTTGTTCTCTTTCCGTATCAATCACCTGACTGACCACTTGAAAGAAAACAAAAAAGATTTCAGCACTCAACGCGCACTGACTACTTTAGTAGGTAAACGCAGAAGCTTGCTCGATTACCTGAAGAAAAAAGACATTGCCCGTTACCGCGCAATTGTAAAAGACCTTAACTTACGTCGATAATTTTCAAAGAAAAGGCAATGAATTCATTGCCTTTTCTTATTTTTATACGCGCCTAAAAATCTGAGGTACAATTTTTTTAGTCGCATTTGTTCTGCAAAACAGTTTTGCCGGACTAAATTCCCCACCACACCCATTTAAGTATGTACCAGTTGAAAAATATTATTATTAAAAATTATGAATCAAGCAATTATTAAAACAATTGATCTTGGAGATGGCCGCACTATTACCATCGAAACAGGCCGACTTGCAAAACAGGCCGATGGTGCGGTAGTTGTCAGAATGGGTGAAACCATGTTGCTGGCCACAGTGGTATCAGCAAAAGATGCAAATGCCGACGTTGATTTTATGCCGTTATCGGTTGACTATCGCGAAAAATTTTCTGCAGCCGGACGTTTCCCTGGCGGATTTATGAAACGTGAATCACGCCCATCGGACGAGGAAATCCTGGTAGCTCGTTTAGTTGACCGGGCCTTACGTCCACTTTTCCCAGCCGATTACCATGCCGAAACAGTAATGATGATAAGCCTTATTTCGGCTGATGCTGAAGTTATGGCCGACTCGCTTGCCGGGTTAGCCGCATCTGCTGCCATCGCAGTATCAGATGTACCTTTCTTAACACCAATTTCTGAAGTTCGCGTTGCCCGCATCGATGGAAAATTGATTGTGAACCCTACCTACTCACAATTGGCAAACGCTGATTTAGACATCATGGTTGGCGCTTCGTACGACAACATTATGATGGTTGAAGGCGAGATGGACGAAGTATCTGAAGAAGAAATGCTCGAAGCCATCAAAGTTGCTCACGATGCCATTAAAGTTCATTGCAAGGCTCAGGAAGAGCTGGCAGCCGAAGTTGGTAAAGTAAAACGCGCCTACTGCCACGAAGTGAACGATGCCGATATTAAAGCCAGAGTTTTCGAAGAACTTTACCCGAAATGCTATGCACTTTGCACACAACGCATCGACGACAAACATGCGCGCATTGAAGGATTCGAAACCATTGTTGCCGAATTCATCGAAAAATACAAAGAAGAAAATGCTGCCAACGAAGAAATTGACTTGGCTACCAACATCAAACTGATTAAAAAATATTACCACGATGTTGAAAAAGAAGCCATGCGCCGCATGATTTTGGACGACGGCATCCGTTTGGATGGCCGTAACACCCGCCAAATCCGCCCAATCTGGGGCGAAGTGGGTTATCTGCCAGGATCGCACGGTTCAGCTATTTTCACCCGTGGCGAAACTCAGTCTCTTTCTTCAATTACCCTTGGAACAAAACAAGATGAAAAGAAAATCGACGGAGTTACTTTCCAGGGCAACGAACGTTTCTTGTTGCACTATAACTTCCCGCCTTTCTCTACCGGCGAAGCTAAAGTTCCACGCGGACTTGGCCGTCGCGAAATTGGTCACGGAAACCTTGCTTTCCGCGCATTGAAACGAATGATCCCACAGGATTTCCCATACGTTGTTCGAGTGGTTTCCGACATTCTGGAATCGAATGGTTCATCGTCGATGGCAACTGTTTGCGCCGGAACAATGTGTATGCTCGACGCCGGTGTTAAAATGAAACGCCCGGTTTCAGGTATTGCAATGGGTTTGATTACCGACCCTGCTAACAATAAATTCGCTGTTCTTTCGGACATCCTTGGCGACGAAGACCACCTTGGCGATATGGACTTCAAGGTTACCGGAACCGAAAAAGGTATTACGGCTACCCAAATGGATATTAAAGTAGGCGGTTTGTCATACGAAATATTGTCTCAGGCATTGTCTCAGGCGAAACAAGGCCGCGAACACATTATGGGCGAAATCATGAAAGTAATTTCAGAACCTCGTCCTGACTTCAAGCCAAACGTACCACGCGTTGAAGTAGTTATCATTCCGAAAGAATTCATCGGACCGGTTATTGGCCCCGGAGGAAAAAATATCCAGAAACTTCAGGAAGAAACCAAAACAACGATTTCTATTGAAGAAAAAGACGATCAGGGATACGTTGAAATTGCAAGTATCAACAAAGAAGGTCTGGAAGAAGCTAAAAAACGCATTAAGCTGATTGTAGCTGTTCCTGAAAAAGGCGAAATCTATAAAGGTAAAGTGAAATCAATCACCACTTTTGGTGCATTCGTCGAAATTATGCCTGGGAAAGAAGGCTTGCTTCACATTTCTGAAATTAGCTGGAACCGACTGAAAACAGTGGAAGAAGAGCTGAAAGAAGGTCAGGAAATAGAAGTAAAACTGCTCGATATGGACCGTGACGGAAAAATGAAATTATCGCGTCGTGTATTGCTTCCCAAACCAGAAGGCTACGTTGAAAGACCAGAGCGCGAACCACGCGAACCACGCGAAAACCGTGAAAATCGCGGAGGAGGTGAACATCGTGGTGGAGAACGCCGCGACAACCGTGGTGGTGGAGAGCGTCGTGACTATCGCGATAATCGCGGAGGAGAACGTCGCGACAACCGCGACCGCAATTAATTGAAAAACGCTCAAGTTGAAATAGAAAAATGCCCGCATTGTCGGGCATTTTTCATTTAGCATTTGTGGTTAATCGACCAATTCAGATAAATTTGTAATGAAATAAAGGAACAAAATACATATGTTCTCACATTCCCAGGTATCGCTAAAATATACAAACACATATTTATCATGAGAAAAGCTTTCCTTTCATTTTTAGCATTATCATTTATGATTTCATGTTCTGAAAAACCTATTCAGTATCCGCCCACAAAAAAGGGTGACGTAAAAGACACCTACTTCGGTACAGTGGTCGAAGATCCATACCGTTGGCTTGAAGATGACAACTCGACAGAAACGGCAGAATGGGTAAAAACACAAAACCAGCTCACGTTTGGATATCTCGAAAAGCTGCCTTATCGCGAACAAATAAAAAGTCGCCTGACAGAACTCTGGGATTACCCTAAATATGGCACACCGTTTAAGGAAGCAGGCAAGTACTTCTTTTTTAAAAATAACGGATTGCAAAATCAGAGTGTACTTTACATGACAAACGATCTGTCGGCCGAACCGAAAGTATTGCTCGATCCAAATGCATTGTCAACAGACGGAACGATCGCCCTAACCAGCACCGAAGTTTCGAATGACGGGAAATACCTGGTGTACATGGTTGCCAAATCAGGTTCAGACTGGAATGAAATTTTTGTCAAGAATATTGAAACCGGCGAAATGCTGGCCGACCACATCGAGTGGGTCAAATTCTCAGGAATTAGCTGGTATAAAGATGGATTCTTCTACAGCGCTTACGACAAGCCTGAAAAAGGAAGCGAACTTTCAAAAGCTAACGAATACCAAAAAGTGTATTTTCATAAACTTGGCACCGAACAAGCAGCCGACCAGTTAATTGTGAACAATCCGAATAACCCAAAGGAAATGTTTGGTGCCGGATTAACCGAAGACAAACGCTTCATGATTATCGGGAGAAGCATTGGAACCCACGGGAACGCTTTGGACATCAAAGACCTCGACAAAAAGGGCGCTAAATTCATCACCCTGATGGATAAATATGATTATGAATTTCACCTGGTCGATAATAATGGCGACGACTTATTTGTTCGGACAAATTACAAGGCACCCAAGTACAAACTGATAAAGATTAACATCAACCAGCCCGAAGAAAAAAACTGGGTTGACGTCATTCCGGAGAAAAAAGATGTGATGGAAGCGGTTTCGACAGTTGCAGGCAAATTCGCGGTAAATTACATGAGCGATGCCCATAGCAAAACCGAGATATACGCAATTGACGGGACTTTTGACTACGAAGTTAAGCTGCCCGGAATTGGAACCGTTAGTTCGTTCTCAGCGAAAAAGACCGATACAGTTGCTTTCTTTTCGTACACTTCATTCAACACTCCCGGAGAAATTTATAAATATGATTTTTCAAAGGATGAAACCTCTTTGTTTTTCAGGCCAACAGTTAAATTTAATCCTGATGACTTTGAAGTTAACCAGATATTCTACACAAGTAAAGACGGAACAAAAATTCCGATGTTTATCGTTCACAAAAAAGGCCTGGAGCTAAATGGAAACAACCCTACATTGCTGTACGGTTACGGTGGCTTCAACATTAGCCTTACACCGTCATTTTCGCCTGCCCGGATCGCATTTATTGAAAAAGGAGGAGTTTTTGCTCTGGCCAACCTGCGAGGTGGTGGCGAGTATGGCGAAGAATGGCACCTATCGGGTACGAAAATGAAAAAACAGAATGTATTCGACGACTTCATTACCGCTGCCGAATACCTGATTAACAACAAATACACATCGACAAAAAAACTAGCCATCCAGGGAGGCTCAAATGGCGGATTACTTATTGGTGCAGTTACCAATCAGCGTCCGGAGTTGTTTAAAGTAGCACTACCTCAGGTTGGCGTAATGGATATGCTCCGTTTCCATAAGTTCACCATTGGCTGGGCTTGGTGCGGCGATTACGGTAGCAGCGAAGAAAACGAGGCAATGTTTAAATACCTTTATGGCTACTCGCCTTATCATACAATCAAAAAAGGCGTCGCTTATCCGGCAGTGCTGGCAACAACCGCCGATCACGACGACCGTGTTGTACCTGCTCACACATTCAAATACATGGCACGCTTGCAGGAATTAGGCGCAGGCAACAAATTGCCGCTGCTGGTTCGAATCGACTCGAAAGCCGGGCATGGTGCTGGCAAACCAACTGCAAAGGTAATCGAAGAATACACCGATGTTTGGTCGTTTGTATTCTACCATCTTGGGATGAAAATGTAAGCAAAACCGAATCGATGACATAGTGTCACGCTGACACTAAATCAGAATATCGGAAAGAAAGTCATTCCTAATCACATAAAATATTGTAATTTTAAAATCCCGGAAAAACCACATCCGGGATTTTTTTATGCACTCGCTATGGATTTGAATTATCTTGTAATTGAGGGAAATATAGGGGCCGGAAAAACAACCCTGGCTCAAATGATTGCCGAAAAATACCAGGCCAAGCTGGTTTTGGAAAAGTTTGCCGACAACCCGTTCCTTCCAAAGTTCTACGAAAATCAGCATCAGTATTCGTTCCCGCTGGAAATGGCTTTTTTAGCAGAACGCTACAATCAGCTCAACCGGGAACTAAGCCATTTCGAGCTGTTTAGCTCGTTTACGGTTTCTGATTATTACTTCATGAAATCGCTGATTTTCGCACAGAATACGCTTCAAACCGACGAATACAATTTATATCGACAATTTTTCACCATTATATACGACCGGATGCCAAAGCCCGATCTCTATGTTTACTTGCACAAAGAACCCGACTTACTTCTGCAAAACATAGCAAAACGTGGCCGAAGCTACGAAACCTATATTACAAAAGAGTACCTGGAGAAAATAACCCAAGGCTATTTTAACTTTTTCAGGCAACAACGAGAGATCCGCATACTGGTTATCGACACCAATGGTATAGATTTTGTAAAAAAACCGGAAGACTTTGAAAAAATAACAGAAACTATTTTTAGCCAAAAGTTTAGCAAGGGAGTGACCAGGATTTTACTGGATTAATATACTTTTTAAATTTTTTTTTTAACAAACATTGCTAATTTTGTGGGCTTTAACAGATTTATACAACCTCAAATTTAATAATTTCAGTATGAGAAGGATTAACTTAAGACCACTAGCCATTATTACCACGGCAGCTGTATTGTTATCCAGCTGTGCGAGTTTGCAGAAAATGAAGAAGAATGCAGACAAAATCAATTTTAAAACAACTCCGGAAATTTTAGAAACAAATGCAGGAAAAGTTGACGTTGCAATCGACGGAAAATTCCCTGCAAAGTATTTTGCTAAAAAAGTAACCTTGGTTGCTACTCCGGTTTTGAAGTACGAAGGCGGAGAAAAAGCTTTTGAACCTGTAACTGTTCAGGGCGAAAAAGTAAACGCCAACAACAAAGTGATTTCGTATGCCAACGGCGGAAGCTTCGCATACAAAGATGCAGTTCCTTATGCCGAAGCCATGCGTATTTCTGATCTCGAATTGAGAATTACCGCTTCGAAAGGTGCAAAAAGTGTTGATTTTGCTCCAATTCATTTGGCAAAAGGTGTACTTGCAACCTCTTCGTTGGTTGTTAATTACCCAACACCAATTTTGGGTGTTCAAAGAGAAAAGAACACTACCGGAAAATATGATCCAAACATCGACGCTTTCCAACGTATTGTTCCTGATGAATACACTGCCGACATCAAGTATTTGATCAACAAAGCTGATCTTCGCAAAGAAGAATTGACAAAAGAAGAGATCGCCAAATTGAAAGAATACAACAAGGAAGCTGCAAAAGATCCAAGAAAAAAACTGAAAAGCATGGAAATCTCTTCGTATGCTTCACCAGACGGAACATTGGATTTCAACACTAAACTCGCTGAAAAACGTCAGGATGTATCTTCAAAATTCTTAACCAAAGAGTTGAAGAAAGACGAAGTTGAAGCTGAATTCAAAACCAAATTCACTCCTGAAGACTGGGACGGATTCAAAGAAATGATGACCAAATCAAACATTCAGGATAAAGAATTGATTCTTCGCGTACTTTCTATGTACACCGATCCTGAAGTTCGTGAAAAAGAAATCAAAAACCTTTCAAACGCTTTCACTACTGTAGCTGCTCAGATTTTACCACAGTTACGTCGTTCTAAATTCACTACCAGCATCGATTTGATTGGTAAAACCGACGAAGAAATTGCTGCTTTGGCCGATTCAGATCCATCGAAACTGAACCCAGCCGAATTGCTTTATGCTGCTACTTTAACCAAAGATTTGAACAAACAGCTGGCAATCTACAACTCGTTCATTAAAGTTTATCCAAACGACTGGAGAGGTCCAAACAACGCTGGTTTAGTATTGGTAAAACAAATGAAATATGCCGATGCAAAAAGCTTGTTCGAAAAAGCTGAAAAACTGAACAACAACGAGCCAATCATCAAAAATAACCTTGGCGTTTGCGAATTAAAAGACGGTAACCTGGCAAAAGCTGAAACCTATTTCGGTGCTGCTTCAGGTGCTGGCGATGCTGTAAACAACAACCTTGGTATTTTAAGCATCATTAAAGGCGACTACGCAAAAGCTGTTAAATATTTGGGCGACTCTGATTCACCAAACACAGGCTTAGCTAAAATTTTGGCAGGCGACAACAATGGTGCATTGAAATCGTTGGACAACTGCACATGGCAAGGTTGCTACTGGAAAGAATACTTCAAGGCAGTTGTTGGCGCTCGTACAGCTAAAGAAAACCTGATGTACGAAAGTTTGGCTAAAGCAATTGAATTGAAACCTGAATTGAAGAAAACTGCTGCTACCGATATGGAGTTTGCAAAATACTTCAACGAAGCTAAATTCAAAGAAATCGTGAAATAATTCAGATTCCGATTATACTAAAAAGAGCGGTCCCGAAAAGGATCGCTCTTTTTTTTGTGCCCTACGGAAGTAAAACGAGGGGCGACAAACTACATTCCCATTCAGCGCAAGGTTTCGATGCCGCCTCCTGAACGGTTACCTATTTTATGCTGGTTGCGGTGTGGCAGGTTCGGGTTTTTGCTTGCGGCGGCGCACCTGTTCGTTGTTTTCGGTGATAACCTTGTCGCAGGTAGCCGCTAAAACACTATATGTGCCGGGATTTGCCTGTTGCATGCCCTGGAGATAAGTCATAATTTGGTTGTTCACCAAGTCCACCACTTCCTTTTTAATTTCCGTGGCATTGGCCACCATTCCGTCCTGGGCCTTTTCGGTTTCGTAGGCAATGCGTGCCTGGTCGAAATCGGTCTGGGCCGAAGCCAGCGATTGCAACAGTTCGCTACAACCCGACAGGTTGGCAATGTGCGTGGCATATCCGGGTTTCTGAAATTCGATCAGCATCGACGAAATGAGCGCCGATTCGGTGGCATAGCTCTCGTTGGTGAGGCTAATCCCGTAGTTGTTGAACACTCGAAGCAGCAATTGAGCCGATTCGGCGATGGCAGCAGCCGGATGATGCGTGAATCCGTTGATCAGGTAATAAAGCGAACGGGTGCATTCGTCGCGCACTTCGTCTTTCTCTTCCAGGTTGCTTTCGGCTTTCGAGCGCCTGATGGCCTTCGAGAGTTCGAGGTTAGCGTTATCGAGCGAGCCGAATGTGGCGGCCAGATAGGGGTCGGCAATACCTTGGGCTCGAAATGCGCCCGACACGCGAGTGGCCACGTCGTTCACTTCGGTAACGCGGCTCCAGGAAATCAGTTTTTGAATCATTGAAGTATAAATTAAATTGTGAATAATGGTTGCCATAGCGTTGGCTATCAGATACAAGTTAGCGAAATATTTTAAATTTAACAGCATATTACAGAGCATGTTTTTTACATATTGATCATTCGGCTTTTTGGGTGTGGAAGCCATGCACGAACCTGCACGACTCCACTTTTTGCCGGTGAAGCTTTGCACGAATTTGCACGGCCTCACTTTTTGACAGGGAAGCTTTGCACAAATGTGCACGACTCCACTTTTTGTCAGGGAGGCTTTGCACAAACGTGCACGGCTCCACTTTT
>DAOPZV010000046.1:7179-22886 GCA_035353575.1 Prolixibacteraceae bacterium | reverse complement strand
TTTTAGTTTTTCTTATGCTTTTTTAACGGGCTTTGTATTGGTTTTTAAGTATTTGTTTTTCGGGCTAAAACAGATGGCAAAACGGGGTAGGGTAGGGCTTTGGTGTTTCGGTTATTGCCCGTAAACATCAAAAAAAACTACCAAAGATGAAAACGTTTTGTATCGTTGTTTTTGCATTGC
This sequence comes from Prolixibacteraceae bacterium, assembly GCA_035353575.1. Classification (GTDB taxonomy): domain Bacteria; phylum Bacteroidota; class Bacteroidia; order Bacteroidales; family Prolixibacteraceae; genus Aquipluma. The sequence continues at coordinate 22,706 of DAOPZV010000046.1, read as the reverse complement.
TGCTGGCGCAGGAAAACCTGTTGGCCGGTGGCATCATTCCTGTTTCGCGCTGGGAAACGCACCCCATATTGGTCGATGGCAAAGACGATGACTGGGAAAAGCCCGTCAATTTTTACGATGACAAACATGGCCTGTTTTTCGCCATCCGCAACGACAGCACTACGCTGTACCTCAATTTCACAGCTACCGATCCCGACAAAATCAAAGGGCTGATGAGTGGCTGGTCGCTCGGTATTTTAACCAAAAACAAAAAGAGCAAAGCCAAAGCCAGTCTCACGTTCGAGGCCTCGCGCAACAGGAGCGGAGGCATGCGCAACAGAGTAGGCATGGATAACAAAGTGAATTTACAGGGGCAGGGCGCTCCACCCGCTCACAATGAAAATACCTTGCCACGAGGCGAAATGCCCGACGAGACGACCGAACCGCAGGCCGACAATACTCAGGTGCTGGATTATATTCTGGGCTTTCGGTCGTTTAGAGCCAGCGGTTTCATTTTTACACACGACGAAGTTCCTGTTCAAAAGAGCACAGGTATCCGGGTTCGGGTAGGGCAGTCCGATCCTGCCGGTTTACTTTACGAGATAGCCATCCCGCTCAACGAACTGTACGAGGACGAGTCGGTAAAACTCAACGAATTCGTCAATATGACGATAACGGTTAACGCGTCGGGCGAGGCCGATGGCGAGGCTGGTTCCCGGCAGCCCCGTGGCACTGCCGGTTCGGCACCGGGTAGTGGCGGCCCCGGTGGAATGTCGGGCGCTGGTCCGGGTGGTGGTCATGGCGGCGGCATGCCGGGCAGAGGAATGGGCGGCGGTATGCCGGGTGGCCAAATGCCCGGAGGAGAGATGAGCGCTCCCGGACAGGGAAGTGGAAATTCGTCGTCAGAAAAGACAGTTTTTAAGCAAAAATTTCAACTTTCCTCACATCAGTAACAAAATTTCGGTTGGTGTTGATTTGTAATTGGCAAATTATCAGTTGTATATAAACTTATTACACCACTTTTCTTTGGATTTGATTTCGAAAGGAATGGTCAAAACGAAAGTTTAAAACAATGATTTTTAACTGCTTTTTTAGTGGGTATAGCCCGGGAGAATGAAATGAAATAAGTTTTAAAGCATAGCTTTTGGTTACGAATCGATGTTGTTGGGAGGTGCTTTGTTTTAGATTGTGTTTATATTTGCAAAAAATTTGAAAAAAATGGACGGCAGAAGACTATACGATCAGGTAATGACGATCTTCGGAACAGCGATGGTCTTTTTTTACCTGGGGTTAGGCTATATTTTACTATTCACTTCTCTTTTCAGTTACGTGGATATTGCTTTAAGAACAATGCTTTCAATTCCGCTTTTAATTTACGGATTTTACCGGGCAGTGTCTTCATTCCGTAAGATAAAGGAAAACTTCTTTGATAAAGATTAAGTATCGGGCGGTTTGCTTCCAGTTATTAAATTAATTCTCTTGTTTGTTTTTTTACTGGGGGTTCAAATTATTTTTCAAACGTTGAGTGTGTTAATTTGACACAATCGCCGGTTTGAAGTTGCGGAGGTTATGCTGAAAGAAACGAGTGTTTTGTAATTTGTTCTGAATGAACTATTTTGACGTCGATGTTAAAAAACGTTCGTTCGCAGCTGTGAAATGGTATAATTATTGATATTAATTTAATAAACGGAACAATTTCTTTATTAATTGTAAATTTTCTGTAAAGCCGGATATTCTGAATATGACCTCTTGATACTTAAAAATTATTAAAAATCAAAGGGGTTTTTTTGAAAAAAATATACAAGTTTGTTGTGGATTTTTATCCTATAACGGATTTGATTTATTATTATTGCAACGGATTTTTTGAATCAGTGTTTAGTGTAGATATGAAATTGTCAGGAATATACAAGTCATCAAAAGCAATGGTTATTGCAATCGGTTGCATCTCATTTGCAGCTGTTTTCGCAGTAAGATGCGCTGGCGGAGGTGCTGTAAATGAGGAAACACCAACTGCCGGAAACATCAGGATTGTTGCCGATGAGTCTTTCCAACCCATCGTGAATTCTGAAATTTCTACTTTCACCGGTTTATACAAACGAGCAAAGATTACACCCACTTTTGTTCCTGAAAAAGATTTGATTGCCGCTTTTCTGAAAGATTCAGTAAAGCTGGTGGTAACTTCGTGGGAACCAAGTGAAGAGCAGAAGCAACTTTTGTTTCAAACACAGATTGTGGTAAGAAAGATTGCGGTAGCCTACGATGCCATTGCATTGGTACTGAACAAGGAAAATAAGGACTCGCTGTTTACTTACCAAAACGTGAACGATCTTTTCACCGGAAAAATTACTGACTGGAGTACCCTCAGCTCAACTTCTAAACTTGGCAAAATTTCTGTGGTTTTCGACAGTGATAAGTCGGCTAATATCAGATACTTTAAAGAAATGTTCAAGCTAACAGATCAGTTACCCTCAAATTTTTATGCTGTTAAAAGTAATGCAGAGGTAATTGACTATGTGAGCAAAAATAAAGGCGCAATTGGTTTAGTTAGCATTAATCTGATTGCAGATGAGGACGATCCGTCGTGCCGTGCTTACAAAAGCAAAATCAAGATTGCAGCGGTATCTCATCAATACCTTAATCCAGGAACATATTCGATGCCCGATCAGGGGTCGATTTACGATAAAAGTTACCCGTTTACAAGAACAGTTAACCTGGTTTCGCGTGAGACTTTCAGAGGCTTGGCTTCAGGCTTTTCTACTTTTTTCGCAGCAGAGCAGGGACAGCGGATTGTTTTGAAATCAGGACTTGTGCCTGCAACAATGCCTATTCGTTTAGTACAAATCAAAAAATAACTTTTAATATTACCTGATATGATCAATCGTTTTTTTAAAAAAGCATCTCTAATTCTGATTGTACTGCTTATTGGCTGTATTTCGGGTTTGAGGGCTCAATCTTTGGACGATGCAGTTCGTGCGATGAATAATGAGAGGTACGATAGGGCTGACTCCATTTTGCAAATTTTAGAAAAAAAGGCACCAAGTAGCAAGATTCATTTTCTTTTGGGAGAAAGCGTATTGTTAAACTATTTCGCCGATACCATTTCAAACTCGCTTACTGCTGTTGCAGCCGAAGCAAAGGCTCAGTTCAATAAAGGTATTGCGGTGAACGCAAGTGATCCTTTAAACTACGTTGGTTTGGCCCGTATCGCTGCTTATCTTGGAGACAATCAGACTGCAACCGAGATGAGAACAAAAGCTAAAAGCTTCCTTGCACCTTACAAGAAAGTGACAAAAATCCCTAATGCACAGGATTACGCCTTGACTTTGGCCAAGCTCGCTGAATCTTATATTGTTTTCGATAAGGTAGATACCGCTGCAGCTCTTCCTCTTGCTCGCGAAGCTGCTTTAATCGACCCCAAAAACAGCACAATCTTCATCATTACGGGTGATATTTACTTCCTGGTTAATGATGGATCAAAAGCTATCAAGAATTATAACACAGCTCAGGATTTGGATTTGAAATCGCCGATCGCTAACATGAAGATTGGTTATATTTATTACAAAGGTCGTAACCTTATGGCAGCGATCCCATATTACGAGCAAGCTATTGCTCTTGATAAAAACTACGCTCCTGGTTACCGCGAATTAGGTCAGTTATATTCTTTGGCTGGTCGTTTTGCCGATTCGAAGAAATATTTTGAAACTTATTTGAAACTGACCAATGAAAATATTCCGGCTAAAATTCGTTACGTGAATGCATTGTTTTATTCAAAAAACTATGCAGATGTAATTAAAAACGTTCAGGACATTTTTGCAGTTGATAAATCAAGAGTGTATCTGAACCGTATTGCCGGTTACTCTTCATACGAACAGGGCGATTATGCCAGTGCTTTGAAATATATGGATGAACTGTTTGCTAAATTGCCGGCAGATCGTATTTTGAAAAAAGACTACATTTATCTGGCTCGTATTTTGGTTAAGAAAAATTCAAACTACGCCAAATTGTTGGTTGATCTTGATAAAGCAAATACTGAGCTGACAAAGTTGAAAGAAAAGAACGAAGCCCTAAAAGGACCGAAAGAAAAAGAAAGAGTTAGCGAAGAACCGCTGACAAATAAAGTAGCTCAGTTGCAGGCTGAAGCTGCACCACAGGCAAAAGAACTTACAAGAGCATTCGATGCATACGAAAAAGCGATCAAATTTGCCGATGAAGATGCTAACCTGATTCAGGAAAAAGCAAACTTCCAGTTCCTGAACAGATTCTATACTGACGCTGCTGACACATGGAAACGTTTGATTGCTAAAGGAAAAGACAGTGAAGAAAATTACCTGAAGATTGGTAAAGCATACTATCAGGGTAAAGATTACGACAAAGCTGAAGGCTTATTCAATGATATGATTGCCAAATATCCAAATAGCATTACCGCATACAGTTGGGCTGCAAACAATGCCGCTGCAAAAGATCCTGATTCAAAAGAAGGAATTGCCAAAGAAAAATTCATTGCGCTGGTAGGTAAAGCCGCAACCGACTCGATTAAATATGCTAACGAAATTTTCGATGCACTTCGTTTCCTTGGATATAACGCTTTACAGGCTGATAAAAACGATCTGGCTAAAGCTTATTACAACCGTATGCTTAACTTAGCTCCGGATAACAAAGATTTCCAGATTAAAGCATTGACCTCGTTGAGCACAATGTACATTTCTGTTGGAAATTATGGTAATGCATCGGAAATAAATAATAAAATTTTAGCTCTTGACGCAAATAACCCTCAGGCAAAGTCAAATCTTCAGTATATTCAGGCACTGCAAACAAGTGCTAAACCGAAAGCTAATCCGAATGAAATCACAGGTATAATTAAAGATTCGGGTGGTAATCCAATTGCAGGGGCTTCAGTTCGGGTAAAAGATACTGCTGCTGAGGCTTGGACAAATGGGAAAGGCGAATATAAATTTACGATGCCGGAAGCTTCTACAGTTCTGTTAATTAGCGCAAAAGGTTATACATCGAAAGAAATTCCGGTTACTAAGAGCAGAGTTTACAATGTAACTTTAAGCAAGTAAAAAGTAGGAATCAACAAACTTTAAATAGGGATTCATTAAAATTATTTAACCACAAAAACTATTAAAAAATGAGTAAAAATTCTAAATCATTTAAAAGTGTGTTTGAGCAAGTATTTGCCACAGCTGCAATTTTAATTGCTTTCTTGATTGCTTATATTTTGTTTTCGCAATTTATGGGCGATCCAGTAAACTTCGAAGGCGGAAACCCTAAAGGTCACCCACTACCAGGAAACTACATGGGTATGCTTTACAAAGGGGGACCAATCGTTCCTGTATTGATGACTTGTATCTTAGTTCTTATTATCTTCGTTTTGGAAAGATCTATCACATTGAAAAAAGCTAAAGGTAAAGCATCTTTGGAAGTTTTCGTTTCTAAAATTCAGGAATTGACTGCAAAAGATAAAATCGAAGAAGCTATTGTTGCTTGTGATGCACAGAAAGGTTCATTGGCAAACGTAACTAAAGCTGGTTTGCTCCGTTACAGAGACCTTCAGAAAGATGCAACTTTGGAAAGAGACCAGAAAATCACTTCAATGAAACAAGCATTGGAAGAAGCTTCTGCATTGGAATTGCCTATGTTGTCAAAGAACATGGTTATTCTTTCAACTTTGGCTTCTATCTCAGTGTTGATCGGTCTTATCGGAACAGTACTTGGTATGATCCGCGCATTCGCTGCGTTGGCTCAAGCTGGTGCTCCTGATGCTCTTGCGTTATCAACCGGTATCTCTGAAGCTTTGATCAATACAGCTTTCGGTATCTCTGGTTCAACTTTGTCAATTGTATTCTTTAACTATTTCTCATCAAAAATTGACGGTTATACCTTCAAAATTGATGAAGCTGGATTTAGCCTTACACAGACATTTGCTGCAGCAGTTAAATAATTTGGGTTTAATTTTTGGGTTCATTAAAAATTTAAATTTAGAGCATGCCAAAGATTAAAATGCCACATAAGTCGCCGCACATCGACATGACGCCTATGGTGGACCTTTTCTCGTTGCTGTTGACATTCTTCATGTTGACAACAACCTTTAGGCCACAGGAACCGGCTCCTGTTGATACGCCGTTCTCTGTATCTGAAAAACCTCAGCCTGATGCGAACATTATGACATTGGTGTTAGCAAAAGACAACAGGGTGTTTTTCAATATAGACAATGGAAAGGACACTATTTTACATTTCAAGCCGAAGATTCTTGAAGAAATGGGTAAACGGTATAACATCCAGTTTACACCTCTTGAATTGCGTAAGTTTGAAAAGGGAGGATCTTCATTTGGTGTAAACATCAACGATATGAAGAAATATCTTGCAGCGCAAGATGCTAAGGAAAGAGAACGCTATGAAAAAGGTATTCCACATGATTCACTTGACAACCAATTGGGTTATTGGGTACTTTATACACGTCAGGTTAATCCGGCAGTTCAGGCTTTAATAAAAGGGGATAGTGATGTTGAATATCCGCTTGTAAAGAAGGTTCTTGATATACTTCAGGATTACAACGTGAATAAATTCAGTCTTATCACGAACCTTGAAGCCGTTAAGGTTGAAGTAACCGACGAAAAAAAGTAGTACTATGGCAGAAATAATTCAAGAAGAAAAAGGTAAAGGTGGGAAGAAACGCCCTAAGAAGGGTAATCCCCACATGGATATGACGCCGATGGTTGACCTTATGTGTCTTCTGTTAACGTTCTTCATGCTTACTACTGCTTTTAGCAAACCTAAGGTTATGGACATCGTTTTGCCTGAAAAAATCAAGAAAAACGAAAAAGTTGATCCACCGAAAATCGCTGACAGCCGTACGCTGAATATTATTGTTGGTCCGGAAGGGCGTGTATTTTGGTATCCTGGGAAACCAGATCCAAGTGTACCACTTCAGGAAACTGATTTCAGTGCTAAAGGTATCAGGGAAGTGTTGATTGATCGTAACCGTGCTCTTTTGAAAAAAATTGAGGCGTTGAAAGCAGACGTTATTTCCGGTAAGTTGAACATTAAGCAGGATTCATTGCAGAATGTTATCAAACAACTTAAGAAGGATGACGATACAGGTCCAATCGTTTTGATCAAATTCTACAAGAAAGCAAAATATAAAAACTTTGTTGACGTAATTGACGAAATGTCGATTGTAGGGATTGCTCGATATATTGTTGTAGATATTAACTGGATGGAGCAAGGTATGGTTGAAACAGCGCTTAAAAATAAGCCTGCTACACCTGCTGTAGCTCAGAAATAATGAACAATACGTATGGTACAAAATAAACAATTCACACCAACTTTCGACGACTTAGTCTTCGAAAACAGGAATAAGGAATATGGAGCGTATCAAATACGGAAAAAGTACAACCGTGTTGTTATTATGTCTACGATAATTGGCTGTGTCGCTTTAGGCTTAGCCGTAATTATTCCTTATATCAATGCTAGTCGCAATGCAAGTCACAAGCAACGCGATGCTAAAGAGGTAATTGCTGAGATGGCGAATGACATTAACAATGAACAGGCTCCGCCACCACCGCCACCTCCACCACCACCAGCTGCAGAAGTTCAAACTGTTGTGAAATACGTTGCTCCGGTTGTTGTTGATACTGTAAAAATTGACGATCAGTCGAAGCTTATGATTTCTGACGAACAGGTTGAAACAACTGTTAATAAGGAAGCAACAGAAATTGTTGTTGAACAGAAGCAGGAAGAAGTTGCTCCTGAACAAAAGGAAGAAGAAGTATTTATGGTTGTAGAAGAGATGCCTGAGTTCCCGGGTGGTGTTACCGCTCTGCGTCAGTATCTTGCAAACGCTGTTAAATACCCTGTAATTGCACAGGAAAACGGTATTCAGGGAAAAGTTTACGTTAACTTCGTTGTTAACAAAGACGGTTCTGTATCGAATGCTAAGATTGCCCGTGGTGTTGACCCATCTTTGGATGCAGAAGCATTACGCGTAGTTTCAACTCTTCCAAAATGGAAACCAGGAAAACAGAGAGGTGCGCCAGTTCGTGTATCTTACACTGTGCCAATTAACTTCCAGTTACAGTAGGAATATAGCAAAACTATTTTCTTAGATATTTTAAAAGCCGATTGCATTGCAGTCGGCTTTTTTTGTTGTTTGGCTTTTCTATTTGTTAATGTTTGGCAATTATATTGTCAGGATAAGCGTTATATTGCAAATAAGATATTTGCTTCATAGAGGATCGAACGATTGGCATCGTTCAATACGTGGAGAGAGTATCCGAATGTTGGGCGCAAAAAAAGCCGGAGATTCATAACGAACATCCGGCCTTTTGCGGTATTAATAAATGTAGATTATTTCAGTTTTTCGCAAGCTTCATTAGCGGCAGCTAAAAGTGCTTCGTTTGAAAGAGGCTTGCCAACTGCCTGCTTCATCCATTCGTTGGGAGTAAGTTGTCCAAGAGCAAAGATTCGTAAGATTTCAGGAGCGAATTCGTGCGTTTTAAAGTGTTGCTCTAGCTGGAAATGAATTAGATGACCAAATGCGTAATTTGGTAGATACATTGGCGAGTTAATCATGTGGGAATAAATGGCGAGGATAGTTTGGTCCTTCTGCCCAAATACCGGTGCATAGTACAAATTCCATACTTCTTTGGAAATTTGCATAACCGCATCCCGAAGTTGCACGGCCGTCGCGGTAGGATTGGCATAGAGCCATTGCCACATCTTCATGTCAACCATCGAAACACCCATAATTTCATATACTGACCAGAATATATCCAGCGTTTTCAAATAGTCTTTCTGCGGATTATCGTCTTTCATGTTTAAGAGGAATAAATCGCGTTGTTGAAAAACAAAAGCAAGTGCTTCGGTAAAAGCGGTATTTGGAACGCCATTCATCATGTAATTTGGCACGAAGTTTAGTGAAATGGTTTGCTCCACATTATGGCCAAATTCGTGCACTGCGATGTTGTAGCCTTTGTAATTCATGCCGGTATCCGGGATTCGGGTTCGCAGATGTGCTTTTTCGGATTTCATAGACGCGCCCCATGCGTGTCCTGAACCACGAGCCGGATCAACAGAAACCCGTGACGCAATAAATGAAGCTTTTTCTTTTGGAAAGCCGAGTTTCAGAAGAATATTTGTCAAATCTGCTTCCAATGCTGCCGGATTTGGATATTTCTTTTCTGTAATGGCATTCAGGCTTTCTTCGTTTATTGAGCTACGTGCTTTAAAGCCGTCGTACCAGATATCCCAGGGCTGCAAATCGCGGCCAAGTTTCTTTTTTATTATTTCAGCTACTTTTTGAACTTGTGGTGAACTTAAAAATTCGGTAAATAATTTTTCTACTTCGGGTTGCGGAATTTGCATACCAACAGAAAAAGCCCTGTCTATGGCCGTTGGCATCGAAGGGTTGTATTTGTCGAATGCCTGATAAATATGGAAGTTATTTATAATTTGTTGATAACGACCGTCAGTCTCAGGCTCAGAATTTATCTTATTTCCGGAAAGAGAAACTTCGTTGGATTCGGGATTCCAATCTTGCTTCCCCGAATTGATTACTGATTTCGGGATGCTTTGATCAACAATTCGTTGCATAATCTTGTAGATCAATGCTTGTTTCTTGAGCCCGATTTCCTTGTTGGCATAATTGGCTTTTATTTCGTCTCGGAGGTTCCAATGGCTCAAAAGCACCATGTTTTCAGGAAAAAGTCTGGAATTATCTTCTGCTAAAACATGTCCCATATAAATGTTGTAATCAGCAATGTAGGCTTCGCTTTCGGCTGAAACTTTTGATGCCTGAAGAACAAGTTCCGACGGTACGCGCGAACTGAAAACATCACCCAGCCGGGCATATCCCCATTGCAGCGGAGTCCATTTTGATGCCAGTGCGTTTTTTTCTTCGGTGGTGTAATATGGAAAATTCAAGGCAACAATAAATGCGATTTTGTTGTTGTAAAAATCGCTGATTAAATGCGCCCCAGGGCTGTATGCTGCAAAATGCGCGTCGATGGGCAGAACTTCTCCCTTTTTAAGCTGCACGTTTTCCTGCATATCAAGGCTAAGTTTATTGAAATGCCCGTAAAGCGATTCAAAGTATTCAGAAAAGCGATTGAATGTGGCTTCTTTTTGTTTGCTGTCAGAAATGAAGTTTTCGGCACAAAATTTTGTAAAATCGGCAGACGAACCGTCGGTTTCACGCCATAGTGAAGCGGCATGTTTTACTCCTTTTTCAATCAATTCAGAATCTGATCCTCCGGATTTACTTTTGATTGATTTTAAGGTTTCCTGAATCGTCACTTCTGAAATCCCGGTAGGGAAAGAAGTTTTGCTTTTTTCCTTTGCCGGAGGCTGACAAGCTGTAGTCATAACAACGCTGGCTAAAATAATGATGAAATTTTTAATCATAAAATGGGATTGATTTATGTATTTAATTCCGAAATTATCAAAAAGTTTCCAGCATAAAAATGACTATTTGCAGGCAACCGGTTCCCAAAAAGAAAGGTCCCGTTTTTCAGAAGAAAAAGGAACCTTTTTTGCAGGTCTTAAAATGCTTTTTTACTGTTTTAGAAATTTGAGAGTTATATTATTGTTGGAAGAATTAATCTCGATGAGATAGATTCCACTCTTCAAATTGCTGACATTTATTCTCTGTGATTCCAGATCACTTGATAATTCTTTCTGAAGGACCAAACTCCCTGTTATCGAGTAAATCTTTACGAACTTAACGGTTCCAAAACTCGGGGGAGTCTGAAGTTGAATAAACTGTGTTGCTGGATTTGGAAATAAAAGAACATTATCATTCGCTGTAAATAATTTTGCCGAAGTAGTTGTCTTAGGCATAACAATAACCTGGCCTACCATTCCCATCCCTGCATGCGGATCGCATTGGTAATTGTAGGTTCCAGGCGTATCAAAAGTAAATTTGTAAGTCCAGCCTGTTCCGACTGAGTTTCCAAACGAAACAGGATTGGAGGGGAAGGTTGCAGTTTCTCCGTCAACATTGTGGCTTCCCGAAGTGTTGGTCCAAACAACTTCGTCGCCGGCTGTGATCGTTAAATTTTTCGGCGAAAACGAATAATTAGATACTGTTACCGAATGCGAAGTTTGTCCGGTCAGGCTCATCGATAAATACAACAAAGCACCGGTCAAAATCAAATTTCTGAAAATTCTTAAAGTAAACATTGTTTTCATAGGCTTTGAGAATTAAATGATAGTTATTCCCGATATCGAATTTAGTAACATGCCACTAATCAGTTTGTTTGTTAATAAAATACAAACGCATCTTTTATTATATTCTCATTTTTTTGCTTCACAGATAATCTTTTTTAGAACTGATCTAAATTGCCAAAACAAACAGAATGGGGTTGTTTTACTGCGTTAATGAGCTAATTTTGGTTGCGATTTTTGAAACTTAAAATTCTAACCATGCAAAAGCATTTGTTTTTGGGAGTTGAAGCCATTGGACAAGGAGCAATTGACGGCGGAATGTCGGGCGTGTATGCTTATCCAGGCACACCATCCACCGAAATAACCGAATTTATTCAGGAAAATCCGATAGCAGAAGAACGCAATATTCACCGGAAATGGTCGGCAAATGAGAAGACGGCACTCGAAACCGCTCTGGGCATGTCGTACGCTGGGAAGCGTGCCATGTCGTGCATGAAACATGTCGGATTAAATGTTGCTGCTGATGTTTTTGTTAATGCAGCTATAACCGGCGTAAATGGTGGCTTAATTGTTACCGTTGCCGACGACCCTTCGATGCACTCGTCGCAAAACGAACAGGATTCCAGGTTTTATGGAAAGTTTGCCATGATTCCGATTTTGGAGCCTTCGTCTCAGCAGGAAGCTTACGATATGGCCCGCGAAGGGTTTGCATTATCAGAGTTAACAAAAGTGCCGGTAATGCTTCGTATAACAACCCGGCTTGCGCATTCGCGTGCCGGAGTTGAAACGAAAGAGGTGCTGCCCGAAAACGAATTGACAATGCCGGGCGATCCGCGCCAATTTATTCTTTTGCCAGCGATTGCCCGTAAAAGATATAAAGGCTTGCTCAGCAGTCAGGAGATGTTTCAAAAACTGTCAGAAGAATCAGCTTTCAACCGATACGAGAATGGAACCGACAAAAGTCTGGGTATTATTGCCTGTGGAATTGCTTACAACTACCTGATGGAACATTTCCCTGGTGGAACATGCCCTTATCCTGTTGTGAAAATTTCTCAATATCCTATTCCTGAAAGTCTGATCAAAAAGCTCGACAAAGAATGCGATGAGCTATTGATATTGGAAGAGGGTGCCCCGTTTGTTGAAGAAATGCTGAAAGGCTTTTTTGCCAAAGGCACGCCAATAAAAGGTCGCCTGGACGGAACTCTTCCGCGTGATGGAGAATTAAATCCTGATCTGATTGCAAAAGCACTCGGGAAAGAACTGTTTAAGGGATTTGACGTTCCTGAAATTGTAGCCAACCGCCCGCCTGCCCTTTGCGCCGGTTGTGGCCATCAGGATGCTTACGCCGCAATGAACGAAGCGCTTGCCGACTATTCGAAGGGACGTGTTTTTTCTGATATCGGCTGTTACACCTTGGGTGCACTTCCTCCATACGAAACGATTTCGTCGTGCGTTGATATGGGCGCTTCGATCACAATGGCAAAAGGTGCCGCTGATGCTGGTCTTGTTCCTTCAATTGCTATGATTGGTGATTCTACTTTTGCACATTCCGGAATTACAGGGTTGCTTGATGCGGTGAACGAAAAGTCGAACATCACCGTTGTAATTTCTGATAACGAATCGGTTTCAATGACCGGAGGTCAGGATTCTTCGGCCTTTGGTAAAATTGAATCCATTTGTGCTGGAGTTGGTGTCGATCCTGCTCACATCCATGTCATTGTTCCGTTGAAAAAGAATCACGAAGAAATGGTTGAATTGTTCCGGCGTGAATTTGCTTACGATGGTGTTTCTGTCATTATTCCGCGTAGGGAGTGCATTCAGCGGGCAAGTAGTCGTAAACGGAATAAAAAATAAACAATATCAATTAAAATATGGTAGAGGCGTAAAATTTGCGTCACTGCATTAGAATCAAAAGAATATGAAAGCAGATATAATATTGGCAGGTGTTGGCGGTCAGGGTATTTTATCCATTGCAACAGCATTGGGCGAAGCGGCATTGGCCGACGGCTTGCTCATTAAACAGGCCGAAACCCACGGAATGAGCCAACGTGGTGGTGCAGTGTACTCGCACATGCGTATTTCTGATAAACCCATTTCATCGGACCTTATCCCCGGAGGATCGGCAGACCTGATTCTTTCTGTAGAGCCGATGGAGTCGCTTCGTTATCTTCCATTTCTTTCTGAAAAAGGCTATTTGGTGACTAATACAACACCTTTTGTGAATATTCCCAACTATCCGGATGTTGAAAAAGTAATGACTGAAATAAGGAAATTTCCGAGGTGTATTGCCATTGATGCAGACACCATCGCCAAGGAAGTCGGAAGCAGCCGTGCCTCAAATATGGTAATGCTTGGAGCAGCGTCTCCGTTTATTGATATCGAATTTTCAAAGATTGAAGAAGGAATTCGCCGAATTTTTGCCCGAAAAGGTGAAGAGGTCGTGAATATGAACCTCGACGCGTTGCGCCGGGGACGCAAATTTGCGGAAGAAAACCGATAGATTACCGATTTAAATATATGTATGATAATCCGAAATCTGCGGATTATCTGTTGTCTCCGAAATCTCAATTTTCATGAAGAAAATTGAGATTTTTTTATGTGTTTCCAATCATTCTTTTTTTACAATTTCTGAAACTTTCCTTTTCAAATCATGTACTAAATTTTGCATGACTCCTATTTTCTCTCTTGCCGTTTGCTTATAAGCTTTTGAAGCTTTTTTTAATCTTGAAACTGAAAATTATGCCAGTTAAAAAGCTGAAAGCCTTCCTCGATGAAGCCAAAATTAAGTACGTTACAATAAGCCATTCGATGGCTTTTACTTCGCAGGATATTGCTGCGTCGGCTCATGTTTCTGGAAATGAATTTGCAAAAACAGTCATGATAAAAATCGATGGTGCAATGGCAATGGCAATCTTGCCAGCGGCTTATCATATCGATTTCGATACTTTGCGAAAGATTTTTGGAACAAAATTCGTTACCCTGGCTTCAGAGTCGGAGTTTAAAGATCGGTTTCCTGATTGTGAAGTTGGCGCTATGCCGCCATTTGGCAATTTGTATGATATGGAAGTTTATGTGGCAGAAGCGCTAACACAAAACAAGGAAATTGCTTTTAATGCGGGATCACACACTGAGCTTATAAGATTAAGCTACGATGATTACGAAAGGTTGGTAAAACCAAGGATTCTGAAATTCTCGTGGAGAAGATTGTCGGTTCCACACGATCCTATGGAACGATGGGACGATGGTTATCTTCATAATTAGACAGCAACAAAAAAACCGGCTTAGGGCCGGTTTTTAATTTATTTCGCTTGTAATGTTAATCGTATATATGATCGTTATCAGCCGCATCGCTGCCACAATCACAATCGCATCCCAATCCTTTTTCATATTGTTGCAGAGCCCTTAAACTCATCCCCATCGAAGAGAATCCACCGTCGTGGAAAAGGTTCTGCATGGTTACTTTTTTCGTCAGGTCAGAAAATAAGCTGATGCAGTAGTCGGCACACTCATCGCCGGTTGCATTACCCAGTGGTGACATGCGTTCAGAGAAGTCCATCAGTTTGTCCATTCCTTTAACACCGCTTCCTGCGGTTGTAAGGGTTGGCGATTGCGAAATAGTATTGATTCTCACCTGGCGTTCGCGACCATAAATGTATCCGAAACTACGGGCAATCGATTCAAGCAATGCTTTTGCGTCAGCCATGTCGTTGTAGCCATAAAAAGTTCGTTGAGCCGCGACATACGAAAGAGCAACAACAGATCCCCAACGGTTAATAGCGTCGAGTTTACGGGCAACCTGTAAAACTTTGTGGAAAGACACAGCTGAGATGTCAAGCGTCTTTTGCAGGAATCCGTAATCGAGATCACTATAATGACGTCCTTTGCGAACATTGGGAGACATTCCGATCGAGTGGAGAACAAAGTCAATCTTTCCTCCAAGGTGTTCCATCGATTGCTTGAAAAGGTTTTCAAGATCTTCAATATTTGTTGCGTCGGCTTCAATTGCAATTGTATTGCAGGCTTCAGCAAGCTTGGCGGTATCGCCCATGCGCATAGCCACCGTAGTGTTGGTTAAGGTGAATGTTGCACCTTCTTCGAAAGCACGTTGAGCAACTTTCCATGCAATTGAATCTTCATTCAATGCACCAAAAATAATCCCTTTTTTGCCCTTCAATAAATTATAAGCCATAGTTTAAATTTTATGAAACGGGTTTGATTTTTTGACCCGAATTTCATGTGACTAATAAAAAAATTACACTTCAATAGATAACAACCAATAATGATATTGGTTGCAGGGAGCGCAAATTAAAATAAATTGCCAGTCTGAACGGTTATATCAGACTGGCAATCCTATTAAAAATGATGATTTCTTAAATCCGTTC
>DAOPZV010000046.1:0-7079 GCA_035353575.1 Prolixibacteraceae bacterium | reverse complement strand
GTTTTCGCAAAGAAATAGAACCCAAGCATAACCAGGAAGGCGATAAAACTAATGATGCTGAAAATGGCCCAGGTGTCGGTAGTTTGACTATTGATAATCGAATTCCACCAGCGTACGACGAATAAACCGGGTAGTTCCTGAATTGAATCGACCACTTTTTGATTGGTAACCTGCAAATTGAAGGTAATGTCTTCATCATCAGGAGCCAACAGTTTTGCACGCTCATAATTTAAAATTGCAAGGGTGTATTGTCCGGTTTTGTAATAAGCATTTCCCAAATTGAAATAGACTTCAGGCGATTCAAGATTTGTTTTCAAAATCTGGTTATAATCTTCAATGGCTTGCTTATATTGTTGCTTGGTGTAGGCGTCGTTTGCTTTCTGAAGTAATTCTGCCTGAGCAAAAACTGTTGTTGTAAACAAGATTGCCAGTATGGTATAGATTATTTTTTTCATCTTCTCTTTGGTTTTCTGTTGTTTACTTAATCAATTTTTCGAAAATTCCCATCAATTTGGCGGCACTGTCGTAAATCTCGTTCATTGTTCCGGAGAACGCGGCTGGAGCATAGCGGGCAAATTCACAGTCGTCGATCACTTTCATCAGTTCGGCTACTATTTCCGGCGAAATTCCTTTTTCGAGCAGCGCAGCTGATGCTTTTTCGCGGTTCAAATCGGCTACCGGAATCGACAGTTTATCGCTCAAATAGCCCCAAAGTGCTTTAATAACTGCTTCGTAAAATTTTTCGGCCTGATTATTTTTCAGGAATACAGAGGCTTCTTTCAAGCGTTTCAGAGCAACTTTATTTGCCTGTTTATTCTTAACCAGAACGATATTTTCGTTTTCCTTGATTTTCTTACGGTTGAACACGAAGAATGCCGCAAATGCTAAAGCGCTCAAAATATAAACAAGATAGAATTCAAATGTCCCGTAGAATGAGCTTCCTTTTTGCTTCAGTACGGTTTTATTCTGTTTGATAAAGCGGATATCTTTACCAATCATTTTCACGTCTTCTTTCGAATAGGAGCTTACAACCGAAGATTTTCCGTCGTCTTTGCCTTTTTCTATGTGTATATTAAAAGCTTCAGTAGTTTTTGTTTCAAACTGGCGCGTACCTGGATTAAAGTAAACAAATTTCACTGCCGGAATCGTAAAATTACCAGCATACCGCGGAATGAATAAATACTCAAACGATATTGAACCACTCATGCCATTTTCGCTGGCATTCGTTCTGTCGGTAGTTTTGGGTTCGTACGATTCAAAATCCTGCGGAAGTTCAATCTTTGGCGGATTGATCAAATTGAGATTCCCGTTACCAGAGATGTTGAGCTTCAAGGTCATGGCTTCATTGGTTTTCCCGTCAGTTTTGTCTAAGGCGCCAGTGAAGCTGAAGTTACCAACAGCGCCGGTGAATCCATCGGGTTGATTGGGTAACTCTCTTACGTTGATGATAACCGGATCGCTCACCACTTTAGCCTTTACAACGCGGTAGTTGTCGAAAAAGTCGTCGAAGAAACTCTGCTGCTGACGAACACGCTGGCGAATCAAACAGCTGATTTCAAACGGATCGATCCGGATATTGCCTACCTGTTGAGGGAAAAGTATTGTTTTTTTCAGTACACCAACCTGATAGATTCGTCCGTTGTACACTTCCCGGGTAAAGTTAACCTGTGTAGGTACTTCAATATCTTTGGTCCAGAACCCCTCGTACGAAGGTAGTTTCACATCGTCGAATCCATTTAACGGAACATTCTGGCTGATGTACAATTTTACTGTAGCCAAAATTTGTTCGCCTTTTGATACGCTGCTTTTATCAACTGCAACCCGCACAAAAAGGTTGTCTTTACTTACATTCCCCGTAGGAGTATCGTCTTGTTGCTGAGCGCCTCCCTGCTGTTGTCCACCGCCAGCTTGTTGTTGCGGCTGGCCTTTCACAACCTGGATGTTCAGACTGTTTGATTCGTAAGTTTTTCCTCCAACTTTAATTGATGCCGGACGAATTGTGAACTTTCCTTCTTTTTTTGCACGAAGAACAAAAATGTAAGAAAAGCTTTGCGACTGGGTGGTTTTGCCATTAATGATCTGGATACTGGAGCTTTGCGAAGTAGAAGGCCCCATCAAAACGTCGAAGTTTGATAAGTCGGGCAATTGCAGGTCTGTTCCGCGGTCGTTTAGCGTGAATCCAAGGCGAAACTGTTCGCCCATGGAAACCATATCCGGCCCTTCCATTACAAACTCGACATTATCGGCCATAGCAAAAAGGCCGGCCAGCATAAAAAATATCAGTAATTTAATTTTTTTGACCATAGTATTTTTGAATATTCCGGTTCAATATCGTGCTAAATTATAGCTCATTCGTGTAAGTTGCAAAAACAATAGCGGTTAGCGAAGCGAAGTTATTCATAATTTATAACTCCTAATTCATCATTTGCTACCAGTCTTTATCAACCCTTTTCGACTGGGCTTTCATTGCCTGAACTTTTTTTACCTTGTCTTGAATCTTCTTCTCATTGTTTTCTAAAGCCTGCAGCATTTGTTCAGCATTTTGTTTCGAAATTTTACTTTGCTGAGGCTGATTCTGCTGGTTTTGCTGATTCTGATTCTGGTTTTGATTTTTGTTTTGTTGATCCTGATTTTTCTTGTCCTGATCTTTATTCTGATCCTTGTTTTGATCTTTCTGATCTTTCTTATTCTGGTCTTTTTTGTCTTTATCCTTATTTTGATCTTTGTTTTTGTCTTTGTTTTTATCCTGGTTTTTCTTTTGCTGTTGTTTTTTCTTCATATTCATGGCATACAGCAAATTGTACTTAGTTTCCATATCTTTCGGATTGTTGCGCAACGCCTCTTTATATGCAGCGATACTCTCGTCAATCTTGTTCGTCATAAGCATTGAGTTTCCAAGATTGTGCAGTGCCCGCGCTTTTTCGCCTTTGTCGTAGGTTTTGTCGGCAATTTCTTTGAATTTCTCTGCCGATTCGCCAAATTTCTTTTGCTTGTATAACGCATCGGCCAGGTTAAAATCCCACTTACTTTCTCCTGGTTTCTTCTCAATGGCTTTACGGTATTCAATTTCAGCCTTGTTAAACTGGACAGTATCGAGGTGGGCTGTATCTTTCATGGCTTCGAGGAAATACTTGTTCCCCTGACGCACAAACTTACGCTCGTTTTGCGCCTGGCCCGCGATGGCCAGAACCATTAGAAAAGTCAGTAATAAATATATTCGTTTCATACCTTGTCTATTTTCTCTCTCCAAACAATTTGAAATTCTTCAGGTATTTGTTTTTCCGGTCAAGTATCATGAAATCCAGTAGGATCAGGAAAAGACCAAGCGCCAGGAAATACTGAAATTTGTCGTCGTAATCGGCATAAGTTTGCGTTTCCAGATCAGATTTCTCCATTTTATTGATTTCGTCAAACAGGTTGCTTAAGCCTACCTGCGAGTTGTTTGCCCGAATGTATGCACCTTTCCCGGCTTCGGCAATTTTCTGAAGCATTTGCTCATCGAGTTTGGTAACAATGTAATTGCCGCTTTTATCTTTCTTGAAGCTTTTTACGCCAATATTATTGTCAGGGATTGGTCCTCCTTCGGGCGATCCCATTCCCAAGGTGTAAACAACGATTCCCTGCTTGGTCGCTTCGGTTGCCGCGCCAACTGCGTCGTCTTCGTGATTTTCGCCGTCGGTTATAACAATCATCGCTTTATTACCGGTAAATGTTGGGCTGAACGATTTGATGCCTAATTCAATTGCCGATCCGATAGCAGTTCCCTGTGTTGGCACCATTTGCGGACTAATGGAATTCAAAAACAGCTTTGCCGAAACATAGTCGGCGGTAATTGGTAATTGCGTGTAGGCTTCGCCTGCAAAAACGATTAGCCCGATTTTGTCGTTGCTCAGCTTGTCAACCAGTTGAGCGATGGCGCGTTTGGCCCGTTCCAACCGGTTGGGCTGAATATCTTCAGAAAGCATACTGTTCGAAACGTCGAGGGCAATCATAAGTTCGATGCCTTTGCGTTTTTCGGTGCGCAACTTCGAACCAAACTGGGGGCGGGCGATTGCAATGATGATAGAAGCAAGAGCCAACATCAGCACTGCAAATTTAATCACTGGCCGGCCCTCACTCACGTTGGGCATCAGCACTGCAAGAATATCTTTCTTTCCGAACATCGACAGCGCTTTCCTGCGTTTCATCCTGAAGTACCAGAATAAGGCAGTGAGCACCGGGATTATTAGCAGCGCATATATATATCCGTGATTTGCTAATCTAAACATATCTTCAAATTTCGTAGTTTGGTGTTGTAACGATGCAATATATTACGTCTTTACGGAATATTCCTGAAAATTGTGGTTTTCAGCAGCAATCCTAAAATCAGCAACAGAGCGCCGTAAACCGAATACTTAAGGTACTCTTCTTCTTTTTTACTGAATTCGTGAACCTCCATTTTTGTTTTTTCCAGCTTGTCGATTTCCTTGTAAATTTCGGCAAGTTTGTTGTTATTGGTAGCTCTGAAATATTTTCCGTCGGTTGTTTCAGCAATTTTCTGAAGCGTCGGTTCGTCGATTTTTACTTCCATATCGCGTACTTGCACTCCAAAGGGCGTTTGCACCGGATAAGGCGCAGTTCCCATTGTTCCAACGCCAACGGTATAAACTCTAATTCCGAATGTTTTCGCAAGCTCTGCAGCAGTAACCGGTGCAATTTCGCCACGGTTGTTGTCGCCATCTGTCAACAAAATGATCACGCGGCTAATGGCATTACTATCTTTCAGGCGCGAGACTGCGGTGGCAAGTCCGTTCCCAATTGCTGTTCCGTCTTCAATCATTCCGGTTTCAATATTCCTGAACAGGTTGATTACAGTTGCATGGTCGGTTGTGAGCGGGCACTGCGTAAAACTTTCGCCTGAAAAAACCACCAACCCGATTTTGTCGTTCGGGCGGCCTGAAATAAACTGGGTGGCTACATCTTTTGCAGCTTCCAGTCGGTTCGGACGAAAGTCCATTGCCAACATCGAGCTCGAAATATCAAGAGCAATAACAATATCTATTCCTTCAGTAGTCACATTTTGCCAGCTGTTCGACGATTGCGGACGAGCGAGCGCCATGATTAAGAACGACATACTCGAAAGAAAAAGTACAAATACGCTGTGTCTGAAATAATATTTCCAGCTTTTCGGAATGCGGGCAAATCCCAGATTGGACGAGAATTGCAAACTTGCCCCCATTTTCTTTTGCCTCCAAATGTACCAGGCAATAAGGGGTATGAAAAGCAGGAACAGGTAGAAAAATTCCGGATTTTTATAACTCATACCGTTCATTTTTTTGTCAGTTATTGTGCAACCACATTTTCTTCTTCCGGTCCTTCTTTTGGCTTTTCCGGAGTTTTAATTTCTTCTTTCTTCGTTTGGTTAACAAAGAAATAGGCATTCATAAGTGCCAGGTTGTTGTCGTCGGGTAACGGATTGTACTTGGCGAACTTAACCAAATCGGCCAGGCTCAGTATGTGCTGCAATTGATTGAGCGATTGCTCATCAACCAGATCTTTCCTGAGACGGAACATATTGATGGTTTCACCCGAAGTTTGTTCCATTGCCTGAATTTCGAACCGGTTCACAATATAGGTACGAATCGTATCGGAAACTTCAGAATAATACTGCTTGATTTTTTCCTGCTGCCACAGCTTTTGAGCTTTAATCCGGTCGAGTTCGCGTAATGCAACGATATGAGCAGGTTCGGCCGGCTTCTCTGGTTTGACAAACAATGGCTTGTTTTTCTTTTTCCACCGGATGTAATAGAAAATAAAGAAAATCAAGGCTCCAATTAAAATAACTCCTAAAATATAAGGCATAACTTCTTTTAATGTTACTGGTGCGCCATATACTGTTTTAATGTCAACTGGCCCTTTTGTGGTGTCAATCTTCATGGTGTGAACCTGAAACATCAGTTCGCGTGTGGCTGCAGAATCGAGCACCTGTCCGTTTTTCATCCTGAAATAAAATGGCGGAATCTGGTGTTTGCCGCTGTCGAACGAAGTGATGTACAATGTTTGAGTCAGGCGCTGACGGGTTTTATCGTCGAGCTTGAGCGTATCGATTTTCGAGCGGCTGACAACTTCCACTTTTGTACTGAATGTATCGGGAACCTGCGGAAACTGTACATTGAGGCCTTTAGGCTTTTCAACTTCAAGAAGAAGTTTTAGCTGGTCTCCAATAAGAATATGTGTTGAGTCGATACTTGCCTTAACCGATACCTGCTGTGCATTGAGCGAACTAAAGCCGCCCGCAAACAAAACAAGTAATAGGATATATAACAATCTGTTCTTCATGAAAAATCTGTTTTATTCCCGTTTCTTAAATAGGCTGATCAAAGATTTTACATAGTCCTGGCTGGTGCTTATGCTCACGTAATCAACCCGGCTTCTTTTAAACGTGTTGTCGAGTTGAGTCGATAGGCCATTCCACCATTTTTTATACGAATCTCTCACGGCCCTGTCCGAACTGTCGATCCAACTGTAATTGCCTGTTTCTGCATCTTTTAGCTTGATTAGTCCAACATCAGGCAACTCTGTTTCCCGTTCGTCGTAAATGCGCAATGCCACCACATCGTGCCGGTTGTTGGCAATCGAAAGGGCGTTTTCCAGCGACCGGTCTTCCTGAATAAAGTCGGAAATGACAAAGGCAGTGCTCCGTTTCTTAATGGCATTAGTCAGGTAACGAATTGCTCCTGAAATATCAGTTCCGTGCGACTCCGGTTCGAAGTCGATCAATTCTGAAATGATGCGCAGAATATGGCTTCGTCCTTTTTTGGGAGGAATGAACTTTTCAATTTTATCCGAAAAGAAAATTACCCCAATTTTATCGTTGTTCTGAATAGCCGAAAATGCCAGTGTTGCTGCAACTTCGGTTACAATGTTCTTTTTTAGTTCGGTTGAACCAAAATTACGCGAGCCGCTTACGTCGATAAGCATAACCACTGTGAGTTCGCGCTCTTCTTCAAAAACCTTGACGAAAGGCTTATTGTAGCGGGCGGTTACATTCCAGTCGATGCTTCGAACGTCGTCGCCAAACTGGTATTCACGAACCTCGC
>DAOPZV010000045.1:16437-22933 GCA_035353575.1 Prolixibacteraceae bacterium | reverse complement strand
CGCCGAAAGACCCAATTTGGAACGATTTAGTGAAAATCGATTATCTGAAGGAATAGAAAAAAGGTGGTCGCAGTCTGTGGATGGTCAGTGGTCTCTATTCAATACAAATGTTTCGGGTATCAGGATATGCCTTGACCCGAAACATGAAGGATCTGTCAGGCTATCATTTGGGCTGCAAACGCCTTTATCGATTGATCTTCAATTTGAGAAATGCTTTCGTTGATTCCGGCTATTTTACGAACAAGCATTTTTTCGACGAAATTCATTTGTTCAAAGTTGAATTCCCCACCCATACAATTTCGGACCACTGCATGTCTGTTTAGAACTTCCGGAAAGGATTTCCTAAGTTGTTCTTCTGCCTTTGACTCAAACATGCAACAAATAAAAAGTTCTATTTTTTTTCAAGTAAAATCACCATGTTTGATTGACAGAACGTCTTCATCTCCTTCTGAATTCTCCCGGCATGAATCGATCCCCCTAAAATAATACAATCGTAATTTTGCAAATTAATCAGTATATTCCTGTCCAAGAAAATAAGATCTGTATGTTTCGGGTCAATCAATTCGGCAAGTTTTTTGGCCACTTTTTTTACCGACCCATATTTCGTTGTGTAAATAATTGCTGTTCTCATAATTTGGTTGTAGACGGTTAAAATTTTAATCCCACGGCAATATTGGGTTTCATAAATATTTTCTCCTGTGTTCTGTAATACTCTTTAAAACTATCAGGCTTATTCCCTCTGAAAATTCCTTTTCCAATGCAAAACTGTGGTGTGATGAAAAACCTTGTTTTGCCAATCGTGAAGTTGATGTCATAACCAATCCGGCCTTCGCCCCACAACTCCAACCCATTGTAATATTTCTTTTCATTTTTTTCGTAAAACCAGTTATAAGCGGGCCAAAGTGTGTATTCGGCATACAGGTCCTTCCACAAATATCGCCGATAGCCTAGATTCAGACATGGCGCATGGGTGTTTCCAAAATCATATCCTATATTTTGATAGCCTAGGCCAAGAACAAGATAGTTTTTGGGATTTAATCCATAAAAATACTGGGCGCTATAAATATGTCCAATCGACGATTCAAGAATGTGTGTTTGAATACCATTGCGCAAAAATGTTTCGCTAGGCTTTTGTTCCTGCGCTCCTAATACACTGGTCGTGAGGAATATTATACTCAGCATTAGAAAGTTGTTTTTAACTAGTGTTTTAATTGTTCTCATGTGTAATGAATTTTAAATTTTATATGTTTTTACTTTAAACGATAAATAAGACTAAGTTTCATGTAACTCGAAGATGGTATTTCGAAATTGCTACGATTGTAGAAGTCGTCGTAAATTTGTGAGCCTTTATATACATCAAACGCAAGCCCAAGTCGCGTCCCGTTATTAAAGCTTATTGGTAGCGCTGAAATACCTGCGGTAATCCCTCCGGAAATATTATTAATAGAATAATCAGTCAGGTTCGATCCTTTCTCATATACTCCAACCATATTGTATTCGATGGCTCCTCCCACTTTGAGATAATATAATCTAGGATGATTCTTTTTAACTAGATCAATGTTGTAAGATAACGGAACAATTAACTGGGTGGTTGTTAATTTCCGCCTCCCGGAGTAAGAATGCTTTGCGTCGTTATAAGTGAATGTTTGCGGACTGTACATGTAGCTCAACCCGGTTTCAATGGCATTGTGGCGAACCGGGAGAATAATCCGTCCGCCTAAATGTCCGCCAATACGAGTTGCTCCGCTAAATGCATCAACTCCAACTTCTTCAACTTTTGACAAGTCGGTGTTCTCAACAATACCTCCTTTGTTGACCCCAGCTTCAAGAAGAAATCTAACTTTTTGATATTTCTTTTCTGAAAAAACTAACCGGCTACTGGAACATCCAGCTATAACAACAAAAAGGATTCCTGATAAAAAGTAAATCCGGTTGGAAGTGAAAATTGTTTTCATCATTGTTTCGTGTTTGCTTGTGAATTTTCAGCAAAGCAAGCAACAATGCACAAAACGAAGGTCTCACTTGCCTGAAGGAAAGTCTCAACTTTCAGGGAACGAGAAAATAATAGGTCTCACTTTTTTGATACTTGGCTAAAATACTCTCCAGGAGTCATTTGAGTAGTCTTTTTAAAAACACGATTAAAGGTTGGTTTCGAATTAAATCCGCAATTGTATGCTATCCCAATCAGCGTTAACTGTTTGTTTCGAGGATCCGCACACTGTGTTTTAAACTCTTCAATGCGGAAATGATTTATGAAATCGAAGAAATTTTTATTTAGCCTTCCATTCAGGATGCCTGATAAATATTCGGGAGTCACGTCCATTTCTGCCGATAGGATGGCAATTGTTATTTCCGCATTGAGATAAGACTTTCTGGTTTTCATGTGCGTCAGCAGTTGTTGAATAAAAACAGACTCTGAGCTATCGGCCAGATGTTCATTAAATTTAATCTCTTTAGCATTTTCAAGATTAAACGAAATCAACTCGCTGGCAAACAGTCCTCTTTGGCGATGTCCAAAAAAGCCAAGCACGATTATGTAAATCGAAGTCAAGGCGAAAGTCCCAGAGTGCATCGATTCGAAAGTAAGAATTGGAGTAATAAGATCTGCCAGAAACGTTAAATAAATTAGGGTGTAGATTGCTGCGGAAGAGCTCATTAGAATACGAAGCCATGATAAATCGATACGGTGGGTTTCAGAGAAATACATTTCGATTTGCCGATTATATTGTTTGATTAGCTTCACCGCCCAACCAAAATATACAGCCGATTGAACTGCCATCAATAAAATAAAGAATGGATAGTCCCATTTCTCTTTAAATGATTCGGTTTGAATAATCTCGACTTTCTGTGATGTAGACAGAAAATAGAAATTGAACGAAAACTCTGCAAGCATCAATAAAAACGGGAGCAGATGTAGCAGGTAAACAGGTTTGAATGAAAAGTGTTGGTCGGTAAGTGATTTAACATACAGCCATAAAATAGGTGGATGTAATAGAATAATTGGACTGGATAGTAATAAAAAAGCCGGGTATGGATAATTATGCGAACGATTATAAATCTCAAGGAAGCTGAGCAATGTAACTACTACATTAAAAATAAAGAAAGCGAACAGTATAAAATCAGGTGCCGTTTTCTTTTTCTTCGAAAGAATTAAACCAGCTATTAGTAATGCCTCAAGTATCCCGAACAGAAGAATTGTCTCCATAAGTTTTTTAGGTATCTATAACAAAATATCATTAAACCGTTTCTGTTTTCGGACATAAAACTGAAAGACAATGCTTTGGGGCAATCGTTTAGCTGGTGGTTTTAAATGTCCGGCTTTTCTTGCCAGTTGCCGCTTCCGACGTAGAACTGGAAGCGATAAATAAAAGTGGTAATGCGACTTTAAAACACTTTTGATTCCGTTCAGGTTGAATTCGGCAAGCAGTTTCATTGCCGCAACTCCATCGAGTATCATCCTCAGTAAAATGATATAAAAAAGCTGACCCGATGGCAGATTTTTATATAATAGCCAAAGATTATTCCTGAAATTCAAATAAAGTTTTCGGGGGCTTTCATAGGGCAAACTACCGCCTCCTAAATGATAAACCTTGCTCCCGGGGGTGTACACGATGCGGTGCCCTTGGTTTTTCAGCCGCCAGCACAAATCGATTTCTTCCATGTGCGCCCAAAAATCAGCATCGAAGCCACCAACTTCATGAAATAATTTACTCCGAATAAACATACAGGCACCGGTCGCCCAAAATATGTCTGATTGGCTATCGTATTGCCCGCAATCTTTCTCAATTTCATTGAAAATGCGCCCACGACAAAACGGGTAGCCAAACCGATCGATGAATCCGCCCGCTGCACCGGCATACTCAAAATGCGTTTTCTGGAGGTAGCTAAGTATTTTAGGCTGAACAGCGGCAATTGAAGAATCACTTTCCATCAGGCGAATCGGTTCATCAAGCCAGTTTTCAGTTACTTCCACGTCAGAGTTCAGAACAACGTAATAATCAGAATCAATCAGCCTAAGTGCCTCATTATATCCTCGGGCAAAGCCATAGTTTTGTTTCAGGTCGAGAATTTCAACCTGAGGAAATTCATTCTGAAGTAATTGAAGTGAGTTATCGGTTGAACCATTGTCGGCCACTATGATGCGAATATTCTCGCCCAAACTGAATGCGATTACTGAAGGCAGAAACTGCTGTAACAGCTTCGCCCCGTTCCAGTTGAGAATGATAATGGCTACCCGTGGTGACATATAAATTCTGAATTACGCCAGATACTTATGAACAATACTATAAAATTCGTCAAAATAATTAGCATTGCAAGCGATCATTTCTCCACCAAACAAATAGTTTTCTCCGCCATTGAAATCGCAAACCTTTCCGCCTGCCTGTTTTAAAATGATGATTCCCGCGGCAACGTCCCAGGAGTGAAGTGCGTGTTCGTAAAATCCTTCGAACCGACCGGCTGCCACATAAGCCATGTCGGCTGCAGCTGAGCCCAACCGGCGTATGCCGTGCGAATTGCGCATGAAATAATTCATGGCTTCCATGTATTTGTCCAGCTTCGAAAAGTCGTAATACGGGAATCCGGTAGCGATCAACGAATCAGCTGTGGTTGGCGCTTTCGAAACCTGGATCTCGCGTCCATTCAGATAGGCTTTGCTTCCCTTCCAGGCGTAAAACATTTCGTCGAGACTGATTTCATAAACCACTCCGAGTATGATTTCCTGATCTTCCATTAGTGCAATGCTAACGCAGAAAGGTGAAATTCCGTGGATGTAATTGGTGGTACCATCAAGTGGATCGATTACCCAACGATATTTTTCACCATTATCTTTGGCTGTTCCTTCCTCTGCGATGAATCCGGATCCGGGAAGTATTTCTCGCAGTTTGGCCACGATTCGGGCTTCTGATGTTTTATCAACATAAGTTACCATGTCGGCTTTGCCTTTATGTACTATATCTTCCGAAGTAAATTTTTGTCTTTCGCCATTAATGAATTGACCAACTTCGCGGGCCAACTCCTGTACCTGTTTGCAAAGTATTTCGAGATTCATGATGCTATTTGTAAGTTATGAATGATGAATTATAAGCTGAATGTATTTTATCAGAAACAATTATTCGGCGTTCCGCTCCCTGAGCTTGTCGAAGGGAGCTTCTATCACACTTCCCAGAACGTGTCCGTCAGGCAGAATATTTTCAAGCTTTACTTTTATAATTTGGTTTTCCATTCCCTCCTGAAAATTAGTTTCTACACGAATGTAATTGTCGGTAAATCCTAAGATGGACTTTTTATCTTTTTGTTCTTCGAAAAGAACTTCGCGTACAGTTCCAATATGTTGCTTGTAAAAGTACTCAGTTTTTCTGTCAGAAAGTGTAATAAGCCGCTGAGTTCTGTGTTTTCGTTCATCAACCGGAACAACGGGCACAATTTCAAGCGCTTTGGTTCCGGGGCGCTCGGAATAAGGGAATGCATGCAGCTGCGAAACTTCCAGATCTGCAATAAAACGGTACGAATCGCGGAAGAAATCGTCGGTTTCTCCATTTGTTCCGGCGATAACATCTACACCGATGAACGCATGTGGAAGTTCTTTCTTGATTTTTGCTACCCGGCTTTCGAACACCTCGCGTTTGTATTTGCGTTTCATCAAAGCCAGCACTTCATTTGAACCTGATTGAAGTGGCAGATGAAAGTGGGGCATGATTCGTTCTGATTGCGCTGCAAATTCAATGATCTCATCGGTCAGCAGGTTGGGCTCTACTGATGAAATGCGGATGCGATGGAGCTCTTCAATTTTGTCGAGTTCGCGCAAAAGATCGATAAATTCTTCGCCCGTCGATTTGCCAAAATCGCCTATGTTTACGCCGGTTAGAATTATTTCGCGGGTTCCTTTGGCAACAATTTCGCGTGCTTCAGCAACCGTGTTGGCAATGCTGTCGTTGCGGCTTCGGCCACGGGCAAATGGAATAGTGCAATAGGTACAATAATAGTCGCATCCATCCTGAACTTTCAGGAAGCTGCGCGTGCGGTCGCCATAAGAATAGGCATGGAAATAATTGCGGATTTCTTTTGGCTTGTGAATATGTATTTCTGTCTGTTCCTTTTTGCTGAGGTTGCCGAGGTAGTCGGTAATGTTTTGTTTTTCCGAAGAACCTATGATCAAATCAACACCATCAATTTTCTGAATTGTCTCGGGCTGCAGCTGAGCATAGCATCCGGTCACAATTATCAGTGCTCCCGGATTCTTCCGAACGGCCTGCCGGATAATATTTCGTGTTTTTTTGTCTCCTTCGGCAGTGACTGAACAGGAGTTGATCACCACGGTGTCAGCATTTTCGGTGAATTCAACTCGTTCAAATCCCAATTCCTCAAAGCGGCGGGCAATACTCGATGTTTCCGAGAAATTAAGTTTGCAGCCGAGCGTGTAGAACGAAGCTTTTTTGCCTGAATATTCCATTAAAGTCTTTCCCATCGTCTGATAATCAGGCCGCAAAAATAAGAA
>DAOPZV010000045.1:0-16337 GCA_035353575.1 Prolixibacteraceae bacterium | reverse complement strand
AGCAAATCGCTGGCCAGTTCTGCCAGGTAGCTACGTTCGCCTTTAATCAGGTTGACATGGGCGAAAATCTCATGGTCTTTCATTTTTTCGGTCATATAAGCCAATCCGTTTGATTTCATGTCCAGATAGGGCGAGTCGATTTGCTGAAGGTCGCCGGTGAAAACCAGTTTTGTGCCTTCTCCCGCGCGGGTAATGATGGTTTTTATTTCGAGCGGAGTGAGGTTTTGAGCTTCGTCGATAATGAAATACGAATTCGACAAGCTTCGTCCGCGAATATATGCCAGTGGGGTAATTATCAGTCGTTCGTCTTTCAACAGTTCCTCAATTTTCTGGTATTCCATGCTTCTGGGATTATAATTGTGCTTGATCACGGCCAGATTATCAAACAACGGTTGCATGTAAGGATTGATTTTTTCCTGCGCATCGCCCGGCAGATAACCTAAATCACGGTTGCTTAAAGCTACAATCGGGCGCGCCAGCAAAATCTGTCCGAAATTTTTGTGTTGCTCCAAAGCAGCGGCAAGGGCGAGCAAAGTTTTACCTGTTCCGGCTTTCCCGGTAAGTGCAACCAATTTAATTTCGGGATTGAAAAGTGCATCGAGGCTGAATGTTTGCTCTGCATTTCGCGGTTTTATGCCATAAGCAGTTTTCTTTTCCACCCGCGCCATTTTTTTCAGGCCACCGTCGTACCGTCCCAATACACTTGCCTTGGGCGATTTGATGATAAAGTATTCGTTTATCTCTGGCGATTGCTCCAGGTTCATTGATTCAACAGGAAGTGTGCCTTCGTTGTATAGTTTCTCGATAAGCCCGTCGTCGAAATTTGTGAGTTCGGTTACACTTTTGTTGATATGCTGAATGTCTTTGACCTTATCGTTGTAGTAATCTTCAGCCTGAATCTTGAGCGATTTGGCTTTCATCCTCAGATTGATGTCTTTCGAAACAAGAATGGTTGGACGGTCGGGATACTTTTGCCCGATGTACATGGCAATCGCCAATATGCGGTGGTCGGGAATATCTTCTTTGAAAGAATGCTTCATTTCTTCTGGAATAGGCTTCCCGGGTTCAATAATAAGTTTGCCTTTGTCTGCTCCAAGTTTTATGCCGCCATTGAATAGTTGATCTCCAACAATTTCGTCAAGTTCGCGCACAAATTCGCGTGCCTGAAAGTTGATCGGATCGTTTCCTCTCTTGAACTTATCGAGTTCTTCAAGAACAGTAATCGGAATTACAATATCATTATCCTGAAATTGATATATGCTCGTATGGTCGTGCAAAATAACATTGGTGTCAAGTACGAAGATCTTAGTCAGTTTTTTCTTAGCCATCTGCGTTCGTCTTTAAGGTTTGCCTAAATTTAGAAAAATAACAGTCGAAAGCGCCCGATTCAGGTTTTTAATTGTCAATTTTGCAGGCACAATTTTTACACGAAACAGTGTTCATAAGTTTATTCGGCCATGATGTTATATTCCGAAGTTTTAGATTTTCTATATAGCCAGTTGCCTATGTTTCAGCGCACTGGGCCAGCTGCGTACAAAGATAGCCTCGAAAATACGTTTCGGCTCGACAAAATGTTTGATCATCCGCACCAGTCGTTTAGAACAATTCATGTTGCCGGAACCAACGGGAAAGGATCGGTTTCGCATATGCTTGCCTCTGTTTTGCAGGAAGCTGGTTACAAAACGGGCCTCTACACATCACCGCATTTGAAAGATTTCAGAGAACGGATAAGAATTGACGGGAAGATGATTTCTGAAGATGCTGTTGTTGGGTTTGTCGAAAAATACCTTGAAAAAAATAAGTTGGAACAAGTGGAACCGTCGTTTTTTGAACTCACTGTTTCAATGGCTTTCGATTATTTCAGAAGTGAAAAAGTAGATGTGGCCGTGGTTGAAGTTGGACTTGGTGGTCGACTTGATTCGACAAATATTATAACTCCGGAGGTTTCAGTAATTACCAACATTAGTTTTGATCATATGGCGTTGCTGGGCGATACGTTGCCTCTTATTGCTGCAGAAAAGGCTGGAATTATAAAAAAAGAGGTCCCGGTTGTTATTGGCGAAACTACTCCGGAAACTGCGCCAGTATTCAAATCTTTTGCTGAAAAGGTGCAAACGCGGCTTTGGTTTGCCGATCAGGAATATCATACCGACTATTCGATGAGAACTATTGATGGGAAACAAAGCCTGAATATTCAGAAAAATGGCCTGCTATTTTATTCCGGCTTGAAATTGGATTTGCTTGGTATATATCAACGGTACAACGTTCCGACAGTTTTAAAAACGATCGATGTTTTGAATGAAAAGGGATGGAATCTGACCGAGGAATTTATCCGGAAAGGTTTATTAAATACAATTGGGAACACTGGATTGCTTGGGCGCTGGCAGATAATTGGCAATAATCCGCTCACAGTTTGCGACACAGGCCATAATCCGGCGGGAATCCGTCTGGTCGTTGAACAAATAAATCAGACTGCCTGGAAGCAGTTGCACATGATTATTGGCATGGTAAACGATAAAGATCAAACCAAAGTTTTGTCGTTGTTGCCTGCCAATGCAAAATATTATTTCACAAAAGCGTCTTTACCCCGGGCAACCGAACCTGAAGAGCTAAAAGCAAAGGCTGAACCTTTTGGATTGTATGGAAATTGTTACTCAACTGTTCGTCAGGCACTTTCTGCAGCCCTTGCCAGTGCTGGAAAAGACGATCTTGTTTTCGTTGGAGGAAGTACTTTTGTGGTCGCTGAAATTTTGTAGCATTTTTTTAATCGAAACGCTTGCAAGTTTAAAAAATGGGTATATCTTTGCATCGCTTTTGAAAAACAAAGCGCGTTCAAATAAGCAAAAAGGGCGGTTAGCTCAGCTGGTTCAGAGCATCTGGTTTACACCCAGAGGGTCGGGGGTTCGAATCCCTCACCGCCCACGAAAAGGAGAACAATTTGTTCTCCTTTTTTATTTTCAGCTTTCAATAATCCGAATTTCGTCCCGAAGCCTGAATTAAATCTTTCAGAAGCGTATTGAATTTCTCCGCTTTTTGCAATTCTTCAATGCTTTGTTTCATCCGGAAACGCCATTTGTGACGCACGTCGGCCGGATAGTTGATTTGTTCGGCCTGAGTTTTTTCCCACCTGAAATTACTGTCGATGGCAATCAGATCCTGGATAGGGATAGTTACCCACATGGCCGGAGAATAAAGGTGCTGGGTAATAATTTGCTGACAAACCCATGGCTCGGCATAAAATGGCGCCTGCCCATAATTTCCCAATTCCTCGTTGTAAAACAATTGTGTTTTCTCCCGGTCTTCTTCCCACCAGCCACGAATGGTTGACATATCGTGCGTTGAGGTTGTGCAAACTGACAGATACGGCGCATCTGCCGGGTGAGCAAATTTTATCTTGGGGTTTTTGGGCATCCTTTGAATTTCGAGACTCAATATGCCCAGTTCTTTCATGGCTTTGGGTACAGAGTCAGGAATCATTCCGAGATCTTCGCCACAAACCAGCATATTACCAACCGATACGATACCCGGAAGCTTTTCCATTCCCTTTTGGTACCAGAAATTTTCGTGTCGGTTATAGAAATAGTCGTTGTAAAGAGAGTTCAGTTGTTCTTTAGTCCAATCATCGAGTTCGGCATACGAGCTGGTTTTTTGCATCGAAATACGTGGGTGCCACTGGTCGTCACCGGTTGAGACAAATAAGACATTCGCAGCCAGTTCAAATAAGCCGTCGCGAATTTTACGGCTCTGTTCGTCCAACTCTTCTTCCTCTATGCCTTTAAGAAAATATTGGTTGATTTTTTTCTGAGTGTCAAATTCATTTTTTAGTTTGAAATGCCAATGCCCCAAATCGTCTAAAAATTTCAGAATAACTTCCTGGGTTGAATCTCCAAAGAGCGGTTCAAGCAGATGATGACGAATATATGGTTTGGCAAAACGTTCGTGGTTGAAATACAAGCCGTATTGTCCAATTTCTTTTGCCGATAGTGGCAATGCAGGATTGAAATGTCCCAGCAGGGCTTCAACAGCATCCGATGGAACTTCCCAAATTCGGAAAAATCCAAGGATATGATCGATTCGGTATGTGTCGAAATAATCTGCCATCTTTTTCATGCGCTTGATCCACCATTGGTAGCCATCTTTGGCCATTTCGTCCCAGTTGTAAGTTGGAAAACCCCAGTTCTGACCTTTTACAGCAAAGTCATCGGGTGGGGCGCCTGCTTGCCCGGCCAGATTAAATAAATGTGGTTCGGTCCATGCTTCCACGCTATTAGGGCTAATTCCAATCGGGATGTCTCCTTTCAGGATAATTCCATTCTTTCTGGCATAACTGGCCACTTCTTTTAGCTGTTTGTCGAGATGGTATTGAATAAAGTAATGTACGGAAATGTCAATCCAGGCGGGCGAAGTTGGCGAACATAGTTTTTCGATTTTATCGGCATTAAATACCGCGTATTCACCCCAGGTTCGGAAATCAGGTGATTTCAGTTTATCGCGCAGGTAAACAAATGCTGCATAAGGAACCAGCCATTCTTTATTTGATTCAAAAAAAAGTTTGAATTCTTTTGTTTTGAACAGTTTCTCTCCATCCTGATCGAAAATCAGTTTGTAGTAGCGCGATTTGTGTTCGAGTACTTCAGGATAATTAACTTGTATTTCCTGGTTTAGCTTTTTCTGAAGTTTGGTAAACTCAGCCATTTGCCTGGCATCTTCCAGCGGACCGATGTTTTCAATATTGAGGTAGAGCGGATGCAATGCCATAACTGAAATTGACTTGTAGGGGTAAGAGTCGAGCCAATTATGCGAAGCAATCGTTTCATTCACCGGAAGAATCTGGATCATTTTCATCCCTGCTTGTTTTGCCCAGTCGATAAAATCGAATAAATCATTGAATTCGCCTACCCCAAAGCTATTCTCACTTCGCAGCGAAAAAACAGGAACACTCACGCCAGCGCCTTTCCACAACCCGAGTGGAAAGCGAAATGATGAATCTGATTTCACGAAAAGAAATGATTTTTCGGTTGAAGGAATTGATTCCAGAATACGGTTGTCGCCTTCTTCAATAGTAACAACTTCTTCTTTTGCCAAATCCCAGATCCCGTATTTATACTCAAGTGGAAGTTTGAGCCTGGAAGTGTCGAGTTGCCCCGACCAGACCGGAAAATCGTTGCCGCAATTCAGTAAAAGCGCTTTTTCACGGTCCCATTTACCCAATTGAGGCTGGTTGCCTATAACGCAAATTTTGTATCCGGAAGTAATTCTCGGAACTTCTATTTTGAATTGCAAAACCGTTTCGCTTTTGGTTTTCGAAACCGGTCTTTTATTCTCACCCGGGCACATAATCACATTTCGGAACGACGAAGTATATAATACTTTTTCTTCTTCAGGCGGATTGCGCCAAATGTCGCTCACTATAATTTCATCAAGTTCTTTCCCGTCGAAATCGATAAAATGATTCTCTCCCCACTCCCAAACCGAATAACCCGATTCCGCTTTCATCAAATATTTATAATCTACCCGGCGTTTGGTGTTGGTAGTTTCCAACGAAATAGTCCAGAAGCCACCTTCGCGGTAAGCCATTTTTTGAGCTTTGCCTGCATCCCATTGCCCCAATAATTTGGACGAACCGCACAGATATATTTCTTGCCCCGGAATGGTTTGGTAATGAATGGTAAATGTAATCTTCATGGCAATAGTTTTAAAAAGCGTTTGGCAGAAAATGAGTTTTACTCCGAAAAGGTACAAAAAATGTTGCTGTTTTTGAATTAGATTTTTCAATACTTGAGTGTTGATGCAAATAATTTGCGAAATGCGGGATATCGCACAATGATTTTGGTTGATACAGAAAATGATTCTTTATCGGTTGCCGATAGAACGTATAAATTTGCTTAAGTGGAGGTTGAGGTTTTTGATTACATTTGCCAAACTGAATTCAAAAACCAACCAATGAAGAGATTTTTTTCAATTATTTCCGGAGCGATGTTACTTTGGACTGCCTGTTCCGGACCTACAACAAAACAGGCTCCTACCGAGCGTTTAACCGATTTTGTCGATCCGTTTATCGGCACGGGCTTTCACGGACATACTTATCCTGGAGCTGCATTCCCATTTGGCCAGATTCAATTGAGTCCCGATAATGGAACTCAAGGCTGGGACTGGTGCTCGGGTTATCATTATTCCGACAGCATTGTTGCCGGATTCAGCCATTTGCACCTAAGCGGTACGGGAATTGGCGATTTGGCTGATATTTCTTTTCTGCCGGTAACTTCAGACGTTGCTTTCCAGAAAGACGAAAAGAATGCCGATTTTGTAAAACGCTATTCGGGTAAATACAGCCATGCCGAAGAAAGTGCAAAACCAGGCTATTATGCGGTGACCCTGAAAAATAATGGTGTGAAAGCTGAATTTACAGTCACTGAACGTGCTGGATTACACCGTTATTCGTTTCCTGAAACTGGCGAAAAGAATCTGATTATCAATCTGGGTTTCGCCATCAACTGGGACAAACCGTACCAAACTTCACTGAAAGTAGTTGACGATAAAACGGTTACCGGAGTTCGTCTGTCAAACGGCTGGGCCAAAGATCAGCATGTATTCTTTGCGGTCCGTTTCTCTGCGCCAATCACTAAATCAGTTATTGAGAATGTCGGCGGAGATGCCGGTACTGTGGGAGTTTTCAGTTTTGGAGAAAAACAAGTGTTGGCCAAAGTTGGACTTTCTTCAGTGAGTGTCGAGAATGCTATTGCAAACCTTGATGGGTCGCTGGCCGGATGGGATTTTGAAGCTACAGCCAAAGCTGCTTCGGATGCCTGGGAAAAAGAACTGAGTAAAATTCGCATTCAGTCGAACGACAAAGATCAGAAAACAATTTTCTATACATCGCTATACCACACCATGGTTGCGCCTGCTTTGTTCTCTGATGCCAACGGCGAATTTAAAGGCGTGAATGGCGAAACGCAGAAAGCTGCAGGTTATAACCGCTACACCGTTTTCTCATTGTGGGATACATATCGCGCACTGCATCCGCTGTTTACGTTAACGCAGCAAGCCCGTGTGAACGACATGGTGAAAACCATGCTCGATCACTACAAGCAGACCGGTGTACTGCCCGTTTGGGAGCTTGAGGGCAACGAAACCTGGTGTATGGTGGCAAACCATTCGATTTCGGTAATTGCTGAAGCTGTGCTGAAAGGCATCGGCGATTTTGATGTTCAGCTTGCTTATGAAGCGATGAAAGCTACCTCGATGGCTGATCGTGACGGTATGGGTTTCCACGACAAACTGGGGTATATTCCGGCCGATAAAATTCAGCAATCAGTGGCCAAAGCCGAAGAAGTTTGCGTGGACGACTGGGCTGTTGCTGCAGTTGCTCAAAAATTGGGTAAGACCGAAGATGCCGCTTATTTCGCTAAACGAGCACTCAATTACCGCAATTATTTTGATAAAGAAACTGGTTTTATGCGCGGCAAACTGAGCAACGGTAAATGGACATCTCCATTTGACCCGGTTTACTCTAAACACGAAGGAAGCGACTACACCGAAGGCAATGCATGGCAGTATTTGTGGCTTGCTCCGCAGGATGTGAATGGACTGATTGAGTTACTTGGCGGGAAAGAACCCTTTGCCAATAAACTGGAAGGATTGTTCTCCGCCGAAGGTGTAAAAGGTGAAAATGCTTCACCCGATATTTCAGGTTTGATCGGAAGTTACGCTCATGGGAACGAGCCAGGTCATCACACAACTTTCCTTTTTAATTATGCTGGTCGCGCATGGCGCACACAAGAGTTGAATCGCCAGATTCAGACCGAAATGTACACTACCAAACCCGATGGTTTATGTGGAAACGAAGACTGCGGACAAATGTCGGCATGGTACGTTTTCAGCGCGATGGGAATTTATCCGGTAAATCCGTCGGAGTTGCAATACCAGTTTGGTTCACCGATTGTTCAGGAAGCTAAAGTTGAGGTTGCTCCGGGCAAATTTTTCACGATGAAAGCGCCACAGGCTTCAAAAGAAAATAAATACATTCAGGAAGTAAAATTGAACGGTCAGAAACTTGACCGCAGTTATATTACTCACATGGAAATTATGGATGGCGGAACCCTCGAATTTACAATGGGTGCTCAACCAAATAAAGAGTTATTTAAGTAGGATAACTTCTGCAGAATAAATACTGAAAGCGGTCGTCGGGAAAAGATTTTCTTTATCCGACGACTGTTTTTTTTTTAATTCAGGCTGTCAACCCGCAGCGAATCGACCAGTTGAATGAAATGTGCGCTATCGGCAACTAAAGTACGCTGACTGTAAATGGAGTCGCTTGCACTAATTTTGCCGGACTCGAAGAAGTTTTGAGTATTGATAACCGAGAAGAACACAACCAGCGAAATGGTTGCAATCTTCAAGCCGAGGCCCTGGCCCGAAAATATCCAGCCGAAGAACGAAGCAAACGAATTTTGCCTGACTTTCGATCTTCCGGATTTTAGTATATACGAATACATCAATCGGTCTTCAATCGTCCGGTCTGGTTTTCCAACA
The DNA here is from genome assembly GCA_035353575.1 of Prolixibacteraceae bacterium. Taxonomy (GTDB): domain Bacteria; phylum Bacteroidota; class Bacteroidia; order Bacteroidales; family Prolixibacteraceae; genus Aquipluma. The sequence continues at coordinate 7,805 of DAOPZV010000045.1, read as the reverse complement.
CTGTCATTTCGGAGCAATTGGGCAAACATTTGGTCTGAATTTTTTTTAGCCATGGTATTCGTTGTTAAAATTCAATTTCGTCTTTTAAATAACTCAATTTCTCAGCCAGCGTTTTCTTCGCATAAAACAGCCGCGATTTTACCGTTCCTTCAGGTAACCCGAGGATTTCCGCCACATCCTTTATCGAAAAACCTTCGCGGTACCGGAGTAAAAAAGCTGAGCGGTGCTCGGTTCCAAGCTCGTCGAGAGTATCGAAGATTTTTTCTATTATCTGCTCGGGTTCAATTGATTTGTCGTCGATAAAATCGAGTTGCGGTTCTAATGGAAGAATTGAGCTGTATTCCTGCCTGATTTCCCGGCGGCGGTACTCGTTTTTGCACATATTGTTTGCGATCGAGTAAAACCAGGTTTGAAACGGGTATTTCGGATTGTAACTTTCCGGTTTTTCAATTAGTTTCATGAATAGCTCCTGAAGAAAATCGCTCGCTTGTTCAGAAGAATTCCCCAGCATTCGATAAAAATAATAGAACATTCGGTCTTTGTACCGTTGATACAGCTCGGCGAAAGCAGGCTGGTTGCCAATTGCAATTTGCTGCATCAGTTCATTGTCGCTATATATTTTATTTTTTCTACCGAATATCAAGGTGCCGGTTTTTTGAGAATTAACCAAATCAATGCAATGTACGATCCAACAATCAGAATGGGAGCCAGGGTTATTCGCCTGAAGCTAAATATTTCTTCGTTGAAAACCTTCGGATTATCTGATCCGCCACCACTCATCAATATAAATCCCAAAATTAACAAACTGACGATGAGGATCAACCGGATGTATTGCTTTTTCTGAAAGATCATTGTTGTTTTCTATTCAGTACACCTGAAAAACAAAAGGTTCAGGTAAAGCGAAAAAAAATCGCCGCTACTTATAAAAATAGCGGCGAAACGATTTTGTCAAAAAAGTAAAAACTATAATCTGCCCCACGGGATAGCCGCAAGAATAACCAGCAATGCTATACCGTAAAAAATAGTTGCAGTTTTAAATTTTCCCCGGTCTGATGTAGCTTTTTTCGACTTTGCCCGCCCGATATGCACTAAAACCACGGCAATAGTCATCATCGTTATGTGTTCAACTGCATAAAAACGTAAATCAGCATCTTTCATAGCAGCTCCAAAATCGCTGAGGGCCATTTTAGTTATAGGACTTAAAAAGAAGTACAAAACCAAACCAGTCAGAAGTTGAATGTCCATTAGCGATGTAAAAACAATTCCCATCAGGTTATCTGTCTTTTTCCAATGCCGATTTCCAAGCCAGCCAATCAGGTATTTTACCAGTGTTGTGAGAAGGCTCAGTAAAAGTAGCCAACGTAGGGTATCATGAAGATGTAAAAATCCGGTGTACATGTAAATCTAAATTTATTGTTTTGAATCTAAACCAACGAAACCGGATTTGGTTGAGTAGATTTTCTCTAAAAGATATCGATCCCCTCAATCACGTTGATTCCGCTTGTTGAGTCGAGCGATTCCTGAATCATTCGCGAAGCAAGTACATCAACTGGCATCGGGCGGTATTTTTTCAGAATAAATTTAGTAAGATGGCGCATTATAGCGAGGCTTATCTTTTCGGCAGGGCGCTTTTCTTTGCGGTTACCGTCGAGTATCGATGGCCGGAGAATCACTGTTTTTTTGAAAGGAAGTTTGGCAATAGCTTCATCCAGTTCGCCTTTCATTCGCGAATAAAAAACCGACGAGTTCGGATTTGCACCAAGCGACGAAATCAAAACAAAGGTTGATACTCCGTTTTGCATGGCTGCCTTTGCAAATTCGTATTGGTATGTAAAGTCCACGCGATATTGATTCTCCTTCGTTTTCGCGGTTTTAATTGTTGTTCCAAGTGTCGAGAATAGTATGTCGCCAATAACCATTGAAGTCCAATCTGTTGGCTCGTCAAAATTGATTATATGTTCTTCAATTTTTTGATGTTTGAAGCCGGAACTCTTTCGCGCAAAGATTTTAATACTTTCAAATTTTTCACTACCCATTAGTTGATTAACCAGCTCTTCGCCAACCAGTCCGGTGGCACCAATCACAATTGCAGTTTTTCCCATGGCATTTGAGTTTATGCTCTGTTTTCCAGAAAATCTATTCAGGTAACATCAAAGATACTCAGAAATCCTATTTTTGAAGAAACTAACCTAAGCTAAACCTATGAAAACTAAAACTTTTCTGATTTTATTATAATACAAGCCGGACACGGCGAACGCTGCTACGCTGCTTTTAAAAAGCTATTGATGCCCGGACCCGATTACATTGTGGCAACCCGAGGCGATCTGTTTGAAATTATTAACCAAAAAAACTAGGGTATTCGCGATTTAAATTTTACGTTTGAAGGTAACCTCAAAAACCTAAAATCAAACTAATGTACCGATTGAAGTTCAAAATCATTTTATTGTCGGCGATGGCTGGCCTTTGGGTCCAATCAGCGCTTTTTGCCCAGGATCAAAACTGGACTCATTTCAGGGGAACTAGCCTGAATGCGGTTTCCGAATCAGCCAATCCACCAACACAGTGGAGTGAAACCAATAATATTCGCTGGAAGACTGACCTGGAAGGGAAAGGATGGTCGTCGCCCGTTGTGCTCGATAACCAGATTTGGCTGACTACAGCCAGTGATGACGGTAAAAAAATGAATGGTGTTTGCCTCGATTTCAATTCAGGAAAAGTACTTTTCAATATTCTGCTTTTTACACCCGATTCTGTTCAGGGAAAACATTCCATAAACACTTATGCCACCCCTACAGCTTGTATAGAGAAAGGATTTGTGTACCTTCATTTCGGTACCTTTGGAACAGCTTGTTTAAGCACATCGGATGGGAAGATTATCTGGAAACGAAGTGATATGAATTGCAACCATGTGCAAGGTCCTGGGTCTTCTCCAATTATTTATAAGAATCTGCTGATTTTACATCTTGAGGGGAACGACGTACAGTATATTGTGGCGTTGGATAAAACGACCGGAAAAACAGTATGGAAAGCCGAACGCCCGGCAAAGGTTTACGAGCCACTTGCTCCAATTGGGAAAAAAGCATACATCACACCGCCGATTGTGAATGTGAAAGGCAAAGACCTTTTGATATCCAATGGTTCGGCGATTTGTCAGGCGCTCGATCCTGAAACGGGGAAAGAGGTTTGGCATGTGATTCAGGGCACCGATTCAACAATTGCCATGCCCGTTTATGAGAATGGTCTGGTGTATTTTATCCCCGGATTTGTTAATTCGCCCGAAGGCGAAAAATATACAGAGTTGATTGCTGTTAATCCTGATGGGGCAGGAGATATAGCGAAGTCGAATGTTGTATGGAAGCGAAAATTACCAGTTTTGCAGTTACTAACGCCGCTACTAAAAAATGGGCTGATTTATATGGTTGATACCCAAAATAACTTGCTTTGTCTCGACGCGAAAACAGGCGATGTTGTTTATACGAAAAAGATGAAGAACAAACATTACGCCTCTCCGGTTTATGCCAGCGGATTGGTTTATTTTATTTCAGGGAAAGGTGAAGCAACAATACTTAAAGAAGGACGTAATCTGGAGATTGTCGCAGAAAATAAACTCCCGGGAGAAGTTTTTGCTACGCCAGCTATTCTGCGCAACCAGATTTTAATACGTACCGATAAAGGCTTGTATTGTATTCAGAAAAAATAATCCAGATAGAGCTTCAGAAGAAATAATTTTGAGAGCAATCGTTGATTTCTCGGGGAAATAGGAATCGTTTGTGATTAAATTTTTTCGCCTACTTTTTCACCAAGTCTGACCAAGGTTTCGATTCCTTTTTCTGAATATTCAACAATATCGCTATCGATTTGAATTGTTCCTTTTTTGAATAGCTGGATGATGGTGGAGCCGCCAAACTCGAAATAGCCCTTTTCTTCCCCTCTTACAAAGGAATAGGGTTGTTTATGATGTTGGATAATTTTTCCGACAAGCAGAGCACCAACTTCGAGTTGCAGCACGTCGCCAAAACTGTTGGTGTGCATGATGGTTAATTCACGGTAGTTTTTGGAAATGAGTGATTTAGTTACTGAAAGTGCAATCGGATGAACAGAATGAAGTACTCCGCGCAGGCGTTTTACTTTTTCCTGTTGACCATCATCGACATAACAGTAACGGTGATAGTCTGATGGCGCAAGGCGGTAGATAAAGCACCACCCATCGGCATATTCGTTCACCAGTTTTTTATTTTTGATCAGTCCATTCAGATTGTACCAGTAACCTTTAACCGGCAGGCTCTTGCTTTTCGAAAGATCAAATGCAAACAGACGGGAATCGGCCGGAGAAATCAAATGATTTTCATTCGTGTCAATAGGTCGGGCGCCTTCCTTTAATTCCCTGATAAAAAAGTCGTTAAAGCTTTTGAACGAATCAATTGGTCGTTTAATTTCGTCTGTATTTATTGCATAATGTTCAATGAATTTTGGAATCTGTTTGATGCTGTTTTTGCTTTTGACCAATTGCCCGTATAGGGTTGAAACGATGCGTTTATTAATTACAGAACCTGTGAGCGCTTTCCCCAGCTTGGTGCCGTATAAGAATGACAATCCATCAACTTTATAGGTATTTTCCTGTTCAATACTTTTGCTAATTCTGTTATACAATACCGGCAATTTTGTCATTCTGTTCTTGTTCATAAATCAACTTGTAAAGCGGCTCAAAATTACAAGTAAATATGAAAAAAAAGACGCCATTTAGATAATTGCTTCTTTTTGATCTTTTACTCACTTCTTCACTTGATTTAACTATCCTGTTTTTCAATCATTTTAAATCCGGTTTTTAGTGCCTTCACAAGTTAAGCGAATTTCAATTCATTGTTTCTCAACCAAAATATGCTTTGCTTGTTTTAAGGATAATTCAGTTCGGAAAATCTTAAATAACCCTAATTAAATAAGTAATGGTACCAAAAATTCACAGTTTAGGAGGTTACATTCACGAGTATCAAAAAAGTCTGGCCAGCCCGGAAGCATTTTGGAACGAAGCAGCAGAAAGTTTTTATTGGCGCAGGCGTTGTGATAAAGTTTTGGATTGGGAGTTTGAAGGCCCTTCAATAAAATGGTTTTCAGGAGCTAAACTGAATATTACTGAGAATATTTTCGAGAAAAATTTATACACAATTGGTACTCAGCCTGCTATTATCTGGGAACCCAATAATCCGGAGGAGGCCGGACGTTCGTTGACCTATAATGAGCTCTTCTCTGAAGTAAATCGCTTTGCGAATACCCTGCGAAAAATCGGGGTTCGGAAGGGCGATCGGGTTGCCATTTATATGCCAATGATACCAGAACTGACTATTGCCATGCTGGCTTGTGCACGTATTGGTGCCATTCATTCGGTGGTGTTCGCCGGATTCTCGGCAGCTTCACTTGCCGACCGCATAAACGATGCGGGTTCAAAAGTTGTATTAACAGCCGATGGCGGATTCCGAGGTGAGAAAATTACTCCTTTAAAAGATATTGTTGACGAAGCATTGAAAAATTGCCCGGAGAAACAAACAGTAATTGTGTATCAACGCACGAAATTGCCAGTGAATATGGTTGCCGGTCGCGATATTTGGTGGCACGACGCGATTCGGGGGCAATCGGATGTTTGCGAAGCCGAAGAAATGGATGCCGAAGATGTTTTATTTATTCTATATACCTCAGGATCGACCGGAAAACCTAAGGGAATAGTGCATACTACTGCCGGGTACATGGTATATTCGGCCTACACGTTTAAGAACGTTTTTCAGTATAATGCCGGCGATGTATATTTCTGTACGGCCGATATCGGCTGGATTACAGGTCATTCGTACATTGTTTACGGGCCAATGCTAAACGGAGCACAAACACTGATGTTTGAGGGCGTTCCAACCTGGCCCGATGCTGGTCGTTTTTGGGATATTGTTGACAAGTACAAGGTCAATCAGTTTTATACTGCACCCACGGCAATCCGTTCGCTGCTGGCAATGGGCAACGACTTTGTGATTAATAAAGATTTGTCGTCGCTAAAAGTTCTGGGAACGGTTGGTGAGCCGATCAACGAGGAAGCCTGGCACTGGTATCACGACCACATTGGCCGTAATCACTGCCCTATCGTAGATACCTGGTGGCAGACGGAAACCGGTGGTGTAATGATTAGTCCCCTTCCTGGAATTATTCCGACCAAACCATCGTTTGCAACTCTTCCTTTACCCGGAATTCAGCCAGTAATTGTCGATGCTGAAGGCAAGGAATTGCAGGGCAACAGTGTGAAAGGCAATTTATGCATCAAGTTCCCCTGGCCGGGGATTGCCCGCACGATTTGGGGTGATCATGATCGTTTCAGACAAACTTATTTTTCTTCATTTAAAAATTTATACTTCACCGGAGATGGCGTTCAACGTGATGAAGATGGTTATTACCGCATTCTTGGAAGGGTTGATGATGTGATCAATGTTTCGGGGCACCGCTTAGGTACGGCCGAAATTGAAAATGCAATCAATGCGCACCCGCTGGTTATGGAATCGGCAGTGGTTGGATATCCGCACCCAATAAAGGGGCAGGGCATATACGCATTTGTGGTTTGCGGTGAGCTATCAACCGGTGGAGAAGAGGGCATCAGGAAGAGTATTAAAATGGCGGTTACAAATATGATCGGCCCATTCGCCCGTCCTGATTTGATTCAATTGGTACCTGGACTTCCAAAAACACGTTCAGGGAAAATTATGCGCCGGATTCTTCGGAAGGTTGCCGAAGGCGATGCAACCAATCTTGGCGATACCACAACGTTGCTCGACGAAGAAGTTGTTAATAAGATTATTTCCGGAGCATTGGTTGAAGTGAAGCGATAAGAAGTTCCAGGTTTCATGTTCCAAATTCCAAGTTCGATCTGACTTGAAACCTGGAATTTTGAACTGTTTTATTCTTCCATCAATCCCATTGAGTGGAAAACGTCTTCGGTGACACCGCGGCGGCTTTCTTTAAATTTTTCGGTATTATCGAGTCCCGATTCAACGTTGCAAACGTAAATCCAGGTGCTCCCTCCTTCTTCAAGGTATCCAACCAGCCAACCGATGTTTTTCCCATCCTGAACGGTCATTCCGGTTTTTCCGCTGAAGGTATAATTGTTCGTTTTTTTGAGAACGATCAGTTTTTTTACAAGGTCGATGTTTTCCTGGCTAAAAGGCAACTTGTTTGTGTAAAAATGGAGTATGAAATTCATTTGTTCCCATGGCGTAATGCGCGAATTACCCCAGAGCCAGAATTTGTCTATGGTTTCTTTCGTGATATCCATTTTTCCGTAATCGGCATCGTCAACATATTCCTTCATACGGTCGGGGCCAATTCTTCGGGCTACTTCCTGAAAATAAGGTACTACAGAATATTGAATGGCAGAAGCTAGTGTATGGTCACGGTTCCATTCGTCGACGCTCCGGGTCACTCCATCCCAAGGAATAACCATGTCTTCGCCGGTAATAACACCGGTTTCAAGACCAATTAAAGCATTTAGAATTTTAAAAGTGGAGGCCGGTAAGAATCCTTGTTCGCAGCGCGTAGAATTATAAATCTGGTAAACATCGTTATTCAGGTCGTATAGCAGAAAGCAGCCTTTAACGCCATATTCCTCAAAAAATGGTTGAAAATTTGGCGGATTATCCTTGATTGTTTTAACCGAACACGAATTCAGGCTAACGAATACAAAAACTATTAAACAAATTTTCAGAAGCTTTGCCTGCATAAAAAGATTTTCGAAGTTTGAATAACATAAAAGAAGAACGGCTTTCACTATTTTTTCAAAA
>DAOPZV010000044.1:22176-23465 GCA_035353575.1 Prolixibacteraceae bacterium | reverse complement strand
ACGGTGCAAAGCGAATTTACCTTCAGGAATGAATTGGATTGGTGCAAAGGTTACGAAATACACATGGGCGAAACCTCACTGAAAGGCGGAAGTTCGCTGGCTCAATTGTCAACCGGTCAACCCGACGGCTGTTTCCTGAACGAAAAAACGTGGGGAACTTACCTGCACGGCATTTTTGACAATGTGCAGGTTATTCAATCCATCCTGAGAGTCTGCGGAAAAGAAACTGCATTTCAGGAATTTGACTATGCCGCTTATAAAAGCGAGCAATACGACAAGCTGGCTGACCACATTCGCAAAAGCTGCGATATGGAGTACGTTTACCGGGTGTTGAAAGAAAGTGATAAGTGATCAGTCGCCGTTGCCACAATCGGCAAACGAAAATGTCCAATAATGAATAAACAATATCCAATAACCAATAAAAAGCAGAAGTGCTGTTTACTTGGAACTTTGAACCTGAAACTTGAAACTTTATGAGCGGATTAATACACATTTATACCGGCGAAGGAAAAGGCAAAACCACCGCCGCAGTTGGTTTGGCGGTTCGGGCATTGGGCCACGGACTGAAGGTTTGTTACGTGCATTTCAACAAACGGCCCGAATTGTATGGCTACAACGAAATTCAAAGCCTAAAGAAATTGGGAGCTACTATCCTTGGTTTTACAGAAGGACACTGGTCGTTTAATCCTAAAGTAACCCGCGAAAGCAGTCGCGAAGATGTGAAAAACGGGTTGATTCAACTGTCTGGATTTATTCATGCCGAAAAACTCGATTTACTGATTTTGGATGAAATACTGATTTCGGTGCGAGATGGTGTTTTGCAGGAAGATGAACTGCTTGAATTCATCGCGCAGAAACCTGAAAATATGGAACTGGTGCTTACCGGTCGCGGTGCATCGGACGGGCTGATCGCCGTGGCTGATTACGTGAGCTACATCCAAAAAGTAAAGCATCCGTTTGACCGGCAAATTTACAGTCGCGAAGGAATTGAATTTTGATTTGAGTTATGAACAGCCAAAAAAAGCAGAAACGTGGTGCGAAGTGACCCCGAATGACTAATTTTGGCAGGATTTTCTGAGAAAACCAAACGTTGATGGTGTTTAATGAAGTTTACCTTGTTTACCCCCAACCCCTAAAGGGGAGTTGGAGAAGTCCCCTTCAGGGGATTTAGGGGTAATTCGACCAAATCTTCTAGCCGACATTGAATCGTAATTAGTAAATTCAAAAATCGTAAATATCCTGATGAGCGAAATGCGCGGAAAATATCTTCGATGGACTATCTGCCTTGC
>DAOPZV010000044.1:14009-22076 GCA_035353575.1 Prolixibacteraceae bacterium | reverse complement strand
GGGCTGCACCAGCTGATCGGTTCGTTTGTGCTGCCCGCAGCAGGTTTTGGTGGAGCGTTTCTCATCATTTTTGTCGTGTACATCATCAGCACCCGAAGTGGCCGTGTGAACATTCAAACCATGCTGCTGACCGGCGTGATGGTGAGTTTCATCGCATCGTCGTCGATGATGTTGCTGATGGCGGTGACCAGTTCCGAAAACCTGCATGGCATTATTTTCTGGATCATGGGCTCGCTCGATGAACCCGATATGTCGCTCATATACATTACCTTAATATTGTCGGTGAGTGCGCTGATTTTGTCGTACCTGTTTGTTCAGCCGCTAAATGCCCTGCGTTTAGGCGAAGAAAAGGCCAAGCATCTGGGTATCAATACCGATTTAGCTATAAAACTATTATTTCTGATGGCCTCGTTGCTGGCCGGAGTGTCAGTGGCAGTGGCCGGTGTCATCGGTTTTGTTGGCCTTATTATTCCGCACCTGATGCGACTACTTTTCGGTACCGATTACCGCATTTTACTGATCAGTTCATTTCTTTCAGGAGCCATTTTTTTGGTGGTTTCCGACGTAATTGCCCGTACTATTATTTCGCCCAACGAGCTGCCTATTGGCGTAATTACCGGTATTGCCGGTGGAATTGCGTTCCTGATCATGATCAGCCATCGTTCTATCCGTTCCATTAACCGCAGCCGATGAGCAATATTCTCGCCATACAAAACCTGAGTTGTGGATACTCGAAATTCCAGTTGTCGGACATCAACTTCGAGGTTCCGAAAGGCTCGTTTGCAGGAATTATCGGGCCAAACGGATCAGGAAAAACAACGCTTTTCAGGGCAATTACCGGAATTCTTCCGCTGAAATCAGGTCAGATTTTACTTTCAGGAAAGAATCTGAAGTCCTTTTCACTGCGCCAACGGGCACAAAACATTGCTATTGTGAGCCAGTTTATCGAGGCGGGTGATATGAGCGTGGAAGATTATGTGCTGATGGGGCGTATTCCATACCACAACCGGTTTAATTTTTTCGAGACGAACGAAGATTTTGAGATTGCCCGCAAATACATGGAACTGACCGACACCTGGCGCTTCAAAGATCAGCTGATGTCGGAATTGAGTGGCGGAGAACAGCAACTGGCCGGAATTGCGCGTGCGCTGACTCAGCAACCCGAACTGCTCTTGCTCGACGAGCCCACCTCGCACCTCGACATTACCCACCAGGTTCACATCCTGAACGTTTTGCAGCAACTAAACCAGGAAACAGGCCTTTCGGTGCTGATGGTTATACACGACCTGAATCTGGCTTCGGAGTATTGCGACCGGCTGATTTTGGTGAACCAGGGCCGGATTCACACCCAAGGAACGCCCGAAGAAGTGCTTACTTTCCAGCACATTGAAGACGTTTATCAAACTGTGGTTGTTACCCAAAACAACCCGCTGTCAGGCAAGCCTGCGCTATTTTTGGCTTCAGGAAAAGTATTGCGGGAGATTCAGGAACGACTCGCCAACAGCCAGAAATCCTGATTATTTTGTTCTGAGATTTTAGGAAAAGCCGTAACTTCACGATATCCTAAAAAATCAACCATGAATCCATTAATCGAACAGTTTGTATCGCAGAAGCGCATTGCCGTTGTGGGCATGTCGCGTTCGGGAAAGAAATTTGGCAATATGGCTGCCAAAGAATTAAAGGCCAAAGGTTACGAAATTTATCCGGTTCATCCGGATGCTGACGAAATTGACGGTCTTACGTGTTCGCCGAACCTGAGCAGTTTAAACGGTAAAATCGATGCTGTCTGGATTTCGGTTCCGCCAGCAAAAGTTTCGCCGGTTTTGGCCGAAGCTGGCGAAATTGGCCTGAAAAATATTTGGTTGCAGCAAGGCGCGTGGTCGGCCGAAGTGCAGCAAACCATTGATCAGTTGGGATTGCCGGTAGTTTCGAAAAAGTGTATCATGATGTATGCGCCGCCGGTGAAGTCGGTACACAAATTTCACCGAACCATTAAAGGAATATTTGGCCGATTGTAAAAATTGCAGGTTATTGATTATTAAAAACAGATAAAACTGATTGCCATGAAAAGAGCTGCTGATTACGAAGAAGAAGATGAATATTCGAAAATAATGGGACCAGAACCTGATCCGGAAGATGAACCAGAGGAATGGGACGACGATGAATGGGATGAGGATGAAGAAGAGTATGATGATGATGACGATGATTATTGACCAATATGACTTCAATTCAAGATTCAAAAGTTAAACTATACAATGGCGTTGAAATGCCCTGGGTTGGGCTGGGCGTGCACCGTGCTGGTTCGGGCGATGATGTTATAAATGCCATGAAATGCGCTTTGCAGGCGGGTTACCGGAGCATCGATACGGCTACCTATTACCAGAACGAGCATCGGGTAGGGCAGGTGGTTGCCGAATGTGGTATTCCGCGCGAAGAAATTTTCCTCACCTCGAAAGTCTGGAATACCGATCAGGGATACCGTTCAACCATCGAAGTGTTTGAGTCGAGCCTCGAAAAACTACAAACCGATTACCTCGATTTGTACCTCATTCACTGGCCGCAGCCGGGAACAACTTTCGAAACCTGGCGGGCAATGGAAAAATTGTACGAAAAAGGGAAGATCCGGGCCATAGGAGTCAGCAATTTTATGATTCCGCATCTGAGGCGACTGATGGAAAACTCGCGTATCAAACCGATGGTGAACCAGGTAGAGTTTCATCCAGAGTTAGTTCAACCTGAATTACTTCAATTCTGCAAGGAAAATCAAATCCAGATGGAAGCGTGGCGACCAATCATGAAAGGACGGGTGAATGAAATTCCATTGCTCCAGGAATTGGCCGAAAAATACGGGAAATCGGAGGTTCAGGTGGTTTTGCGCTGGGACATCCAGAAAGGAGTAGTGACCATTCCCAAATCGGTTACTCCCGAGCGAATTATCAGCAATGCCGACATTTTCGATTTTGAGTTGGCAGACGAAGATGTCTTCCGGATTAACGCCCTGGACAAAAATGCCAGAATTGGAGAGGATCCGTTTCTAATAGAAATATAGTCAGGAAATGGAGTTATTCACTTATTCCCAGCAGGTTGTTCAGCTCCTCTTTAAAACTGCGACCAATCGGTAGCTGAATGCCATTGATTTCAACGGTGTTCCCAAAAACAGCATCGATGTTTCTGACTGAAACGATGTACGATTTGTGAATGCGTACAAAACCCTGGTCGTTCAACTGGGTTTCGATGTTTTTCATGCGGTCGAGCTTGGTGTATTTTTTTGTTTTCGTGTAAATTACAACATATTCTTTCATGCCTTCGACGTACAGAATGTCGGCGATGTTCACCTTCACCGATTTGTAGCCCGATTTGACAAAAATAAAGTCGCGCGGCGCGGCAGGTAAATTCATCAGTTCGGTAACCGAATTTTCTTTCTTTTCTGGAGAACTTGTCTGGCGGCTGATTACTTTGGCCACCGAACGGGCAAAGCGCTCAAACGATATGGGTTTCAGCAGGTAATCCATCACATCCAGCTCGTAGCCTTCAAGGGCATACTCCGAATAAGCGGTGGTGAGCACAATGGCTGGTTTCTTTTGCAGCGTGCGCATAAATTCAATTCCGGTGAGGCCGGGCATCTGGATGTCGAGAAAAACCAAATCAGTTTCGCCGGATTCAATCATTCCGTAGGCATCTACGGCTCGACTAAAGGTAGCAAGCAGTTGTAGTTGCGGCATTCGGGCCACATAATCGCCCAGGTACTGGCGCGCAATGGGCTCGTCGTCGATAATGATACAGTTGATTTTCTGCATTATAGTTGATCTTTTTTCTGAAATACCGGAAATTGGAGCGAAACCATGTATTCGCCGTCCTGTTTCAGCGTTTGAAGTTCGTATTTTTCGCCGAAAATCAGGTCGAGGCGCTTTTTTACGTTTTTTAGTCCAATTCCCGATGAGGTTGCGGGTTTTTGAACCGTGTTATTAAAGCTGTTTTTGCACACAAAATACAGGTAATCGTGGTCGTCCGAAATATCGAGTTCCATCCATCCATCGTCGTCTTTTCCAATGTTTCCGTGCTTGAAACAATTCTCGATAAACGGAAGCAGCAACAATGGCGGTACAAAAACGGAAAGCTGTGACACCCGAATTGTATCGCGAACATTCTCAGGAAAGGAAATCCGCATCTTTTCCAAATCGAGGTAATTGCGGATAAAATGCAGCTCTTTTTCGAGTGGAACCAGCTTTTGTTCGGTTTCGTAAATGAGGTAACGCATGGTTTCCGAAAGGCCAAGTACCATTTGAGGCGCCCTGTCCGACTTGGAATACGTCAGCCCGTACAAATTATTCAGCGTGTTGAATAAAAAGTGCGGATTAACCTGCGATTTGAGGTAAAGAATTTGTGCTTCCTGCGAGCGTTGTAATTCTTCCCGGCTTTCCTGTTCTTTCCGGGTTTTATTTTCGTACAGCCTGTACAACATCGCAATAACAAGGATAACCGAATTCATCAGCAAACCTGGCAAAAAAGGAGTTCGGCCAGCTCCAATCCGGTTAAACATCCATAGATTTTTGCCAAACATCAGGTTTTCGCGTTGTTCGAGCAAATCAGGCGAAAGCTGACCCGACACGGCCACATTTCCGGGAATTATTCCCAATAGTTTTAGCCGGAAGGCCGACAGCACGAAGACCAACAAAATGGCCGATACCGTAAAGAGAAAAGGCATCCTGCGGTTAATCAGCAACCAGTTGGTCAGTCCGTAGGCCGACAGGTAAAATGTAAACGCCATCAGGCTGGTACTGGTAACCGCACGAATGAGCGAAAGCTCGTCGGGCAGGAACAGCGACAGCGAGAAGAACAGGAAATAGGAGAGAACCAGCCAAACAATGCTATGGATAACAATCTTCTTCATGTTGCAATGATACAAAAATACCACATTCAGGATGAATGCTTTAAACCAAACGACCCAATGATTCAACCAACGGCAAAAACAATCAACTTGCTGCTCGTTGAGTAAACCTGTTGTTGGTGTAACTGGTTTAGTTGTTGGATGAAAACAAGTCAATACACAAGAATTGATCGTTTAAGTTTGACCTGAATTCAAAAAAAATAAAGCTATGAAACAGTTAATTTTTATCAGTACACTACTGATTGTTTGGAGTGTTAATGTGTTTGCACAGGATTTTGAAACTAAGCGCACTGCGGAAGAACGCGCCCGTTTTCAAACCGAATGGATGAAACAGAACCTCGGGCTTAGCGACGACCAACTGGCCCAGGTTGATCCGCTTAACCTGAAATACGCCAGGCAAATGGATGGGGTAAAAAATATTTCAGGAAAGTTTGCCAAACTGAAAAAAGCGAAATCGATCATGGATGAAAAGGACAAAGAGTTGAAGAAAATCCTGAACAAAGATCAGTACCAGCTTTATCAGGATAAGAAAGAAGAACTGCTTGAAAAGATGAAAGAAGCTAATCAACAACGAAAAAACGGTTAAACATGAAACTCTTTCAAATTATATGGATTTTGGTACTGGTTGTTTTTTCGGCCTGTTCCAAAGCTGAAACCGCTCCCGCTGAAGAAACAGGAAAAGATGATTTACAGGGTCCCGTATCGCGCCCTACTTCGGGTTACGGAAAAGATGGCGATTATGAAATAGCCGAAGCCAGCTTTACAAGCCCGGAATACAGCCAGAAAAATGTGACGATTCTTTACCCGAAAGGAGCTACATCTCCGCGTCCAACGGTTTTTTACCTGCACGGTTTTGGTGGCGAAAACATTGTCTCTTGGCTCGGGATCCTCCAATTTGTAGCTAAAAAGGGATACACGGTTGTTTTTTCGCCTTACCCCACGCTAAACTCGTCGATTGACGGGCGTTACGATGTGATGTGGGCTGGTATTCGGGCGGCAGTAAAAAAGTTTCCTAATCTGATTGATTCGACTAAAGTTGGGTTTGTCGGTCATTCGTTTGGCGGCGGCGCTGCTGTTGCGCTCTCGCACAAAGCTTTTGTCGAAAAAGGCTGGGGCGAAAACGGACGGTTTATCTTTACGCTTGCGCCGTGGTATGCGTACCAGATTACGAATGAACAGTTGAAAGATTTCCCGGCAAACACAAAGTTAATTTCGCAGGTTTATGACGACGATGATATAAACGACCACCGGATGGCCATCGATATATTCAAGAATATTAATATCCCGGCTTCTGAAAAAGATTTTATCCTCGTGAAAAAGAGCGTTGTTGAAGGATACACCTACACTGCCGAACACAATTTGCCGAGTAGCCTGAAAGCCTACGATGCTTACGACTATTACTGTTTGTACCGTTTGCTCGACGCGCTGATGGATTATAGTTTCAACGGGAGCGCCGCCGGCAAAAATGTGGCTTTGGGCAATGGTTCAACCGACCAAATAACCTTGCCCAGCTACAACGGGAAAGCCTTAACCCCGCTCGAAGTAACCGACAACCCGGTTCCGAAATACGACCAAAGCAAGTACGAATTCAGGTGCAGCGGCCTGATGAACCCACGAAGCGCCTATTGCGAGTAAACATTAAAAAACAGAGAAATGAAAAGGAAACAAATAATTATCAAAGCATTGCTCGTTTTATTTCTATTCTCAGGAATAGAATCGATGGCACAACGAAGAGTTGTCAGTACACCCAAGCGAACAGTGGTTCAAACGCCGCGCGGAACAGTGGTTTACCGCAAACATCCGGTGGTGAAACCAGTGCGACGTTTGCCCCGCACGGCAGTTGTGGTTCATCATGCAGGCAGCCCGTTTTATTTCAGTAGTGGTGTATTTTATGCTTCGCGTAGTGGTGTTTATGTTCGGGTGGCTCCGCCGGTTGGTGTTCGTGTTACCGTTCTTCCGATTGGCTTTGTCCGTATTTCTATTGGCGCAATTCCGTATTTTTATTTCAGCGGCGTCTTTTATACTGCAACACCGCAACGGGAATACGTGGTTGTTGAACCTCCTGTTGGCGCTGTGGTAGGAAAACTTCCGTCGAATGCTGCCGAAGTGGAAATTGATGGAAAATTATACTACGAATGCGACGGGACGTTGTATAAACCGGTACAGAGCAAACGCTCGTATGAAGTGGTCGGTAAGCTGAATGACTAACACCGCGGGCACAGTTGTAAATAGGCTAATCAGATTGACCGAAGTAACTCTTACCTGGAAATTAGAATACCTCTGCCAAGTTTTACTGGTCAGGGTTTCACCTCGAAGTGAAGCCCTGACTGCTTGGAGATTTTTATTGCTGCATTATTCTTCGAACCGTACATTGGCGCTGCCACCCGATGTATGAATGTAAACAGGAATTCCGCCTTTATTCATGGTGCCTTTCACTCGGTCTTTCTCAGCTTTTCCTGAAAAATTCTGAAGGTCGATATTTACCCGGTCGGATTGTAGATCCAGGTCGAGGCCAAGGTTTTTGCCATTGCGAATGAGTGCGTCAACTCCGCCGCCACTCGATTCAAGGGTTAAATCCTTGCTCAGGTTTTTGATGTCCACATGAACCGATCCGCCGCTCGATTTGGCTTTCACCGAAGCGCATTCTCCTGAAACATGCACACCGCCGCCACTGCTGCTCGCTTCCACATTGCCTTTGATGTTTTTCAGGCTTACGCCGCCGCCCGAACTATGGGCGTAAACATTTCCCTGTGCGTCTTCCAGGGTTACGCCACCGCCGCTTGAACTTAAACGCACATCGCCATTCTGGTTTGTAACATGCACACCACCACCCGAAGAGCTGGCTTCAGTAGTACCACTTACATTTTCAAGATGAACACCACCGCCGCTGCTCGAAAAATCGTGCGTTCCCTTTACTCCCGAAATTTTTACGCCACCGCCGCTCGAAGAAACTTTGCACGACATTTCCTTCGGGACGAGAATGGTTAACGAAATGCCCACGTTATTCCAGAAATTCATGCGCATCTTGCGTTCGACAATAGCCGTAACTGTTGAACCGTTTTTTGAAAAATTCACATCAAATGCTTCCAGAACCTCTTTTACCATGGGGTCGTTTGGCGCTAAAAGATTATTGTTTTTTCGCACATAAGCCTGTATAATGACCTGGGGTTGATCGTGTG
>DAOPZV010000044.1:0-13909 GCA_035353575.1 Prolixibacteraceae bacterium | reverse complement strand
GCTGCAATTGCCGGTCCCAGGATGAATGCCCACATGGGCATAGCTGTGCGGAAATAAAAACCTCCGAGGAAAATTTTGCCAAGCAAAAAAGCAAACGGTGTAGCAACGACCATCGAAATAGCCAGCCATTTGGTGTAACTTGAAAGTAATAACCTGACGACAGAGCGGGTTGTGGCGCCGTTGGCTTTGCGGATGCCAATTTCCTTGGTGCGGCTTTCAGAAGTAAATGATGCCAGCCCAAACATTCCCATGCAGGCAAGCGCCAATGCAATGATAAACGCCAGACCAACCAGGTTCGAAGGCATACTTAAGTTGGAATACGAAGCCAGATCGCGGTACAATACCGGTTGGAAAATAGCTTCCGGTTCATATTTGCGGAAAACCTTGCGAATATTGTCGGCCATTGTGGGGAAATTTCCTGAAGCGTACCTGATCAGCAACGTATTGCATTCGTTGGGTTTTATGCGGATAATGGTTGGAACAATTGGCCCAGCCAGGTCGATGGCATGAAAATCTTTGAAAACGCCGATAATTACGCCTTTTTTACCTTCGACTGTAATTTGCGAACCCACCGGATTTTTATATTTCATTACGTTGACAGCCACATCGTTGATCATGTAAGCGGCCGAATCTGACGGAAACGAAGGGTTGAAAAACCGCCCGTCGGTGGTGTTGATGGTTACGGCTTTGTTGTAGTCGAAATCGGCATTGATGCACCAGAAATGCAGTTTTTCCGACGCATCTTTCCCTTCCCAGGTCACTTCGCTGGTGGGCCGGGTTCCGCGGGCCGGAATGCAGTTGGTGTAACTAACCGCGCTTATTTCAGGAATAGCCTGAAGCTCTGATTTTACCGCATCGGCATGTTTTTGCAGGTTTTCGGTATTATTCAGGATAACTAATTTGTCTTTATCAACGCCCAAATCGAACTCGCGCATGTATTTGTCCTGGGTTTTGATAACCATCATGCTGATGATCAGGATAATTGGGATAACGAACTGAAACACGATGAGGCTTTGGCGAAACTTGCTGTAGCTGTGACTGGTGGCCAGTTTGCCTTTCAGCACGTTGATTGGGTTTGACGAGGCCAGGTATAAAGCTGGCAACAAGCCCGACGCCAGGCTTGTGAATACAATTACTGAAATGAAAAACAACAACATTTTCGCGTCCAAAAGATTGAGCCGAATGTCGTTGTGAAACATGGTATTAAAGCCGGGTAAAAGTACTTTCACCAATAAAATTGCCGAAATAAGGCTTATAAGAGTTAGCAGCATTGTTTCGCCCAGAAACTGGAAAACAATACCCGATTTGCCAGAACCTGAAACTTTTTTAATTCCAGCTTCTCGATATCTTCGGATGTTTAGTGCAATGGCCAGGTTGATGAAATTGAAACAGGCGATCAGCAAAATGGCAAATCCGACAGAGCCAACAATGACCACATTGCGCATTTCGCGCCATACGCGCTTTCCGGCTGCATACGAATACAGGTTTTTGTCCTTCAGCGGGAAAAGGAAAAGCTCCTGATTCAGCGTTGCGTCCTGCGTTTTGATCAGGTTTTTGATCTTGGCTTCAACCATTTGGCTGTTAGCATTTTCTTTCAGCAAAGCCCAGGTGAGGTTTGACGACGAGCTTGTTTCGCTTGCCCAGGCATTATCGGCCAAAAAGCGGTTAAACGGAATAACGAAGTCGAACTGCATGACCGATTGTCTTGGAATACGCCGAAATACGCCGGAAACGGTGAATGCATCTTCTTTCGGCCCGTTTTTCAGGATCACCGTTTTGCCCACGCAATCGGTAGTTTCGAAAAGCTTCAGGGCCATGTTTTCTGAAATAGCCATCGAATTTAAATCGCTCAAAACCTTTTCGTTGCCATGCAAAAGCGGGAATGAGAATACATTGAAAAAATTATTGTCGGCAAAGTAACCATTTTCGTGAAAAGTTTTGTCGGCGCTCACAAAATCAAAATCGCGTTCAGCCACGCGGGTCATTTCTTCAATTTCAGGAGCGTTGGTTTTCAGTACATCGGTGAGTGAAGACGACAGATATTGCTTCGGAAATTTGTCTCCGTTGAAGTAGGTGACGTAAGCTTCAACCGAATACAAACGGTTATAGTTTTTGTGGAACTTGTCGAAGCTCAGTGTGTTGTTAATGTGGAGTACAGCAACAATTGTACAGGTTAGTCCAAAGGTTAAGCATACAAAATTCAGGATGCTGTAGGTTTTGTTGCGCCACAGGTAGCGCAGGGCGATTTTGATAAAGTTTCTGTTCATCGTTTTTGGTTTCTTAGTTAAAGTTTTCCGGGTTAGATAGTCAGGACTTCACTCGAAGTGAAACCCTGACTTGAAGATTATTCATACCTCAGTGCTTCCACCGGGTTTCGAGTAGCGGCTTTCCAGCTTTGCCAGCTAACAGCGAGGATGGCTATCAGGAATGAAAGAAATCCGGCCAGTGCAAATATCCACCAGCTGAGACTTGTTTTATATGCAAAATTTTGCAGCCATTTATTCATGGCATACCAGGCGATAGGAGTTGACAGGAAAAAAGCAACGATAACCCAGCGAACGATGT
Source organism: Prolixibacteraceae bacterium (assembly GCA_035353575.1). Taxonomy (GTDB): domain Bacteria; phylum Bacteroidota; class Bacteroidia; order Bacteroidales; family Prolixibacteraceae; genus Aquipluma. The sequence continues at coordinate 11,344 of DAOPZV010000044.1, read as the reverse complement.
CGCGGTTGAGCATTGAAACAACTTCGGCAATTGTGGCTCCGTTCACTTTGCGGATACCTATTTCCTTTATCCGGTCGCGGCAGATGAATATAATTAAACCAAGTAAACCTGTAATTGCCAATAACATACACCAAAGTGCAACAAATTCGATGAAATGGGCCATACGCTCTTCTTTAACATACAGCCGGTTTAAAGTTTCGTCCAAAAATTTGACTTCTACCGGATTTTTGGGATCAAATTTCTTTGCAGTGTTCTGAATGAAAGCCATGGTCTGAGTAAAGTTCCCGGATTTCAAGCGTAGAATCAGGTTGTTTTTACGCGTTTCAGTTCTCCAGAATTGCATCGGCTCAATTTCTTCTTTCAGCGAAGAGAAGTTAATGTTTTCAGCTACCCCAATAACCTGACCGGTAAATCCAAAACCGTCAATTTTTCGCTCAAGTGGATTTGACCATCCGAATTTTTCGACAGCTTTCCTATTCAGAATAAATGTATTGATGTCGGCCTGCGATCCTTGAGCAAATGCTCTCCCGTCGGCTATTTTTATGCCAAAGAAATTGAGAAACTTGTCGTCAACAGGCCAGCATTTTAGTTGAATATATTGTCCCTCAACCTCGCGGCCCCAGCCCATTCCGACCTGTCCGGGAATAAACTGCGTGTAGGTGTAATCAACAATGTTGTTGTCTTTCATTAATTCGTCGGCAAGCGACTGATAATGATCCCGAAGAGTGTTTGTTGTATTAAAGTAAACAACGTTTTCCTTGTCGATTCCCAAATCAAAATTTCTCCAGAAGTTTAATTGCTTTTCGATGACAAACGCCGAAGCAAGCAATGCTATCGTGAAAATGAACTGAATTGTAACCAATGCGTTTCTGAATACCTTTCCTTTTCCTGAGAAACGGATGTTCCCTTTTACTGATTGGGCAAGTGGCGATGAAGTGATATAGCGGGCCGGATACAGTCCGGCTAAAAGGCCAAAGCCAACTGCAAAAAGAGTGAACCAAAGGATAAACAGAGGACGGCTTAAAAGATCTAATCCCTGAATATCAAATAATGTTTCAATGGTTTTGTATCCAACGAGATAAAGTGCAATAGATACAATAAGCGCTGCGACCGACAGAATTACCGATTCAGCTACAATTTGGCCCATTGCTGAAAGTTTATTTCCGCCAAGCACTTGTAATACAGATAATGCTTTAGCCCTAAGTGGCGCCTGCGACGTAGAGAAATTGATAAAATTGACGGCTCCCATAATGGCCAGAATGATGTTGAGCAGTATTAGAACATTTAAAATCACCGGATTTACATAGGCATATTGCCCGTCGTTTGTAAAATGAATTTCTTCAAGAGGTCTCAGGTTGACAAATGCCTGCCCCTTGAAATTAGCTCTCATGTCTTTTGTGTTTTCGGCTACTACCGGAATTTGTTCAATTTTTGCCGCTATTTGAGCTGGATCTGTCTTTCCCTTAATTTTCAAAAATATATTGTAACTCCATTCCGACCAGTCGTTTACACCATATTTATTTGCTGAAACCAATGTTGAGAACGATGCAAGAAAATCGGCAGAGAAGGAAGAGTTCCTGGGAAAATCTTTCATTATACCAGTTACCTTATACATCACATTGTCGATCAGCACACTCTCACCCAGCGGGTTAGCTTCATTAAAAAGCATTCTGGCATATTTTTCGGTTAAAACAACCGAGTTGGGTTCGGTAAGAACCGATTCCGGGTTTCCTGCAATCAAAGGAAGTGGAAAAAGGTTAAAAAACGAATCTCCCGCGAAAAGCCAGTCGCAGCGGAACCCTGTGTTGGCCTGTTCCAGCGCAGGAGTGGTGATTTTGCCATTGAAGTTATACAGCGGGCATACTTTATCCAGCTCAGGGATATTTTTCTGTAAAACATCGGTAATTACAGCTGGTAAGTTAGATTTATATGATTTGGTTTCAAGTCGGTAAACCAATCCTTTATTTTCAGGATAATGGTCGTAACTCTTTTCGAAACTGACGTAGAGCGAAAGAGTTATAATTCCGACGAAAGCAATTATGAGGCTAAAAAGCGTTAGCGACGAGGATGTCCGGTATTTTGAAATGGTTTTTAAGATGCGTTTTAATTGAATCATAGCTTTTTATTTATTATTTAAATATAATCTGTTTGGGCATTTGGCGTACTGAAAAAAACCGGAACAGCGCTGAATACGGTAAATGCGGACATATTTTTCGTTCGATTTATCCCAGCTTAATTCGCGGCTGATAAATGGCACGATAATGATGAACGCACTAAAACCCAGCGCCAGCCCAGGAATGTTAATGGCCGAATAAGTTTTATGCTTCAGTACATTACGAACTGATATTTTCCAGAAAGTACCGAACATTGTTGTATCTATTAGTTTTCTGAGTATTGTTTTCAGGAAGTATTCAGAATTCGTACCAAAAAGTTAAAGTACTGAAATTTAAACATTTAATTATTTTCGCGAATTTGAAGATGACAAAAAAATTGACAATATTTTGTCAATTAATTTTACTGGATGATACGATATTGCAATGTGGGTAGCTCTTTTTCTCAACGAAACTTCGGCGATTATCAGCAATGCGTTCTTAATTTTGCTTTATGCAAAGGTTAATCCTGATGGCCGGAATTGGTTTTTAGTCCTTTTCATTCGCCCATTCGTTTACTTTTGAAGCACAAAGTAATTTTTATGAGCGACAAAACACCTGCATCAGAACTTGAGTTACGAATGAAATCATTTCTCCGGATTATGGATCAGCAACATCCTGACTGGGGAATGGCATTCATTTTCAGCAAAATAAACCTGCTGTATTTTACGGGATCCATGCCAGAAGGGATGTTAATAATTGAACGTGGAAATGAAGCTATTTTATGGGCAAGGCGCAGTTACGACAGAACCCTGGGCGAATCGAACTTCCCGGTTATTAAGCCCATGAGCAGCTATCGCGATGCAGCGCAAAACTACACCCGGATTCCTGGCGAAGTTTATCTTGAGACCGAATTCGTGCCGTTGGCTATGTTTCAACGGTTGCAAAAGCATTTCCCGTTCACTGCATTCCATTCGCTCGATTTCCAGATTGCGCAAACGCGATCGGTAAAAAGCCTGTGGGAGCTGCATTTTATGGAAAGAGCCGGCGCTATTCATCAGCGGGTTTCGGAAGAACTGGTGCCTGAATTGCTTCGCGAGGGAATGACTGAAGCTGATTTGGCAGCCGAGCTTTATCAGGTGATGGTAAAGGAAGGACACCAGGGAATCGCACGATTTGCCATGTTCGACACCGAAATGATTGTGGCGCAACTTGGCTTTGGCGAAAGTTCGCTGCATCCTACAAATTTTGACGGTCCGGGCGGAAACCGCGGGCTGACGGCCGCAGTGCCAACCCTGGGCAGCCGCGACCGCAAACTGCGTAAAGGCGACCTGGTTTTTGTGGATATGGGGCTTGGCGTAAACGGCTATCACTCCGACAAAACCATGACTTATATGTTCGGACAATCGTTGCCCGACGACGTAAAGGCCATTCATCAGCAGTGTGTACACATTCAGTACCGCGTAGCCGAGATGCTGGTGCCCGGCAATATTCCGGAGGTTATTTACGAAACCATCATGAACGGGCTTTCTGCCAATTTTCAAAAGAATTTTATGGGCTATGGCAAACGTCAGGTAAAATTCCTGGGGCACGGAATTGGCTTAACGGTTGACGAATATCCGGTTCTGGCAAAAGGATTTAAAGAACCGCTAAAAGAGAACATGGTTTTTGCCGTGGAGCCTAAAAAGGGAATCGAAGGCATCGGGATGGTTGGCATCGAAAACACGTTTGTGGTTACTCCTGAAGGTGGTCGTTGCATCACTGGGAGCAATCCCGGTTTGATTTTGGTTGAATAGTTCAACTCATCGGCAAAGGTTGTTTTTCAGCTTTGCTTTTCGCGAATTGCCATAACAATCATTTCAGCCGATTTTCGCGTTCCAAACAGTGAACTGTCGATGGTAAGGTTGTAATTGCTCGCTTTTCCCCATTCTTTTCCGGTGAAATGCCTGCAATAGTTGGCACGTTCGCGATCGGTTTTTTCCAGTTCTTTTTCAGCCGTAGCTGCTTCAACGCCATATTCCTGAACGATCCGTTTTTTGCGATATTCGTTATTGGCATGAATAAATATGTTGAAGCAACCGGGTTGATCTTTCATGATAAAATCGGCACACCGGCCAATGATTACGCACGATTCCTTCGCTCCAATCTCCCGGATTATTTTACTCTGAACCAGGAACAACGCATCGAGCTGGGGCATTTGTGCGTTTACAGATGCATAACTTTGCTCGTAAAGATTGAACAGAAGGGTGTGAGCTAACTTTTGCTCGTGTTCCCTGATGTATTCGGGCGTAAAACCTCCCTTCTCGGCAGTTAGTTCAATCAGCTGTTTGTCGTAGAGCGAAAGGCCAAGCTGTTTGGCCACCAGTTGTCCGATTTCGTGTCCGCCACTTCCAAACTCGCGCGAAATGGTAACGATAAGCCGCTTTTTGTTGTTCCCGGAAGTGAGCTCGGTTGCAGGAGCAGGCTGTTTTTCATCTGGGCTATTCAATAGCTTGTCAATAAGCGACAATTTGCGGCTATACAACTTCGCTAGAAACCCCACCAGCAACGCTGCAACAATTGTTCCTTCGCGCACGCCCTGCAATTGGCCAAGCAGCGCCAACGAACTACCCACACCAACAATAACCATCGAACTATCGACACTTATTTTTGCTTTCCCAAATTCGATACGAAAGGTGTCGGCAATTGCCAGCGCAAGTCCTTCTCCGGCGAGGTAAGTTAGTTTGGCTTTTACTTCAAGAAATACCCCAAGCGCCAGTACCGCACAGCTTAACAAGCATAAAACAACCTGCCATACATAGCCTGAAATATTGATACCTGAAGTGAGGTAAAGGGTAATGTCGGTAAAAAAGCCGAAGATAAAAACCACCGGAAGCTGCACCAATTGAATCAGCTTGTATTTTTTCCGGAGTAAAATGATTTGAAGCAAAATGAGTAAAACATTAAAAAGGATGGTGGTTTCGCCCATTGTAAGTGGATACTTTACACTACAAATGTAGGGGATGCACGAAATTGGCGATACGCCAAGGTTTGCTTTTACCGACAAGGCTACACCCAAAGCCATGATAAACAGGCCAGACAGAAATACAACACTTCGTTTTAGTATATTATTTGTACTCATCGGAATTAAAGCAACGGATGCACTCGTTTTGACCGCAAAACTACCAAATATCGCCTGCGGTGCCGGTGTTTCGTGGAAAAGCTTCATTTAGAATTAATGCACCTTAGTAGTGGTTTGCAACATATTCGTCTTGATGTTAGTTTGGTCAGCTTTTAGCAATTAGTTTGGGCGTGTTGAAAAATATACTTTGGCCTGAAATCAGGATTGAACCTGCTTATTTTCTTTTCTGATCAAAATAGGTTCTGATTTGTTGTTTAGTGTTCATGAAAGGAAAACACAAGATGACAAGCAGAAAACAAATTGCCTTTTCGGTGCTGGATTTGGTTCCGGTAGCCGAAGGCTCAACACCGGCTGATGCTCTGCACAATAGCCTCGATTTAGCTCGGTATGTCGAAACGTTGGGATACACGCGCTTTTGGGTGGCCGAGCACCACAACATGATTAGTGTAGCCAGTGTCGCAACATCGATCATCATTGGTTATTTGGCACAGGGAACACAAACCATTCGGGTAGGGTCTGGCGGAATTATGTTGCCCAACCATTCGCCGCTAATTGTTGCCGAGCAGTTCGGAACTTTGGCAGCACTTTATCCCGGGCGGATTGATCTTGGGCTGGGTCGTGCTCCCGGAACGGATCAGGCTACTGCTCAGGCTATTCGGGCCGACAGAATGCAGGCAGCCATGGATTTTCCGAATGAAGTGCGCAAGATTCAACGCTATTTTTCGCCTGAAAACAGTTCTTCAAATGTTCGCTCTGTTCTTTCTGAAGGTGCTGATGTTCCGATCTGGATTCTGGGTTCAAGTACCGACAGCGCCTACCTTGCAGCTGAGTTCGGACTTCCATATGCTTTTGCCAGCCATTTTGCCCCACAACAGCTTTTGGCTGCGCTTGGCATTTATCGCAATAATTTTAAACCATCTGCCATGCTGGATAAGCCGTATGTAATGGTTGGCAGCCAGGTTGTAGCCGCCGAAACGGACGACGAAGCCGAATATCTGGCAACCACCATCAAACGTAGTGCTTTGGGTATTGTTACCGGGCGTAGGGAATTGATGCAACCGCCCACGCATCATTTGGGCAGTGATGCCTGGGGTTTTTATAAAAGCCAGATTGACCAGATGCTGGCTTTTTCGCTAATCGGCGGACGAGCAACTATTGGTGCAAAACTGGACGAAATGCTTGAAATTACCGGAGCCGATGAAATTATTGCCAGTTCTCATATTTACGATCACCGTAAAAGGCTTGAATCCTATAAAATTTTGTCGGAAGTGATTCAATCCCGATAACCGGATTGCTTACTCATACCTCAGCGCTTCCACCGGGTTTCGTGTTGCCGCTTTCCAGCTTTGCAGGGTAACGGTAATCACTACTGTTGCCAGCATAATGAATCCTGAAGCGGCATAAATTGGCCAGCCTATGTTCGTTTTGTAGGCAAAGTTTTCGAGCCAGCGGCTGATCAGGTACCAGGCCAGTGGCGTAGCAATTACCAACGCAATACTCACCCAAACAATGAATTCTCGGTTCATGTAGGTTAAAATATCGGCTACTGTTGCTCCGTTAACTTTGCGCACACCAATTTCCTTGGTGCGGTTGAGGCTGATCTGGAAAACCTGGCCCAAAATGCCCATAAAAGTGAGGATAAGTGCAATTACCGAGATAATCCCGATGGCTTTGCTCAATTGGTCGTCTTTGCGGTACATGGCGTCGAACTGCTCGTCGTAAAACGAGAAATTCATGGGCTCGTCGGGATTAAATGATTTCCAGACGCTACGCAATTGGTCCATTTGCTGCCCCAGGTTTCCGGCAACCAGCCTGATCGAAATATTGCCCAGATCATTGTGCTTACCGGGTTCGGCTGCCATGATGTACACTGGTTTTATTTTTTCGTGCAACGATTCCACATGAAAATCGTTGACCACACCTACTACCTGGTAACCGCCTTCACGCCCATTGTTAACTTTTTTTCCTTCAAAATTGTCCCAGCCATATTGTCGGATGGCTTCTTCGTTTAAAATGCAGGCGGTTCCCATGTCTCCGGCAAGAAACTCGCGGCCACCAGTTAACTTCAAATTAAAGGTTTTGAAAAAGTCTTCGTCAACGCAGAGGCATTGTAATTCAACGGTTTTCCCATTTTGAGTGTCGCCCTTATAAAGGTTTATTGATCCGGGAACACCACGGCTGAGTGAAATGCTTTGGCAGAAAGGAAGAGCGGCCAGTTTTTGTTTCATGGCATCCTGCGATTTAAATTCCATGGGAAGTTTCAGGCGTAAAAGCCTTTCTTTCTGGAAGCCCAAATCGGCTTGCTTGGCGTACGAAATTTGCTGGTAAAGTGCAAAAACAACAGCTATTAGTACCATCGAAGCCGACAGTTGCAGTAGCGTAAGTACACGTCGTCCGGTTTGACGGGTTCCTTTGGTTTGCATTTTGGTAAGGAACGAGCTGGTGTTGAATTTTGAAAGTATCGATAGCGGAGCTATGCTGTTAATCAGGACAATTCCGGCAGTGATCAGCAGTAAGATACCCAGCAGTGAAGGTTTCAGCAGCAACCCGGCTTCCAGGTTTCGTTCGAAAAGATGATTGGCTGATGGTAAAAATATCATGAATAGAATAAGGGCAAAAACAATGGATATAAGAATACTGACCGAAACTTCGGCTAACGAAAACCGGAGTAAATTCCTGAAACTGGCTCCGTTAATTTTCTTGATCCCGATTTCTTTCAGCTTGGAATACTGCATCGAAACATAGAAATTCAGGAAATTAATGGTTGAAAGAACCAAAACAACCAATCCAACAGAAAACAAAATGATCAGGAGCGATTTATTTCCCGAAGTATTTCCCGTATTGTTGATGGGCGACAGGTAAATATCCTGAAGCCGTTGGAAATCGATGGTGTGCAATTCAGGATGGTTTTTGGGGATATCAGCAGTCATTTTTTTTGCCAGAGCAATACGGTCGGTTCCCGGACGAAGTACCAAATAATGATTGATTGGATTCCAGCAACGGCCATCATTGCAACTTTGTGAAAGTAAAAACTCTGGGTTTTCGGCATTCACGAAAACTTTAGCCTGAATGCTCGAATTCTTTGGAAAATCTTCGACTACAGCGGTAATCTGCCCTTTCATGAAATCGAAAACAGTTATTGTTTTTCCCAACGGATCTTCGTTTGGGAACAATTGTTCGGCAAACGATTTGGTAACAAGGAACGACTCTTTCCCATTAAACGGCTGTTTCCCGGACGATACCAGAACTTTTACAGGAAAAACTGAAAAGAAATCGTTGGTGGTCGATATCAATCCGGTAAACCGCATAAAGTTTTTTTCGGTTTTAGCCGAAATCTCCAGGTAGCCTATTTGCTCCATAGGGCAGGTTGCCACCACTTCAGGATATTTCTCTTTAAAATCCTGATTGAGTTTAATGTCGAGATTCGAGAATTTTTCTTTCGACTCGTAAACCAGCACCGTGTTTTTGTACTTCGGGTAGCACTTGTCCATCGATAGTTCATTGTAAATGAACATGGCTACGAAAATACAAACCGCAAATCCGACTGAAAAGCCGGAGATGCTCAAAATGCTGTAAAGTCTGTGTCTTTTCAGGTTGCGTATAGCCAGCTTGATGTTGTGAAAATTCATTTTTTTTGTTTTTGTTGTCAAATTATTGTCTGAATCAGGAAGAGCCGGATTCCTGGATTTTTATTCATACCTCAGCGCTTCCACAGGATTGTGGTTTGCAACTCGCAGGTAATTTATGGCAGTAATTAGAGCAATCATCAGCAAAATGGTAAGGCTGCAGAAGGCAAATATTCCCCAGTTAAGCGAGACTTTTATGGCAAAATTCTGCATCCATCTACCCGAAATGAACCAAGCGCCAATCAATCCAATTGAAACGGCCGGCAAGGCAATGTATTCGAGGTCGATGATGAATATCTTGAGAATATCGGGCTGGTTAGCTCCGCTGATCCGGCGAATTGCGAGTTCTTTTCGGCGGCGATTCACTTCTGTAGCGGTATATCCCAGCAAACCAATTCCTGTTATAATCAGAATGATCATGTTTCCGGCCATCATGGCGTTACGGAATCCCCTTTCATTCACATAGCATTTCATCTGTTCGTCGCCCAGGTTTTTAATTACAGCATCCTGATGTGGTAATGCCATGTTGAAAATATCAGTTATCTTTTTCAGGAGGCCAGCCTGCATTCCCTCGTGTGCTTTAATCATGACATTGAATGAAAACGACGACTTTTCGGCTCTTTGTTGCTCAAATCGCTCTTCAGGCATATAGAAGAAAACGGCTGGTCGGCGATCAGGATTTGTAATTGAACTAATGATGAAATCGGGAAAAACGCCACGGACTGTTGTCGTACCGTGTTCTGAAATCGTGATTTGTTTTCCGATAACCCCGTCTGTCCATTTGTTGTTCAGCTTCAACAGTTCGGCTCCAGTGTGGCTAATCAATATGTCGTTGGCAATGCAGTTTGTTTGCGAGAAATTTTGTCCCTCGTTTATCGGAATATTCAGGATTGAAAGGTAATTTTCGTCAATCCAATAGAAATCGACTACATTAAACAGTTCTTTTTGCCCATCGGGAGAGAAGATATTGTTCCCTGATCCGGCATCAATAGGTGTTGTGCATCCTAAGCCAACGGTTTCAATTTCAGGCAACGAACGCAGCTCATTAAGTACCGTTGCAATTTTGCTGCTTTCCATCCCGCTGGTCGAGCCATAATACACTCCTTCGGTGCGATAACCGTGATTTGTATCTTTTAACTTGTTGTACTGAAGCGTTACAACAACCAGCACGGTAAGAATGAAGGAGGCGCCAACAAACTGAAAGGAGAGCAAGGCAAGTTTCCATTTGTTACCTTTTTGCCGGTAACTACGGAAAGCTGTTGCAACGGGAATGCGCGAAAAGAACAGGGCTGGCCCGTAGCTGATCACTGCCACCAAAATAACCATCAAGGCAAGCAAAGGCCAAATAACATACGGATTTAAAACCGACGAAAGTTGATGCTGAAGCTGGCTTTCGGCCAAAGGTTTAACTGCCATTATGATTGAAAATGCACCAAGCAAGGAAAGTAAGAATATGAGTATTGTTTCTGAAAAGATTAGCTTTTGAAGATTTATCGCCTGGGCCCCACAGCATTTGTGTATGGCCGACGATTTTGCGCGGTTTACCAAAGCGCTTAGTGTCAGTAAAATATAATTCATTAGCGAAACAAATAGAACTGCAAAGGCGATAAGGCTGAGAACCAAGACCATGTCTTTAACTTCGGCCAGGTACATTTTTTGGATGGGGTTGAACGAATATTTCAAAACCAAGCCCTGCTGTTGCTGTTCGAGTTTCTCAATGTCCTGATGTTTTTCCTGCATTTTTCGAACGGCAGCAGCCATCCCTTCCGGGTTTACTCCCGTTGCAAGTTTTACACAGGTATAATACCTGTCGTTTCCAAGCCAGTTTTGGGTTCCGTCCCAGGTAAACTGACTGGTGGAGACCATTGAAATCAGGATATCGTATTTGTAGTTGGTATTTTCGGGTAAAGCTTTAAATATTCCGCCAATAGCCAGTTTCCGATTGGGGTATTCTTTCAGTTCAATCATCTTGCCAACAACATCGCCACCAATTTCTTCAGCTATTTTGCTTGAGACCATGCAGGTCATCGGCATTTTCAGAATTTCGCTGGCGTTTCCGCTAATCATGGGGCGCGGAAGTACGTCGAACAGGTATTCGTCGGCAAGCGAAAATTTGGCTTCATAACTTTTACGGTCTTCGGTGTAAAAAACCGAAGTGCCAATGGAATTTAATCTTGTTGCGGCCTCAATTCCAGGAACTTCAGCTTTTAGTCCAGGCGCAATGGCTCCGCTGGTTCGCGTAAGGCTTTCCAGTTTATTTGTCGATTTGTCTGTTTTGAAATTCTCGTGAACCACATAAATGCGGTTGGCATCCGGATAAAAGCTATCGAAGCTGTAGTAGTACAATACTTCGGATAAAAGCAAAATGCCAAAGGCTAATCCCAAAGCCAATGAAATTATTCGGGTCAAAGTGTGTTCATCTTTTCGCGAGAACCGCCTGATTGCTAACTTTAATGTGTTCATGCTTCTGTTTTATTGTTCGTTTTCAGTATTTTATACATAACCGA